>CAYMZW010000001.1:0-77204 GCA_964395005.1 uncultured Rivularia sp.
CTTCCGTACCGTTCATAATCAAATCCTGAGTTTGGCGCAGAAAAGCTTCGCGAAACAACGTGTAGCCAACCTGAGATATTGATTGGGATTTCAATAGCAACTGATATAGGTCGTGATGATAGCTCCCTGGATTTAGTTCTTCTGGGGAGCTACCAATACGTTGCTTGAAAAATTCATCTAAGTTGAATCTTTCACCTAAAGTTTGTTGTTGAGTTTGGGCTTCTTTTTGTAATTGTTGTAGTTCTAATAATCCTTGCTCTATGGTTATTTGCTGATTTTTACAAGCTCCAATAAACTCTTGAATTTTCTGTTTATCATTTGGTGTAACTGCGTTTTTAACAATTTCAATCTTTAATACTTGGCAAATCGATTTAAGTTGCTCTAATGGAATTTCAAGCTGCTGTGCCACCAAAGTTAAATTCATCATCTTCAATTTCCTCTTCTAATTTATCAACTAAAATCTGTGCTAGAAAGTGAGCTTTTTCTTCCGCCGTCAAGAACTCCGTAACAAATTGACGTAAGCTCATACGACGCACCGAAGCAATATACTTTTTCAAACCACCCATGCCTAAAACAGTATCTATGTAAGCGTCCTGCTGTACGCGCAGAAATTTATAAGCGATATAAAAATCAGCCAATGCCTCTAATTCATCGCAACTAAAATAAGTCGCTTTCTTTGGTGGTGTAAGTCCTGCCCATAAACACCAGTTCTTAATTGTTTGAAGGCTAACTTTACATTTTTTAGCCAATGTACTTTGGGTATAAAGTCGCTGAATGTTTTTCATGCCTTCTTCATCCCAATTCGTTTTCAACTACTAGTGAGGTGCAACTTTAATTCACATTGAGTTGAATTGCAGTTGCGCTACATTTATGATATTTACTATTAAAGCTGATGTTTATAAACTAGAAGCTATATTCCCGCAATTTCAGGATAATTAAAAGTCGTACAAGTATGATTTTTCCAGTAAAAAATAATTATTGTCGTTTTGCTTTGAGAAGTATACAACTAGAAATAATTCATATTACTATGAAGCATCTTGACGACCGCTTGTCTTTCAATCCAATTGATTACGATAAATTTTGCTGCGTATGATTGATGGAAAAGTTCTTTGTATCAAAGCTAAAGTCTGAAGTAAATTATGAAAACAATAAGTGAAACTATTCAATTACATACTTAATTTCATAAAAATGATAAAACCTATAAACAATTTTCGTTTAATTAATGAAAATTGTTTATAGGTTTTGACTACGCTACTTCGTGGTGTTTATTTTTGCCCGGAATCAGGGCACCATTCGACAATCCCTTGACGTACCCAAAAATGGCATCGGCATTTATTAAGCTGCCTGATAGAAGGGTGAAGCGTTGGTCGCCCCAGCCAGTCTAAACTTATTCTCCAGAAAGGATGTCGCTTTTGGTTTAATGACAGTAGTATGCTTTCACCACATCCTCCGGGACAGCGGAAGCACGCCCATTTTTGGTATTTAGAGTCACCAACTACTATAATTTTTCCCAATTTTATATTTTCAGGGGCGGGATACACTTTTGTAGTTCGTGCATCAAGGTCTGGTTTGGGTATAAAACGCAGCCAAACCAATATATAATGAATAAAGTTGCTCCTTAACATTATCTACTCCACTAGATTAAGAAATGGCACAACATCTCCTTTACCCCAATATTCATCGGTTCCACAAACAGCACAGTGGGGATTGGGGTTAGCTCCTTGAAGTCTATCGGTCATCAAATGGAACTTGCGAACTCTTTGCGCTACAGCACCAGCATCTCCTCGAAATCCTTGGAGGCGATGAACTAGTTCTTCTATTGCCATAATTGCCACATCCGTTGTAAACAAAACAACAGACGGGCTGGGATTTCCTTCTCCTAGAACATATGCTTCTGCTTTTTGGCGTTCGTACTCCGAAGGGTTAGTGCGCTTTAAAGCTTCATCCCTTGCCATGATAGGATTAATAACTCCCCGGCATAATAAACAAGTGTGGTTTGTAACAGGCGCAAGAACGGTAACGCGACCATCCAAAGCTTTAATTTCTGGTAGTTCTGCCGGAGAAACTTCAATTGCTAAACCCATGTCAAACACAGGTGTTGCATAGTAGTAAGCAAACCGATTCAGCATCAAGCGACCCATATGGTCGTCGGTACAACCAAAAATTATATCGCAGGATTTTAAAGCATCACGGCATTCAGCTTCCCCAACCCAGGCTTGGTAGGTTTTTACCTTCACCTCAAGTCCTAGTTCAGTTAGCGAACGTGCGATTACTTCAACTTTGGGATGTCCAATATCCTTTTGACACGCTCCATGCAAGCGGTTTAAGTTAGTTTCTTCAACAATATCTTTGTCAAAAAGTGCAATGTTGCGAAAACCTAATTTTGGCAGCAACATGGCGATCGCACTTCCGGAACCTCCGCAACCAACTACCCCAACACGCAACATTGATAAGTCTTGGTTAAGGGCTTCACCAAAAGCTAATGCTTGACGATGAAATGTTGGTGGAGGGACACCCAGTCCGCGTTCTGGGTAATGTAAGTCGATTGAAGAGCCGATAATACGAATCATTCGCAGGGGAATATTCAATTGTTGGTTAATCCATAACCGACCAACAAGTTTTCCCTCTGAGGTCAAAATTACACTTAATAGCTGTGTATTTAAACCGTTTCGATTTTGTACAAGTTCCAGCAATTCCGGTTCGTTGGCATCGTCTTGAGCGGAAAAACCAGCCATACCCTCTGGATGGCTATGGAAAATAGCTACAGTCAATTTCTTATTTTGAGCTAGCTTTAATGCTTTTACTAAAGAATCTGTTGTCCAGGTAATATGAGTCGAAGAACAAGAAACAATATCTTCCTCTGGTACCGATAAAATTTCATGGGATACAAACTTGCGATGCGGTTGTCCATCCCAAGGTTCTGATTCAATATGTGCTTTTCCACAAAGCACATAGGCTGCTCGTTCTACCCCATCAGACCGTATTAGATTCTTGCGTAAATAGTGAAAATGTTGCTCAAGCAACGCTAAACTTGCTGTTATCAAGCACCTACCTCCAAAGCATTCTCAATCCGCTTAAGCATTGTCCATATTCCATCAACTCCAGGTCGCCACTGATTATTATGGCGCGACCATCGCTGCCACTTCTGACCCTTAAAAGAAAATGGTTGATTGGCTGCCTTTGGATATTTTGTACCTTCCAAAAGTTTCGCCCACGGCAGTAGATAAAACATATTCGGCGGCACGTCTGGATATCCATACGGTAGCAATATCAGGATGTCTGCTTTTTGTACGTCATAACGACCGGAAGGTAAGCCAAACTCAAGCAAGATAATACCTTTTTGTTTGCCGTCCTCGACTTCTGAAAATCTCAAACCTCTATTTTCCAAATATTGGCGGTCATTGGAGGGTAAAAAGTTCATTACTTAACCCTCCGTCGTTGTCTTTTTACCAGTGAAAAACCGCTCAATTCCTGGTGAACGCAAATCAACGCATTCGCTATCAGCAATTGGACGGTCTTCTGCTCCCCGCATTTCCAGCCATATTCCATAGGAAGCAGGGTCAACACCTGCAAGCTTTTTTAACTTCATTCCTGTAACAATAGGCGCACCCCACTCAAATCGCCGACCATCAATTACAAAGCGGAAAGAGCGGTCGCTTTGCCAAGTGACAAATCGTTCAATACCAGGCTTTCTTAGTTCGACTGTTTCATCGAGGCGGATTTCTTCTAATTGTCCGTTGTGTAACAATTGGAAGATCAAGTATTCATCTACAGGTCTTTTGCTTGCTTCATCTAGTAATTGCCTTCCTGTAACTACAGGGTCGTATACTTTATAACGTTGTTCGTCAATCCGAACTAAATAGGATTTTGCAAGAGGAACCTGGGTCGCACCGTGCTGTTTAACCCAAGATTCCAGTTCGATTTCGTCATGTTTCATATGATTAACCATAAAATTAATTGCGATTATGACTCTAAATTGCACAAGTGAAATTAACTACTGTACATATATTACACATCTGATTTAAAATTGCAAGAGTGAAATTGAGGAAAAAATGGCAAAAGGACAATTTGATGTTGAAGCTTTTTATGCTGCATTGGATGGTCAGCGGCAGTCGAAACGTATTACATGGAAGCAAGTAGCAAAAGAATCCGGTGTCAGCGCCTCAACCTTGACTCGTATAGCTCAGGGAAGAAGACCAGATGTGGATAGCATGGCAGCGTTATTAACATGGTCGGGGCTGAAAGCGGATTCCTTCATCAGATGCGAAGGAGACACTCAAATAATAGAAGCCGATCCACTTGCTCAAATAACTGCGTACCTACGTGCGGACTCACATCTAACGCCGGAAGCTGTATCGGCGATAGAAGCGGTTATCAAAGTTGCTTACGAACAACTTCGTAAGGATAAATAAAGATGACAAATTTTAATGATTTTAAGGAGGTAAATGCTTATGCCGAATAAGTCAGCTAAGGACAAGTTACGCCACGGTTTTAAGACCGAGGCAAACGATTATGCTAGGGAATTTAGAGCCGAGCTAGGGATAAAACCATACGCTCCGTTATGTCCTTGGCAACTTGCCGAACATTTAGAAATTCGCATCATCCCACTTTCTGAATTTCACAACAAAATTCCTGATAAAGTTGACTATCTTACAACGAAAGACATAAAAAGTTTTTCTGCGATAACGGTGTTTGATAATACACGAAGACTGATTGTTCACAATGACTCCCACAACCGTTTACGTCAAGCTTCAAATGTTGCTCATGAGTTGAGTCATGGTATTCTAATGCATCCACCAACCGCACCATTTAATGAATATGGATGCCGGAATTTTAATAAAGAATATGAAGATGAAGCAAACTGGTTAGGTCCAACACTTTTAATTTCAGAAGAAGCTGCACTTCATATTCTCAGAAATGGAATGACATTAGATGAAGCTGTTGAATACTATCAGGCTACCAAAGAAGTTATCAATATGCGTATTAATGTTACTGGAGCGCGAAAAAGAAATTTACATTATCAGAAAGCTAGATAATACAGTTGTATTATTGATTGAAAGGCGCTCAATTTACCCATATCGCTCGTTTGGTGGGTACTTATTTTTTCCGCCAGCATCATCAAAAAATCGTTCCAAAGGCTTCTTGATTTTTCTTACTTTTGCTCTCCGGCTAAAAATAAATACCATCGCGATCGCCAAGAGCAAGGAAGAACTTATTTGGCGAGAGAAATATCTGTAAAACGCATTTATTTTTGGTATTTTGCAGTTACGTTTGAAAGAGCAAAAGTCAAGGCAAACATAAAAATAATATTTGCTGCTTTCATTATAATTTATTAAGTATAATGATTTGCGTCCTTGCTGCTGTGTATGGAGCTAACTGTAGGAGATTAGAGGATTTTTATAGATGGATAAAGTTGATTTAATAAAGAGAGGATATTTTCCAAAAGAGCTTCCACCTCCTTTTAATACAATATTGGTTGCCGACTTAGCTTTATCAAGTAAAACACTATTAAATAACTATCCTAAAAAACCTACGAAACTTTATTACCATAATCATGTTAGGTATGGTTCGCTTAGAAGAAAATTAGGTATTCCGAATCCAGTATATTTTTTACAACTTTCTGATTTAATAGATGAAAGATGGTCTGAAATTCAACAAATAATAAGTAAATCAAACTATTCCAAGAGTAAACCTATACATATGCCGTTACCTGAGCGCAATCGTTCCATATCCCCTGCGCTTAAATTTGACTTAATTCCTGTTGAAAGAGCTAAAAATAGAATTACCGGAAGATACATACTAAAGACAGATATTTCGCAATTTTATCAATCAATTTATACTCATAGTATTCCTTGGGCTGTACATGGGAAAGCAACAGCAAAGAAACACCGCAAGGGTACAAGCAAGTATTTCGGTAATACGCTAGATGAATTGCTACGTAGCAGTCAGGATGGTCAAACATTAGGAATTCCTATTGGTCCTGATACTTCACTCGTTGTTGCAGAATTACTACTTTGTACTGCGGATGTGGAATTAGAGAAGCGATTAAAAAATACTTGCACTTACCCGTTTAAAGGATTTCGTTATAGTGATGATTATGAATTCACTTTTCAAAATCTTTCAGATGCAGAATCGGCTTTAAGTCAAATTCAACAAGTAATGTCGGAATTTGAATTAACTATCAATCCAGATAAAACATTTATCGTTGAGTTACCTTGTTCTTTAGATTCTACATGGGTTTTAGAATTATCTGAATATAAGTTTAATGACAAGAAGTTAACCCAAATGCAGGATATTGTTCGCTATTTTGATAGAACCTTTCAACTATTAAATGAATTTCCTAAAGAACCCGTACTAAAATATGCAGTAGCGCGAATTACTAAGTTAAATAATCTTCATCCAGATAATTGGTTTCTTCTAGAAAGTTTGTTGTTACAATCGATTACGATAGACCCTAGTACTTTACGCGATTCACTTTATATTGTTCAAGGTAAACAAGATAATAATTTCCAAATAGATTTAGAATCTTTGGAAAAAGTTTTAAATTTTCAAATTTCAAGATATGCGACACTTGGGTATAGCAGTGAGGTAGCTTGGGCTATTTGGTCAGCAATTGTGTTTAATTTACCAATTAGCAAACTCGCCGCTGAATCAATTTCTCAAATGTCCGATTCTGTTGTAGCACTTTTAGCTTTAGATGCACGCAGACGCGGACAAATTAATCAGGGTTTAGATACAAGTAGATGGGAGCAATTCTTATTAAAAGAAGAACTGTATGGCGAACAATGGTTACTTTCATATGAAGCCAACCGGCAAGGATACTTATCTGGAACAGAAGATTATGTAGCGTCTGATTCTTGGTTTTCTCAACTAAAAAATGCTGGGGTTTCATTTTATGATATAAATGCTCCGCTTATTATTCCTCCTAATGAAAATAGCGGACCTTCCGGTCAAGATTAATATTTCAACAGCCAATCTATTGATTAAAAAGTTTCAACTTTATAAGTATTTTTATATATTTTTCTTTATTAAATATTATCTTAACTAATTCTCTGTTTCCATATTACAGCGTTCGCAAGCAGCCATTAGCTCTTTTTTAAGGCGTTCGCGTATAACTAAAGGTGACACAATTGCAATTTTTGATGCATCTGGCAAAATTTCTCTAATAAACCAATAAGTGCTAAAAATTTTTCTTACTACTTTTCGGATTGGCTCTTTACCAGGTAGCAATTCACTGGTTATGTCTTCATTTCTAGTTTTATAAGAGACAGCTAATCTACCGAACAAGCGCATTTCTACTTCGACATAATCTAAGTCGGGACACCACGAATCAGAAATTGGTGTAATACCTGCTTCTGAAATTCTATCTAAACGCAAACTCCAGTTGTGGATTAGTTCTGGTATATCTAAGTTTCTTTCTGTTTCTTCACACCAGCAATCAAGATATTGACGTTGTTCGTGAGGGACAACTTTTGCGTGGCGAACGGTAAAATTTAACCAACGTCCTCTTGCATCTTGATAGGATAGCTGAAATGATTGTTGACGACGAATGTAACGATTAATCTCTATACGCCAAGATGGTGGCGGGTTTTCTTTGAAGCGTTCTATTTCTTTTCGTAAAGGTAAAGATAGTTCGCTGCGTTGCAAAAGTAAATCGGCAACTACTAAAGCTTCCTCAAGTTTACCAGCATCAATTAAAGCATCTATACCTTGCTTAAGTGCTGCAATAAGTATTTCTGACCAGTCATTATTGGGAGAAATTATTAATTTATGACGAGCAATTGCTTCCATTAGTTTTGAAATATTTGGGCGATTGCCCCATTTCATGTCAAATTCCAGGGCAATTTGTTCTAACTGAGCTTTATCTAAATCCGATACAGAAAGGTTAATAGCGCGTTTTTTCTTGTTCATGGTAAATTTTGTCTTAAAAGTATACGCACACTTTATATACATTTTTCGATGTTTACTATGTAATTTTAATATTTTGCGCGTTACAATTATTGCGTACAACATAATTGTGTATAAAATATGCTTATGATAGCGAAACTGAACTTCTTCCCCGTTGATAATGGCGATATGACGTTGATTGAGTTAGAAAGCGGTAAAACAATACTTATTGATGTAAATATTCGAGCGGCTGCCGACGGCTCTAATGATTCAACCCCAAATGTAGTAGGAATGCTGCGCGAGAAACTAAAACGCGATAGGCAAGGGCGTTTGTGTGTAGATGTGTTTTTGCTTTCGCATCCCGACCAAGACCATTGCCGGGGTTTGGAGAAACATTTTCACTTGGGTTCGCCAGATACATACCGTAAATTTGACGATAAAATCTTCATTCGAGAGATTTGGTCTTCGCCGATGGTATTCCGTCGTGCCTCAAGGACGCTGACTTTATGTGAAGATGCCAAAGCATTTAATACCGAAGCGAGACGACGGGTAAAGTATTTTAGAGAAAACTATTTTGCTGGAGTTGGAGATGGCGATCGCATCCAAATAATGGGCGAAGACGAAAATGGTAAAACCGATGATTTGGGTTTGATTTTGGTAAAAGTTGGTGATTTAGTTACGAAAGTGAACGGTGTTTTCGACTCCAGTATGACCGCTCGACTGCTCGGTCCTGTACCTAAATTTGACAGTGAAGAGGAAGAAGAAACCTTAGCTAAAAATCGCTCAAGCGTGATTCTCAGTTTCGACCTTACAGGTGGTGGAAACAATGCTGCTTGTCGATTTCTTACCGCTGGTGATGCTGAAGTTAAAGTGTGGGAACGTCTATGGATAGAACATCATCAACATCCTGATTGGCTGCAATACGACATCCTCCAGACTCCCCATCATTGTTCTTGGCGTTCGTTGTCCCACGATAGTTGGAGCGAGTTAGGCAGACAAGCTGAAGTAAGCGAATATGCC
The DNA here is from genome assembly GCA_964395005.1 of uncultured Rivularia sp. Classification (GTDB taxonomy): domain Bacteria; phylum Cyanobacteriota; class Cyanobacteriia; order Cyanobacteriales; family Nostocaceae; genus Rivularia. The sequence goes on from CAYMZW010000001.1 coordinate 8,908, forward strand.
AGACAAGCTCTTTCTCAAGGACGTTATGGCGCTGTGATTGTGGCAAGCTGTAAACCTATTAGCGCGAACGATTCCGACCCGCCGTGTATCGGTGCCAAACGAGAGTATGAAGCGATTGCTAAGAATGTATCTGGGTCATTCCAATGTACCGGAGACTATCCAACTAAAACATCCCCACGAATTATGGAATTTGAAATTGGAACAAATGGACCGAGGTTAAGAAGTCTGATGATGGGAGACTTATCTTCACGTTCCCTTGGTATTATTACTCGGCAACCCCAGAGTCATGGATAAAGGAGCCTGCTTGTAATGTCTAATATTGAAAGCAAGCAATTTTATTTTCCTAAAGGTATCAACTCAGAAATTCAACGCGGTATTACTTTAATAACAAGCCACCCGTCTGTAAATGAAATATTAGAGGTGCGTCTCAATACTGAAGATAATAGTGTTGATGCGGTGGTTGCAGTACAACTTGGACTTCCTAACAAATGGATGGCAGAGGGTAAAAGTCCAAATGGAGTTTCTGCTATTGAGGCTGTAACTTTCTCATTTCCACAAAGTTTTCCCATTCACGCACCAATAGTAAAGTTACGCGCAGATTTTGACCGCTCCCTGGCTCATGTAAATCCTGGTTCACCGGAGGAAGCTGTTCTTCCCTGTATTTATGACGGCGATATCAACGAATTACTTCTTTTTCAAGGACTTTTGGCGATTGTAGACCAAATAGTACTTTGGCTTGAGAAAGCTGCAATGAACCAGCTAATTGACCTCAATCAAGGTTGGGAACCAGTTAGAAGAGATAGTCTTGAGAATATTATCGTTGCAGATAGCGATTATTTACACGGCTTGGTATATGAAAACAAAAATTACTTTTTATTAGTATTTGGGTATTTAAAAGTTAAAAAGCCCAATTCATCCAAGCATTTTATTTACGGGCAAGTAAATAGTTTTCTGCTAAAAGTAAAAGATTTGGATATACTTTTCCGTGGAATGGTAGGAGAGAAATCTTCCTATGGACGCAGCCTTGCTGTTATTATTCCCCCCGATAAGCTTCCCAATGGTGAACTTCAAATTGCAGATAAGTATTTACCGGAAAACGTAACTGATGTTGGTAGTCTGCGGGAGCGAGCCAAAGAATTTGGATGTAACAAGAACTTTGAAAGAGCGTTTTCTTTACTCCAACAAAGACTCAAGTGGCTAGATTCAAAAAATGCAACATTTCCAATTGCTGTAATTTTATGCGTTCGCCGTCCATTTCACCTAATTGGGGAATCATCCGAGATTGAATTAGTGCCTTATATTCTTGAAGTAGGGGCACCTCAACTGTTAGCGAAAGATGATAAAACTCCTGTTTGGAGCGCAATTCATAAGTACGCTATTACTCCAAAGCTATTACAAAAATTTTCTGGCGAACGACAATTAGCTGAAAATCAAGATATTGTTCTTGTTGGTTGCGGAAGTGTGGGGTCAAAAATTGCCATTCATATGGCTCGTTCCGGCACGGGACCATCTATCGTTATCGATAATAAAAATTTGTCCCCACACAATGCAGCACGTCATGCACTTCTACCCGAAGCTATAAATAAGGATAGCACTTGGTTTGGCTCCAAAGCTAGAGCATTATGGCTTGCTATCAAGGGCTTAGGACAACATTCTTCATATTTTGATGCAGATGTTACTCAAGCAGTCCATGATTCAAAGTTATTAAAGAAACTTTTTCCAAGAAAAGCATGGGCAGTAATTAATACAACAGCATCCCTAGCTGTACGAGAAGCTTTGGCTGCGATTGAACCGAAGAAATTACCTTTGCGAGTTATTGAAACTTCCCTTTTTGCTGAAGGTAAAGTTGGATTGATGACAATTGAGGGACCTGGCAGAAATCCTAATTCGGTTGACCTTATTGCCCAAGCATATGAAGTGATGAGGACTTCGGAGCAATTAAGGAATGCGATATTCGTTGCCGAAGATTCAACATCTTATCACGCTACAGGTCAAGGATGCGGTTCAACGACCATGATTATTTCTGATGCCAAAATATCGATGCTATCTGCATCGATGGCTGTAAGTATTTCTAAAATACGTACTAAAGGTTTACCAGATAAGAATGGTCGCATTTTTCTGGGAGCAGTTGACGAGGATGAGATGGGACTTAGCTGGACACCCATAGATGTGCCTCCTTTTTATGTTGTACCTATCAACAATGATTCATCGTGGACTGTGAGAATATCCGAACCTGCCCATCAAAAGATTCTCAAAGATTGTGCCAATTACCCCAATGTTGAAACCGGCGGTATTCTTGTTGGTCGAATATTCGAGACGCAGCAAGCTTTTGTAGTAACAGATGTTTTACCAGCACCGGAAAATAGTCAGCGTTTGCGGTTTGAGTTTGTATTGGGTACTTCCGGGAATATGTTGGAAAAATATTTATCATCATGCAACGGAGCGCTTTACTGTTTAGGAACTTGGCACAGTCACCTTACCGATTCAGGTGCTTCCAATCAGGACTTACAAACAGCTAAGAAGATTGCAAATAGCCGAACTCTTCTTTCGGTTTTACTGATACGGACTCCAGTAAAGTATTATGCTGTATCGGCATCGATATTCTAATTTTTTTATTCAATTGGGAGATTATATTCTATGTCCACTGATGCAAAATCTTTGAATCAACAAAACAATTCATCTATCATCACCTACATTATTATTAACATCCTAATATTCCTAATTTTAGATTTGGGAATATCTGTTAATACAGCTATGGAGTCAATTCTAGAGAAATTGCTTACATCAGCACCATTATTGCTTGTTTCCAGTATTTTTGCACAAGTTATAAACGGTCAGCTTAGTTCTCATTTAAAAGCAATACTTGTTTTTTGGAGAATCAAAGAACCACTTCCTGGGTGTCGAGCATTTTCTTATTTTATGGATAAAGACCCTAGGATAGATCCAAATATCTTGAAAACTAAATTTGGTAATCTTCCAAGTGACCCAACCGAACAAAATCGTCTTTGGTACAAAATATATAAGAAACATGAATCAAAGACAGCAGTTGAAGATGCACATCAAAAATTTCTTTTAACGAGAGATTTGGCTGGCTTTAGCTTTTTATTCTTGATAGCTATGGGTTTTACTGGATATTTTTTATTACCCAATTTGCATATTTGGATAATGTATACGTTTGTACTATTATTGATGTTCTTAATTAATTCTCTGGCAGCAAGAAACTATGGCATAAAGTTTGTAAATAATGTTTTAGCTGAAGAAAGTAGCGTTTAAGGAGAAAGTTTAAAAAATTAAGAGAGGAGGAATTATTCTCACCATTTACTAACTCCTCTTTCTCAAATCAGAAGTAATTTTATCTAACCTATCATTAGCATCTCTAGCAAATTTGAAGCAGTACACAGAAGAAGCCGCACCACCAATAGCAGTGAGCGTTCCAGGAGCAACAGTACCATTAAGCAAAAGTGCTGTTCCTCCCGCAGTTACTCCACTGCATATAGCTGTTGTAAGTAAAGCTAAATTGAAGCTTTGGCGAGCTTGACGCAAGCGCTCTTTAACAATGCTCAGTTCAATTTGTTGGTAAGGATTATCGTCTGGCTCTTGCGTTGAATAATTAGGCAATTTACTCATGTTTGTGTTAAATTCATAAATCTTTTTAGAGGTAGTTTCTCATATTTAATTTGATTTAAAGACACCTTGATAAAATAAGAGTCAAGATGCTTTCATCTTTAATTATGCAAACTCCGATTAGTTATAATTTTGTACTTTTATTTGATGCATCACCATCTCTAAAGTCTTGAAATTTAATAATTAAGCTAGCCCAATACATTTCCATAAGATATTTAATAGTTTTTAATTGCAACAATATTCCCTTATATCCCGAATTAATATCTGAGACTCGTTTTTCTACAATGTCTCTACGCCAATCTTCTCTAAGTTTAGATAATATCCATATAGGTAATTTTGGGCTTGGTTTGGACTTTGGATTATCATCGAAGAACGATTTAACCGCTTCATCGAATTCGGCATTTGCATTTTGCAATCCTTGTTTGGATTTTTGGAAAGTTTCTATTGATTTAGCTATTTCGTATTGTGTGGGTGGTGAGGCATTATTGCCCAAAGCATTATCAATTTTATCTAGAGTTTCAATTTTAAGTATTGCTTTATCGTAAATTTTTTCTAGTTTGTTTGTAATCAGATTTATCGAGTGATTCTTTTGTTCAATAAAGTTTTCGACGAATTTTTTTAGATAGGATTTGCCATAATAGAAGACAATAAACGATATTAATACAGGCGATATACACACAAAAAAGAGTATTGCAAGCACGGGTATTAGTAATGCTTGTAATATTATTGGCAGCTTGGGTACAAGTTTGAGAAATTTATCAATATTTTTGAATAAATTCATAGTTTGATACTCCTATACTCCAATCTGACTGAAAACCAATCGCACAAAACCGAATCGCTCGATTAATGCTGGTTTCCATCCAGCTAATTGAGCGCGATATTCTTGAGTTTCCTGAAGTATTTGTTCTCCCAAACCAGTAACTTGGTAATATTTACGCCGCGCACCACCAGATTCTGGGTCAGTTTGTTCGCCCCAACGCGCTTTAACCAAACCCTTTTTTTCCATTCGGTGCAAGGTAGGATACAAGCTACCAAACCCAATTTGACGTTTGCCCTCACTTGCCTCATTGATGGCATTTATAATTTGCAACCCGTAAAGTTCTTTGCTAAACAGCGCTGTCAATAGGTCTTCTTCTAACGCTGACAGGGTAATTGATTCATCATTTTTTTTCTTCGGCATGGGTAATACAGATAAGATAATATTGACAATATAAATGTATTATACTTTTTTGATATACGCATTGACAAGTGCTTTATACGACATATGATGTTTTTGATAAATTTGCTCTCATATGGAATCGAAAAAACTGCTCTGAAGAAATCAAAGCAGGTTTACATATAGTTATACGGTTATTGGTTTTTATGGATAAATTTTGTTTCTTGAGAACAGATGCAATACTATTGTTTCAAGGCTTTTACCCAATTAACAACTTTTCTTGTAGCAATACCTTCGCCTATTTACGAGGGTGAGTTGATGCTCAAACTCTCATTTTTCCGAAGCTGGGCAAAAACGATCAGTCCTAAAAATTCCTTCCGGCTTTCTCGCAATGCTTTTTCATCCAACAGTCATGGTTTCAGACCTAACTGTGGATGCCATACAGCGCTAACAGAAATAAATCGCGCTTGGCACAGAACAAAATGGTTTACGGAAACCTCGCTAGCTAGCTACCCACTTTTAAAAACTTTAATAACTTGATTAATACATAAATTATTGCAAGATGTCGTCTGGCAAGACCTAAGCATTTTTGTTGCTTGGTATTTTTCGCTTGAGGCTATTTAATAACAATATAAATATATTTACTCAAGTATAAAGTTTTTATAAATTCACAGACTTTATACGTATAAACACTAGACATGATTTAACTTATGGTTAATTATTGAACAGTGTTAATCAATGGCATGAAATAAAAAGTTAGAAGAACTAAAATTCAGGGTGTAGTTAGTCGAAATTATTCATTATGCGGGCTAATTTTCTCCGTTGCTACTTGAAAATCAATTAGATTTAGCTTCTGCCAAAGCACAAGAATAATTTCTAAACCTACAAATTAAGTTTAGTTGTTTAATTCTTTATGTATTGAGTAAGTGCTAAGTACCAATAATTTCACATTGAAGAGAATTTGTTTGGCTTTAAACCCACAACTACTTATTTATCTATTCCTACTTAATAAGAATGTCTAACAATATTTTGAATCAAGACACTAATTTACCTGGTGCTGCTGTCTTTTTGACAAGCGAGCAATCACATAATCCCATTACTGGAAAATTAGATAAGCCTTGGGGTGAAGCAGTAGCAGGGCTTGGAGGACCTGTATTACCGAATGATATTGAAGATATAGAAATAGGGAAGAAAGTTGATAATGGTAGTTTGAGTTATTCAATACAGGAACCGTATAGCCAAACAAAGGAAGATAATTACGATTTTCTGCTTAGTGTTGATAGCCACCAAGATGGGCTACTTGTAGGTAATCTAGATAGTACCAATTTAACATTTTCTTATAACAGTAATTCAACTGTTTCTAGGGCTGACTCATCTTCTCCAATTCCATATTTTCCAACTGATACAGTCGATACCAATTCTGTATTTCCACAGCAAGTATCTATTCGAGCAGATAGCAAACTGCTCGGTGATACCATAATCGTACCTGGTAGAGTCGGGGAAAGAACTACACTTCGTTTCAAGTGGACAGAACGGGAAGCTGCCTACAATAATGAAGCCGGTGTTTTTGTTGTTGATGAATTAGGTCAAGTCGATGGTATTGCACCTGGAGACGCTGGATATGCTCAAGCTGCGATCGCAAGTTCTTCTAGACAAATAATCTTTTCAAGTGGTGAAGGAACTGGAGCGCAGCGTGAGTTAACTTTTGAAGCTGGAGAGCGTCTGGGCTTTTATATTATTCAAAACAATACCACTGACCAATGGCTTCTATTAAATCCTGAAAATAATCTCGAAAAAGGTCTTTTAGCTTTCTTCTCAATCGAGAATGTGAACCCAGATAAATTTGACCATGTGTTTACACAAACACCTAACAATGCCTTAGTGCAATTTTTCTGGGAAGATTTAACTGGAGGGGGAAATAAAGATTTTAATGATGTTGTCTTTACCATCAGTGAATCTCGAAAAGCTCTAAACGTACCCGGAGAAACAGGACAAAAAGTAACAGCTAAGTTCACCTGGACTGACCGCGAAGCAGCTTTTAATAATGAGCTAGGGCTATTTGTTGTTGATGATACAACAGGAAGAATTGGCAATCTTTTACCCACCGACCCAGGTTATGCACGGGCTGCATTAAATAATACCTCCCGTCAAATTATCTTTACTAGCGGTGAAACTGAGGGTGCTGTTAAAAATCTTGAACTTGCATCAGGACAATATATTGGGTTTTATTTGATTCAAAATTCCACAACCGAGCATTTTTTACGACAAAATCCTGAAAATAAAAGTGGGAATGGACCTTCAGCATTTTTCTTATTTCCTGGAGCAAATCCAGATCAGTTTGACCATGTTGTCGAATTACCTCCCGATCGGTTTGCTTGGGAAGATTTAACTGGTGGAGGAGATAAGGATTTTGATGACCTTGTGTTTCGCTATGAATTTGGTTCACCGATTGGTGATGGGAATCCCGAACCGGATCAAAATTCTCCAGTCATAACAGCTCTCTTAGTTCGTGATACCGCTCCTGGAGGTCTTACCAACACGGATAAAATTACCAGTAACCCATCCATTACAGGAAAAGTTACAGATAAAGACCCGATTACTGAGTTTCTTGCTGGGGTTAACAATGCACCCACTGTTAATATTTTGGATGCATTACAGGCTGATGGTAGTTTTAGTTTAAGTTCCGAACGTCTAAATCAAATTTTTGCTGCAAATTTAGCCGATGGTTCCTATACGGTAAATCTGCAAGCAAAAGACCAGTTTGGTAATATTTCCAGCACTTTTGGTGTTAATTTTACCCTTGATAACCAAGTACAGACACCAACCTTAGATTTAGCAGATGATAGTGATACTGGTGTTAGTAACATTGATAATATTACCCGCGATCGCACTCCGACAATTACGGGTAATACAGAAAATAATGCGATAGTTCAGCTTTATAACGGTTCGACATTACTAGGGGAAACCACTGCAAATAATACAGGTATTTGGCAAATTACCACGGGTGAATTGAACGATGGTACGCAGAATTTTACTGCAATCGCAACTGATATTGCTGGTAATGTTAGTTCTCCCTCATTACCTTTAAATGTTGTCATCGATACTGTTAACCCAGTAATTAATCTTACCGACCCAATTGATACAACTCCCTTGCAAACTGGTGCGAAATTGACGGGTAATGTAGATGGGACTGGTTCAGGTATCGCTGCTGTTAGTTATCGATTCGATAATTTACCTGAGATACCTTTGGTGTTTAATGCTGGGGGAGAGTTTGACCAAGTAATTGATTTTACTGGGATTGAAAACGGCGATCGCTCTCTGACTCTAACAACTACAGATATTGCTGGTAATAGTATTGTCCAGCAGTTTAATGTAAATGTTGCAAATGGGGATGGGGTTGAAAATAATGCTCCCGAAATTATCAGTCAACCGGAAACCGACCATATTATTCTGCGTAACACCAATACGCAAATTAAGGGAATTACGTTAGGAAGCAGCCAAGCAGGTTTGGCAGAAATTCAAGGTCAAACATTCTTGGATTTTGACCGCGATGGTTTGCGTTCACAGGAAGCTGGTTTAGATGGATTTGTAGTGGAATTAGTTAATTCAACTACAGGGGAATTTGTTGAAACCCAGGTTACTCATAGTTTTGATGTGAATGGGGATGGTAAAATTGACCCTTTTACAGAACAAGGATTATACCAATTTACCAATCTCCAAGCAGGAAGTTACCAAGTTAGACAAGTTTCCCAAGATGCTTGGAATTTAACTTTACCAGCTTCCTCTACATATGATTTCACTTTAAATGCTGGTGAGAGAAGAGAGGGAATTAATTTTGGCAATGCACAAAATTATGTTTACGAGGTGCGGGGAATTGACGCAGATAGCGATACCCTCTCATACAGTTTAGTTTCTGCACCCCAAGGAGCAACGATTGACACTCAAGCAGGTAAATTAACTTGGACTCCACCTGCTACTGGGGAATATGCTTTCAAAATTAAAGTTACCGATGGTAAAGGTGGGGAAGATATTCAAGAGTATAAATTAAATGTTCTCGACCCCAATCGTTTACCCAGCATCTCTTCTAGTCCTAGTGGGAATGCAACTGTAGGAGAAAATTATACTTACCAAATTATTGCCGATAATCCCGATTTAGATGGTTTGAATTTCCAATTAAATCAAGCACCCCAGGGAATGACAATTTCCTCTAATGGTTTAATTCAGTGGACACCACAAGGGAACCAAATAGGCGCTCAACAAGTAAAATTATTAGTTAAAGATGACCGGGGTGGTGAGGTTGAGCAGGTATTTACGATTTTGACCCAAAGTTTACCAGTAAATCCCCAACCATCGGGAAATTATGCACCTGTAATTACGAGTAATCCTGTAGAAGATGCCATAGTTTCGCAACAGTATACCTATGATATTGATGCGATTGATGCAGATGGGGATGTATTGGAATATTCGCTGGTTACTGCACCCCAAGGGATGACAATTGACGAAAATACAGGTTTGATTTCTTGGAATTCTGGTACACAGAACGCAGGGAACTATAACATTAATGTACGGGTTGAAGATGGTAAAGGTGGCTTTGATAATCAAGCATTTACCCTCGCACTATCAAATACATCTCCTGGGGGAATTAGTGGAGTTGTTTGGGATGATTTGAATGGTAATGGGGTTAGAGATACTAGTTTTGCTCAAGGTGCTAATCCCGATATTGTGTTTGTAATAGATGTTTCCTTGAGTGCAAACTTTCTTTTCCAAGGAACACCCATTGGAAATCAGAGAACCACTATTCTGGATGCTGAAAAAGCTGGTATAACCAACCTCAATCAACAGTTGATTAGCCAAGGACTTGGACAAACTGCTAGAGTTGGAATCATAACTTTCTCAAGTAGGGCAACTTCAATTGATATGAATCCATCTATTGATGGAATGCAGTTTGTCACTAATCCCATTGCAGATAATGATAACAATGGTATTTTAGATTTTGAACAAGTTCTACCATTTGGTGCATCTGGTGGTACTAATTTTGAAGCTGCACTACAAGAAGCTGAAAATGTTTTTAAAACCATAGGTACAAATCCAGGAAATGGTACTCTTGTGTTTTTATCTGATGGTGATAGTCGATTAGGAAGTTCCATAACTGACGAAGTTGATAATCTTAAAGCATTAGGTATTCAATTGTATGCTTTTGGTGTTGGAGATGGATCAACATTAAATGATGGAGATGGGCTTGATGATGATTTAATTACTATTGACCCGAATGCCAGAATTTTCACAACAACAGATGAATTATTGGATACTTTCAATAATTTAGGTGGTGGTCAAAATGTGGCAGAACCGGCTTTGGCTGGAGTACAAGTTTATTTAGACTTAAATAATAATGGAGTTTTTGATGCTGATGAACCCAGTCAGCTAACCAATACTCAAAACAGCCAAACTCAAACTAATTCCATCACCGTTGCTGCAACAGATGCTATTTTCCTTGCTGGTAGAGACGATATTACCATTCCACCTTTAGGTAGTAACGATATATCTTTCCCACTGAGAAGAAGTCGAACTGTTAGTTCTGGCTCAGTTCCGGAAACATTTCCCCAGTCAGTTCGTGTTAATAATAATGAAAAATTCACCTTTGAAGCAAGTGGTTCAGTTGATTTTTCAAATGGATTTAGTCCATTTAATCCTGATGGTAATAGTTTAAGAAATATTGTTGCTGGATTAGATGGAATTAGTGCTTATAATGGTAGGCTGGGTTCACTTGTTGGTGTGTTTTTAAATGACGAAAATCCTGCGAATCGACCTTCCCCCACAGATTTAAACTTTCAAAGACTTGGCAGTGATTTTACATTTTTGACACCAAGTATTGGACAGGTTTTCTTTATCGGTGATGGTCGTAATAGCTCTGGTCAAGTCCAGGAATTTGTAGCACCGCAAGGAGCAACACGTCTATTTGTAGGAATAGCTGATGGTTCAATATTACAGCCTGGTAATTATGAAGATAATACTGGTTCCTACCAAGTAACTATCAAAAGCGATCGCATTGCTGACAATAATGAAAATTACAGCTTTACTGGTTTGCTTCCTGGTAATTACACAGTTCGTCAAGTCGTACCTAATGGTTACGCACAAACTTTCCCAACTAGCACAACCACTAATCTTGGCTCCCACACCGTTAATTTAAGTGCTGGAGAAATAATTGATAATCTCAACTTTGGGAATCAAAATACCAACAGACCAAACCAATTACCCAACTTTATTACCGCACCATTAACCAACGCTCAAACTGGTCAATTATTCCGCTACGAAGCTGCTGCTACTGACCCAGACGGAGATATTCTTACCTACAAATTGGTGACTAAACCAACAGGTATGGCAATTGACTCCGAACGGGGTACATTAGTTTGGCAACCTGCTGCTGACCAATTAGGTAATTTTGATGTTGTTTTACAAGTAGAGGATGGACGTGGAGGTTCTGCTACCCAAAGCTTCCAAATCAATGTTGGTGATGGTGTAGATAGGGAGCTTCCTGTAGTAGAGTTTGATTTTACAAGCAATGTTGTCAATATTGGCGAAAGCGTCACCTTCAATGTATCGGGTACAGATAATAATGGTATTGCCAATATTGCTCTGACTATTGATGGAAACCCCGTCACTCTCAATGCAGGTTCTGCAACAATCCAGCTAAATCAAGCTGGTGTATTCCAAGTTGTCGCAACTGCAACCGATACCGCAGGAAATGTAGTTAAAAAAGATTTATCTCTGCGCGTACTTGACCCCAGCGACACTACTGCACCAACTGTTGAAATTATCAGTCCCCAAACCAATAAAACTATTACCAACCTCACGGATATTGTTGGTAGCGTTAGCGATGATAACCTGGAATTTTACCGCGTAGATTATGCACCTTTAGACCTAGTTGATATTAATAATCTCGCTGCTGTTGACCCAGATTTTGTGACTATCTCGGAAGGTAAAACTAATGTTAATCGCTCGATAATCGGTCAATTTGACCCCACTGTATTATTTAATGGTAACTACGTCCTACGAGTCACAGCACAAGATGTTAGCGGTAATATTAGCTCCCAGGGAGTTTTCCTGGGTGTTTCAGGTGACAACAAAGTTGGTAATTTCCGACTTGAATTAACCGATTTATCGATTCCATTAGCAGGAATTCCTATTCAAGTTAATCGAGTTTACGACACACTCCAAAGTAGTTTTTCCGGTGATTTTGGCTTTGGTTGGAGTTTGGGAGTTAAAGATGCCAAAATTCAGGAATCAGTACCGTTAACAGAAGCCGAAAAACAAGGTGTCCCATCGCTATTTGGCTCCAATCCCTTCACTGCTGGCACAAAAGTATATTTAACCAACCCCGAAGGTCGTCGTGTTGGTTTTACCTTTGACCCCTTTATTGCTGGTAGTAGTTTTGTAGGTACATTCTGGAAACCTCGGTTTGTTGCTGACGCTGGAGTTTACGACAAGTTAGAAGTAGACGATATTAACCTGCAACAAAGGTCGGATGGTAGCTTTGGTTTGTTCTTTATTCCCTTTGCTTATAACCCCTCGGAATATACACTCACGACCAAAGACGGTACGACTTACGAGTATGACCAATTTAAAGGTCTGCAAGAAGTTAAAGACCGTAACAACAATACCTTGACTTTCCAGGATAATGGTATTTTCAGTTCTACGGGTGCCTCTGTTGAATTTCTGCGGGATACCCAAGGACGAATCACCCAAATTACTGACCCCACAGGTAAAGCAATTCTTTACGGGTACGATGCGAGGGGGAATTTGGTTAGCGTAACTGACCAAGCAGGGCTGGTTTCCCGTCACACTTACCTAGCAAATCCCAATTACCTAGAGCAAATTATTGATCCACGGGGTAAAGCTGTTATCCGCACTGAGTATGATGCAAAAGGTCGGGTGACAGCAACTAAAGATGCTTTAGGCAATACTATCTCTAGCGATTATGACATTAGTGTAGGTGGTTCTACCCTCACCCAACTTGATGCAATTGGTAACACCACAACAACAATACGCGATAGTCGTGGTAACGTGACCTCGGTTATTAACCCATTAGGTGCGGTCACTAAGTCAAACTATGACGCAAACAATAACCCGATTAGCATTACTGACTCTAGAGGCTTTACCACAACCAGAACGTTTGATGCTAGGGGCAATGTTAGTAGTATTACAGATGCTTTAGGTAATACTCGCAACTTCACTTACAACCAATTCAATAACATTACATCTGAAATTGACCCGTTAGGACGTATAACTCGCTTTGTTTACAATACTAATGGTAATTTAGTTGAGTTGATTGACGCTACAGGTACAAGCAATACTTTTGCTTACGACAATATCGGTCGAGTTAGCAGTTTTAATGATGCTAATGGTAACACCACCACTTTTGGTTACAACGGTACAAATTTGGGTAAACCGACTCAAGTAACCTTCCCAGATGGCAGTACGCAACAAATTCAATACAATCAATTTGGTCAAATTAGCCGCTTAGTTGACGAAAATGGTAGCGCTACAGAATATGTTACTGATGATGTTGGACGTTTGATAGTTAAACGCGATGCTTTGGGTAATGAAACAAAATACACCTATGATGCTCAACTTATTAGCAGTGTTATTGACCCGTTAGGTAACGCAGTTAAGTTTGAATACGATGATGCAGGTCGCTTAATTCGTCAAATCGACCCATTTAATGGCGTAACGGAGTTTGGTTACGATGCTCTTGGTAGACGTATTCGCGAAACTGACCCATTAGGACGCACAACCACCACAACTTACCGAGAAGACGGTTTAATCGCAGCTATTACAGATGGGAATGGTAGTACAACTTCCTTTGAGTATGATTTAGCAGGAAATCAAACTGCGGTCATTGACCCATTAGGTAATAGGACAAGCTTTGGTTATGATGCGTTAGGACAGCAAATTCGTAAAATAGACCCACTGGGCAATTTAGGAACTTATGCTTACGATGCAGTAAATAATTTAATCCAAATTACAGACCGTAATAATCGCCAACGCACCTTTACTTACGATGGGGTTAATCGTCTAATTCAAGAAAATTGGCTGAGTAATAATACCCCAACCCGGACAATTAATTTTACCTACGATGCTGTAGGTAACTTGGTTAGAGCTAACGATATTGATAGTACATTTGCTTTCAACTACGACAGTCGAGATAGAGTCACCCAAGTCAACCAAACTGGTGTATCTGGATTAGCACCCGTAACTTTGAATTATACCTATGATGGAACGGGTAACAGAACATCAGTTAGCGATAATTTAGATGTTCAGGTTAACTCAACTTATGATGCGCGTAATTTACTAACCAGCCAAACTTGGCAAGGGAATGGTATGGACCCAGCACGAGTGAATTATTCCTACGATAGTAGAGGCGATCGCACTCAAATTCAACGCTTCTCAAACCTGGCTGGTACGCAGCTTGTTGGTAGTAGCAGTTTCAATTATGATGCACTGCAACGGTTAACTGGTATCACTCACTCTAACGGTGCGGGTTCTACCTTAGCTAACTACAGCTATAGCTACAATTTGGCAAGCTTCTTAAACAGTGAAACCTACAAAGGGCAAACCACCAATTACACTTATGACAGGGCTAACCAGTTAACCAATGCTGACAGGTCATTACTTCCAGATGAAAATTATACCTATGATGCGAATGGGAACCCAAGGGGTAATAGTTTTGTAGTCGGTGCAAATAATCAAATATTATCCGATGGTCAGTTTAACTACACTTACGACAGGGAAGGTAATTTAGCTACTAAAACAAACATTGCTACAAGTGTTGTGACAACTTACAACTACGATTTCCGCAATCGACTTATAGGAGTTATAGATACAGACGCAAGTGGCAATATAACCCAATCGGTAGAGTTTAAGTATGATGCTTTTGACCGTCGGATTTCCAAAACAGTTAATGGACAAACTAGATATTTCGTCAATGATAGTTACAATTTATGGTCAGAATTTAATCAACTTGGAGAAGTTATAGCTCGTTATCAACAAGGTTTGGAAGTTGATGAATTAATAGCTAGCTATCGTCCTGGTGAAGGGACTGCTTGGTATTTAAGTGACCGCTTAGGTACTGTACGTGATATTGCTAACTCAATAGGTAATTTACTTAACAGCATAGACTATAGCAGTTTTGGAACAATTCTTGCTCAAACAAATCCTACTACAGCAGATAGATTTAACTTCACAGGACGTGAATTCGATAAAGAAATAAGTAAATACTACTATCGCGCTCGTTATTACGATCCAAATTTAGGACGCTTTACCAGTGAAGACCCATTAGGATTCGATGCTGGGGATACGAATCTTTACCGTTATGTCGCTAATAATCCGATAGCTGCTACAGATCCAACAGGTCAGCTAGCTTTGTTAGAAAACATTGCAATCACAGGTATTGGATTATTTGGGGGAGCAGCATCGACTTCCACTTTATCTGGTGCTGCTGGTCTAGGAGGTCCTTTTGAAGATACTAATCTAATTACTGGGCTACTGGGATATTCAGCAGCTGGTTTATTATTTATAGGTTCTATACTAGGAGAAAATGACCAGGCTACCGCGATCCAATTTGTTAATACTGAAATCGATAGAATCGTTCGCAACGCAACTAGTCTTTTCATCGGTTTTGACTTAGTGATTGAGGGTGGAATACTTGCACCTGACGTGGGAAAACTTAAGACGGTAACTTCTAAAGAAAGTTTTATAAACGGTGCAAAAGAATTTATCAACAAACTAACGAACTAAGAGCGAATGGTGGATAGAAACGACAAACACTGAGTGTACAAACCTCTGGTTAATAATAACTGGGGTTCATAAAAATGAAACTACACTGGGTGAAGTATGAGAGAGTGCGAACGCGATCGCTGTTTGGGTTGAGTAAATTTGAATTGCGATAACAAAACTAAACCTAGATTAACAAAGTTAAATCCTTTGGCGATCGCATTTCTGTATGAAAAAATGAGAGATGCGTTCGCTTTCTACCTTTAAGGTAGTTACAGCAGATTGCAGTTAAATCCACTACGTTGCTTTGGTTATCCGTAAATGCGTAAAAACGCCCTCACCTTGTCGTATGATTATTTGAGGTGATTGAGGAGAGATAAAAAATGAAGCCAGCAAAATTAATATTTTTATCCCGAAGAAGTAAATTACCTACGTTATGAATGGTATTTTACAAAACTCAGAAAATGGATATTTAGTAAATTTTAAACTGAATAATTATTATTTAATATCTACTATGAAAAAGTTAGTTATCTTGCAATTTGATGGTGATTTTTCTACGGGATATAAGGTAACTTTAGAAGTTGGGGATGAGGGAAAACGTCCTGATGTGAGGATTCGCGGAGAATTGCCAACTGCACTGGATGTAATTCAATCGTTTCAAGAATGGCGTAAGATTTATGGAAGAAAGCATGGGCAATCTCGAATTAAGGTAAATGCTGTAAAAAATTTCAAGGCTATTGAGTATAAACAGCAATGTGAGGAGTATTCTGATAAATTACTATCTCTTTTTAATACATGGCTAGAATCGGAATCTTTTAATGCTATTCGTAATTATTTATCTGAGTTCAATACAAATCAAGAACAGGAATTACACATAATTTTAAGTAGTGACAGTTTGGAATTACGGAAGCTACCTTGGCATTTATGGTATTTATGGTCGGGGGTTGAAGTTGCTTTGAGCGCATCGGATGCAGCGCGGGGAGTAAGAATATTACGGGAAAAGATTAGAATTTTAATTATTCTTGGCGATAGTACGGGAATAAATGTGAAAGCTGATGAAATGCTTTTACAAAAATATTGTCGCGATGCGGAAATAGTCACTCTTGTGGAACCATCGCAGGTTAAATTAAATCGCTATTTACAGGATGATATTGGTTGGGATATTTTGTTTTTCTCTGGACATTCCCAAACTCAGAATTTTACCGATACAAGCGATGATGGGGCTATACAAGGACGGATTTTTGTTAATAAAAAAGATAATTTAACGATGGCTGAATTGAGGGATAGTTTGCAAACAGCTATCCAACAAAGATTACAATTAGCTATTTTTAATTCATGTGATGGTTTGGGGATTGCTGCGGAGTTGGAAAGTTTGCAAATTCCCCAAGTAATTGTCATGCGCGAACCCGTTCCCGATTTTGTGGCTCAGGAGTTTTTAAAGTATTTTTTAGAAGCATTTACAAATGGTAGCTCTTTGTGTGTTGCTGTTGGATATGCACGCAGGCAATTAGCAATGCTGTAAGATGATTTTCCCTGTGCTAGTTGGTTGCCTGTAATTGTCCAAAATCAGTTGGAAATGCCGCCAACATGGCAAAGTTTGGGTGTAACTCGCAGTCCCTATCGGGGTTTGATGGCGTTTCGGGAAGAAGATGCTGATAATTTCTTTGGACGGGAAGCGTTTATCGAGCAGTTACTATTTGACGTTAATCGCAAACCTTTGGTATCGGTAATTGGTGCTTCGGGTAGTGGAAAATCTTCGGTGGTGTTTGCTGGGTTAATTCCTCAATTGCGTCGGGATGAAAATACCCAATGGCGGATTATTTCGTTTCGTCCGGGGAAAAATCCATTTGAATCTTTGGCTGTGGCTTTGATGGGAAGTGGGGAAATAGGAGAAAATCAACGTTACCAAGAGTTGGAGTTAGAAGTTGAGTTAAAACGCAATATATCTGCGTTTCCAAGAATTATTGCAGATATGTTTGGGGATGGTTCCCGCGTTTTGCTGGTAGTTGACCAATTTGAGGAGATTTACACCCTTTGCCCAAATGTGGAGGAGCGTCAAATTTTTATCGATGGGTTGCTGAATGTTTGTGTGGGTGAACAGTTTTCTACTACGGTGGTCATGACATTACGGGTAGATTTTTTGGGTAAAGCAATGTCCTATCAACCACTAGGTAAAGCTTTGCAGGATTTTCCCCCGTCTTTGCTTGTACCGATGAACCGCGCAGAGTTAGAAAGGGCAATTATTAAACCTGCGGCAAGGTTTTCGGTGGAATTGGAAGAGGGTTTGATTGATAAGTTGATTGATGATGTGGGTTTGGGGGAAGGTAGTTTACCGCTACAGCAGTTTGCTTTGACGCAATTGTGGGGAAAACAACGTCCGGGATTATTGACCCATAAAGCTTATACGGAAATTGGTGAGGTGACGCAGGCTTTAGCAAATCATGCGGAGGCTGTTTATGCTGGGTTGAGTGAGGAGCAACAAAAAAGAGCGCAACGGGTGTTTATTCAGTTGGTGCAACCGGGGGAAGGTACCGAGGATACCCGAAGGTTAGCAACTCGTGATGAAGTGGGGGATTATTGGGATTTGGTGACGTTGTTGGCGAATGAGCGTTTGTTGGTGACGAATCGTAATCAGTTGGTTGAGGATACGGTGGAGGTTGTGCATGAGGCTTTGATTCGCAATTGGGGACGGTTGCGGGGGTGGATGGATGATAATCGGGAAATGATTCAGCAAAAATTAAAAATAGAGGCAGCAGCAAAAGAATGGCTTGAAAAAGGTAAAGTTGAAGATTATCTTCTGGAAGGTCAAAAGTTAATAGATATAGAAAATTGGCTAAAGGTAAATGTAGATTTACTGCCTCTCTCAATATTGGCTGAACAATTTATTTGGTTAAGTATAAAAGAATGGCGAAAAAGTCGTGTTAAGTATATTACATCCGCCGTATCCTTTATTTTAATGATTTTGATTTTGCAATTCGGAGCTGCATTAGGTAGATTCTCTGAGCAAACAGATATAAATGAGAGTCTAGAAACAATTCGGGAAATAGCCCTCGACAAATCAAAAGTGAGTAAACTTAAAACACAATATGAATTTATAGAAAATATAAAACAAAAGAAATTTACAGATCAACATATGCAACGGCAATTTGATGCATTTGAAAATCTGGTGAGAAAAAAAGTTTCTTTAAATAATCTATTCATTCCTAAAGAAGCAGGAATTCAATTCGTTGGAATTAATTTTAAAAATGCAAAACTGTATCAAATAGAATGGGAATATAAAAATTTTTCTGGAGCTTATCTTTATAAAGCATATTTGGCTCGCGCTAATATAAGCTATGCTAAATTAAATGGAACCTTTCTTCACAGTGCTGACTTAACAGAAGCTAATCTTGCTAATAGTGATTTCAAAGGTGCATCCTTATATAATGCCAACATTAACGGCGCAAATTTCAAAGGGGCTAAAAACCTAACTATCGAACAAGTAAAGTCTGCAAAAAACTGGCGTACAGCAAGATATGATAATAATTTTCGTGCCAAATTAGGTTTGCTTGTAGAATAAAAATGATATATTGAGATTAACATTTTTATTTATTACAAATTTTACGATATGAATTTATCAAATATCCGATCGCATTTACGCTAGGGTTAAATTAGAAGTGCGATTGGTATAGTTTTTTCAGGTGCGATCGCATTTACGATAATACTTGAATAAAACGTGCGATTTGTACAGTTTTTTAAGGTGCAAAGTCTTTACGGTAATATGATTTTATCTGGCTACAAAAATTTTATATGAAATTTAAATTTCCCTTTGTATACTGCGAAAGGTTAAGATTCTAAGAAGCAACTTTTTCTAAAAAGCTGGTGAATACATCACTATCCATTAAACCATTTTCGTCTAATATCTTACGTACAGCAACTAAATGCATAGTTCTTACATTTGCTTGTTGCTCATAACCAGGCAAAACAACTAATGTACCTAGTGGAGAATATTCGTAGACTTTATGGGAGCCAGTTGTCGGTATTTCCACAAACCCGATACTCAATAGCAATTGTTCGAGTTCTGCAAACTTAATATCTCTAATAATCATGACGAATTACTCCTCTTAGTTGCTTGAGTACATCATTCTTAAATGTAGCAAATTTTTTAATAGCCTCTTGATTTATAATATTCTTTGTCGGTACACGAACTACGATGCTGTCTCGAATTTGTTGTATATCGAATTTTTCTAAATTCTCAAAATATGCCTGTAAATATAACCAGTAAGCCTCATTTATCTGAGCATCATATATAATTAAAATGCATGGCATTGGTTCATTTAACCATAACTCTAAGTCCGAGCGAGTCAGTTTAAAAGTAACTGTTGCATTATCTACTAACTTAATTAAAGAACTTGTTGCTTTTAATTGTACATATATTTGACCATTTTCAATTTCTCCATTTTCATCATAAGTAAATATTTGCAAGTCATAGCCATAATCGTATTCAATTCTTTCTACTGAATAACCACACAAAAATATGTATCTCTCCACAAAATTAACGCTTAAATCGGCGATAATATGTTCTCTTGGTCTCTTTTTTCTTGGCATTATTTAATTAATGTTTATATTGTGGCAGGAGATGGTTTTATTTTAGCGAAGTGATATTAACTATAATTTTCTACAGTCATTGACGAATAACTTCCCCTTCTATATCGTAAATCATCAAGTGTAATTGCTTTAGACGAAATATCCCGCTTCTACTGACTCGTGCGATAGCGAAGCGAGAAAGGCAAGCAGATCGCTCATAACTATGTAATCTAACAATACAAAGACTACAGAAATAATTTCAAATATCTCCCCAAAAACTGCGTAAAACCTTCCCACCTTATTCGTATAAGGGTTTAAAGAGATTGGGGAGGAATCACCATGCATCGATAAAATCCATATATACCCGGTTAAAGCTCGCTACCTGAGATATTTTACAGCGTGGTGTTACCGAAGGTGCAAATTTCCAAAATCCCAAACAATCATTTACCCCTACAGTATTCTATGTATCTATGATTACAACAAATAACCAAACCTTCGAGGTGCAGCAGGAGATTTCGATGGATGATGTTTTAGATTTGCAACTGCGTCAGTTAGTCTGCGAAGCACAGCAGTATCCAGCTAAAAGTGTAGAACGTCGAAAAGTATTGAATAAATTAATTACTAAAATACAGCAGTCCAAGAAATTAAAAAGGTTTACACAGTGGCAAAATTTACCCGATTTTGAAGATATTTATCACGAAGCTAAAGCAATAACCTATCTGGAGATTTGTAACAAAATCGAAAATTATCATCCAGAACATAAAGTAATGGCTTGGGTAAATCAAATATTGAATTGGCGATTTCAAGATG
Organism: uncultured Rivularia sp.; assembly: GCA_964395005.1. Classification (GTDB taxonomy): domain Bacteria; phylum Cyanobacteriota; class Cyanobacteriia; order Cyanobacteriales; family Nostocaceae; genus Rivularia. The sequence goes on from CAYMZW010000001.1 coordinate 29,834, forward strand.
TTTCAAGAGCATATAGAAATCAGCCCAGAGTATTATCCCTTGATGAGTTAGATAGTTGTAAAAGTGATTCTGATAAATCTACAAGTAAAGAATTATCTAGAGTTGAAAAAGAACTAAAAGAAAAATTTATTTCTGAGAGTGAGAATGAATTTGAAGTATCAGCAGTTAGGAATTTTGTGAAAAATGACCCACAAGCAATTTTACAAAAGATTTACATTGGCGAAGATAAAAGTGCCAATTTACAGAAAGTTATATTAATGAGATTAGATAATGAAAAATGGGAAGATATATCTCAAAAACTAGGTCATTCAATATCAAGGCTATCTGAGCTATATCAACGCAATATTAAAAAGCGTAAAATCATCGATTATTTTCGTAAATATTTACAGTAAATCTAACATTAGAACTAATATTAAGTTTCAAAAAATCACTCTTGCACAAACATATTCAGGACAATTATGAACACTAATTACGAACAAACATCTTTCACTATTCCTCTTAGTATGGAAGCTCATGAAAAAGCTAATCAACGCAAAAAAGGAATATCAAACACTGAAAATTCTAAAAAAATCTATCTCAATACTTTAGCTACTTATGCAGTTAAATATTATCTTGATTGCATGGGTTTTGAAACCAATTACTCAGATGCAGATAAAAGTAATCCGTGGATGTTGAGTTTAATCGATTTAGCTGATTTAGAACTGAAAAATGTCGGAAAAATTGAATGTCGTCCGGTGTTACCAGATGCGGAATATTTGGAAATTCCCACCGAGGTAAGGTCAAATAGAGTTGCTTATGTTGCCGTGCAGTTTAACCAAACTTTAAAAGAAGCAACCATTTTAGGGTTCACAACTCAAAGATTAGCGAAAGTTCCTTTAAGCCAGTTAGAATCTGTAGATAATTTACTGGATTATTTAACAACTAAAGAAAAAGCTGCAAAAATCAATATTAGTCAATGGTTAGAGGGAGTATTTACAGCAGGTTGGTTAAATGTGGAAGAGATATTTAATCCACGAGAACTGAGCTTAAGATTTGCTAGGAATTTTAGCGTGACAAAGTGTAAAAAAATTGATATAGGTTTGCACTTGAATGATGAATCTGTTGTTTTAGTTGTCAAATTAAATCCAAAAAATCAAGAAATAACAGATATTAAAAATCAAAATAAAGGTGAAATTGATATTATTGTACAAGTTCAAGCAGACACGGAAAGAAGTGTTTCTTTACCTCCAGGATTAAAATTAGTTGTCACTGATGAAAATGGTCAAGAAGTAGATGCTGCTGTTTCCCGACTTAATGATAATTGGATGGATATTGAATTAAGCGCAGAATTAAATGAGGAATTTAGTGTTGAAATAATTTTAGGAGAATCGAAAGTTACTGAGGATTTTGTTGTATGATAATATTATAAATTTCAAATAAACAATATAGAGAGGCGATATTCTTGCGTCTCTCTTACACAATATCGGGAATATATAAATCATCCGAAGTTAGATTGCATCACCTATGAAAAAGCTAGTTATTCTAAAATTTGATGGCAATTTTGAATTGGGCTTTCAAGTTAATTTAGAAATCGCAAATGAAGGGCAACGCGCTTATCGAACCACCACAGCGAAGTTACCGGAAAATATTAATATCCCCCAATTATTAAATAACTGGCACGAGATATATTGCAGTCGATACAGTCAATTTAGGGTCAAATCTGGTGGTAGTCGTCGCGTCAATTTGGAATCTTTAAATCAAGAATGTACGCGGGAATCTATAAATTTACTTGCTTGTTTTAATCAATGGCTGAATGCATCATCTTTTAAAGAGGTTATCAATTATTTACAAGAACTCAATCCCAAAGATGAAATCAGAATTATAATTACGACTTCTTGCCATGAATTACGTCAATTACCTTGGCATTTGTGGGATGTTTTAATTAATTTTACACTGCTAGAAGTGGCTTTAAGTTCGCCAAATGCGGAACAAGGAGAAAGAGCATTACGAGAAAAAATTAGAATTTTAATTATTTTAGGTGATACTTCAAATATTAATATAGAAGCTGATAAAAAACTGTTACATAATTTCTGTGGTGATGATGCGGAAATTGTCTTATTACAACAACCATCACGGGAGGAATTGAATAATTATTTACAAGATGATTTTGGTTGGGATATATTGTTTTTCTCCGGACATTCTCAAACTCAAGAAATGCAGGGAAGGATTTATCTAAATCATCACGAGAGTTTGACGATGGGGGAATTGCGGGATGCTTTACAAGTGGCAATTAAAAAACGCTTGCAAATTGCATTTTTTAATTCCTGTGATGGTTTGGGGATTGCTTATGAGTTGGAACAATTGCATATTCCCCAAGTAATTGTGATGCGAGAACCTGTACCTGATAAAGTTGCACAGGAGTTTTTGAAGTATTTTCTGCAAGAGTTTACTGGTGGGAAGTCTCTATATATTTCGGTGAGAAATGCACGGTTGGAATTACAAAAACTAGAGTCAGAATTTCCCTGTGCTAGTTGGCTTCCGGTAATTATTCAAAATCAGACAGAGACACCACCAACTTGGCAAAGTTTGGGGATAATTTCTTTTTGTCCCTATCAAGGTTTGAGTGCATTTAAAGAAGAAAATGCGGAGTATTTTTGTGGTAGAGATAAGGCAACTTTGGGGTTGGTTTCTGCTGTTAATAGTGAACCTTTGGTGGCTGTAGTTGGTGCTTCGGGTAGCGGGAAATCTTCCCTGGTGTTTGCTGGATTAATTCCGCAATTGCGTGGGGATACTGTTAATAATTGGTTGATTTTATCGTTTCGTCCCGGTAAAAATCCCTTTGCTGCTTTGGCTGTAGCGTTAGTTTCGGCGTTAAATTTACCAGAAGATGAGCGACGTTTGGCTGAGTTGGAATTGGATGTAAGTTTGCAGCGCGATTCGGCAACTCTACAAAATTTTATCAAAGACCTAACCTCATCTACCCGAATCCTTTTGATTGCTGACCAATTTGAAGAAATTTATACTCTGTGTACGGATGCAGAGGAACGCAAAATTTTCTTGGATGGTTTGCTACAAGCGGTTAATAATGCACCATTTTTTACCTTATTACTCACCTTACGGGCGGATTTTTTATCTAGGGCGTTGGATGATTATGAACCTTTTGGGCGGGCGTTACAGCAGTATCAACTAGAACCTGTGGTGCGGATGAATCGGGAGGAATTGCAGGAAGCGATTACGCTCCCAGCGAAACAGTTGGGTTTTGAGTTTGAGGAAGGTTTGTGTAATACCATAATTGATGATATCGAAGATGGGGATGGGCGTTTGCCGTTGTTAGAATTTACCCTGACTCAGTTGTGGAAGCAGCAATATGCGGGAAGGTTGACTCATCAAGCATATAAGAAAATTGGTGGGGTGGAGCAAGCGCTGGCGAATTATGCAGATATGGTTTATGCAGACTTGAGCGAGGGAGAACGGGAAACAGCGCAACGGGTGTTTATTCAGTTAGTGCAACCGGGGGAAGGTACGGAAGATACCCGCAGGTTGGCGACGAGTGAGGAAGTGGGGGGAGAGAATTGGGATTTGGTGGCGCGCTTGGCTGACAAGCGGTTGGTGGTGACGAACTGGGATGAGTTGAGAAATGAGGAAACGGTGGAAGTCGTCCATGAGGCTTTGATTCGCCATTGGCGACGGTTGCGGGGATGGATGCAGGAGAACCGCAAGTTTCGTATTTGGCAACAGGGGTTGATGGTTGCGTTGCAGCAATGGGTGGAGAGTGGGAAGGATGATGGTGCTTTGTTGCGGAGTGCAACTTTGGCTGTGGCAGAGGATTGGTTGCAGCAACGGGGTGGGGAAGTTAGTAAACCGCAGCGATGGTTTATTGAGAAAAGTGTGGCATTGCAAGAGCGGGAGAGGAAGCAGAAACAGAGGTTGCGAAGGAGTGTGATTACTGGGTTGGTTTGTGGTTTGGTGGTGATTTCGGGATTTGCTGTATTTGCTGGGTGGCAATGGCGAGAAGCAAGAATTCTAGCTATAAAGTCTCAAAATTCCGAACTAGTTTCAGGTAGTTACTTTGCAGAAAAACTTTTCGCATCAAATAATGAACTTGAAGCATTGCTAGAAATTGTTAAAACAGCTAAGAAACTTAAGTCCCCACAAACATTTGAATCAGATACCATTCAACGAGTTTTAGAAACATTGAATAAGTTAGTTAATGAAATTAGAGAGTATAACCGCTTACAGATCGATGTAAATTCTGACTTAAATGTAAATTCTCACTATCTAAATGCAAATTCAGCAGAGAAATTAGCAAGTTTTAGCTCTAAACTAGCTAGTGCTTTTAAAGAAAATATTCAACAAAAACATAACATACTTATTTTCAATCATGATTATGATTTTTCTGCAATTTATTTTAGCCCTGATGGTAAAACTATAGCCGCAGCTTGTAATGATGGAAGAATTAAACTTTGGGCTATAGATGGAAGATATTTAGAAACAATAAATGCTTTTAATACTTTAGTTACAGATATTCATTTCACTCCAGATAGTAAAACATTAGTATCTGCTAGTATAGATGGAGAAATTAAATTTTGGAGGAAAGATGATAGAGGGATGCAAATGTATAAAGAAAATAAAATTAAAATTGATAGTGATGAAAGTATATCGTTTGGATATAGATTGATATTGAGTCCTGATGGCAAAAATATAATATCTTATGGTGGTGATCACTATGTAATTAAAGTTTGGAACTTAAACGGAAAATTAATACATACTCTGAATAAACAGACACAAAAAAATGAAATCACAAAGAAGTCAGCTGTTACAATTTTGACTACTGCAATAGAAAGAGAAAAACAAAAAATAATATGGAGCAATAGTAATAAACTTAATTTTAATTATCAGAAAGCAAATGAGCGAATGACAAATTTACCTACCATACCTCGTAATCTTGTTAGTTTCAGTAGTAATAGTAAGCTAATTGGGGTTGGAAATGATGATGGCACAATCACTTTATGGGGTCAATCTGGTACTTTTTTGAGAACCCTGAAAGGTCATCTCGGAAAACTTAAAATCGTTAAATTTAGTCCCGACAGTAAAATAATTGTATCTGCTGATAATGAGGGTAAAATAAAAATTTGGAGCTATCAAGGTGAGGAAATTGCAACATTGACAGGTCAGACAAAATCAATTACAGATATATCTTTTAGTCCTGACGGTAATATTTTAGCTTCTGCTGGTAATGATGGAAGTATCCAGCTTTGGAACAATCAGGGTAATCAAATATTAGCACTCAAAAATCATAACAACGATTCAATTTCAAGTATCAATTTCAGCCCAAATAGTAAAATTTTAGCTTCTCTTAGCAATTATGGAAAAATTAATCTTTGGAGTTTAGACCATATTGATGGAAGTAGCAGAAGTTGGGGTTTAGAGAATTTGAAATACACAAGCCTCAAGGATGAGAATCTAGCTTATTTGCTAAAAAAAGGTTGCTACTGGCTGCACGATTATCTGCAAAATAACCCCAATGTCAGCGCAGAAGATAGACATTTGTGTGACGACATCAAACGTTGAGGGTAAATAAAGATGTTAATTCAATTAAAATAAAAACAAGCTTCATATAATAAGCAAATACGCTAAAGGTTAAATTAAAAGTGCGATCACTTGTATAGTAAGGCTTGGTTGAGAAATGCGATGCTTGTACAGTAAGGGTTAAATTAGAAGCGCGATCGCTTAGGGTGCTGTTATCGACTGTTCGATTCAACTGATGATGGGTCATTCATGCGATCGCGGTTTTCTAAATGGGTAAATTTATTCGATGCGTGTTGGGCGATCGCTGGCTTTTGTGTGTGACGACATCAAGCGTTGAGGTTCAAAATATTTTACTCTTGCTTCGGCTTAATTTCAAATTCGAGTTTAGAACGATAAAAACAAACATCAAATTCTAGAAAAAAATTTGTTTGCCCCAGAATCAATGGTGCATTAACACTCCGAGTCCAAGCAAATGCTAATCTAACTGGTGCAAATTCTCCTATCTCAGCTACTGCAAATAACGGCATTGCTGGCTGATTACTGAGATTTCCAGCTAATCTAAGAATCGCTTTGCTATCATCCCAAGTGGCACCAAGTTGAAGACCAATTTCATAGGGTAAAACATTTATTGTCGCACCACTATCTACTAACCCAACGACTTCAACAAATCTATTATTACTACGAAGAATAAGTAGAATTCTTGGCAAACTCTCAAATTAATTTTGTGATGAGCTATTTGTTGAGTATTTGAATCTCATATTATTTAATCAGTCTTGTCATCCTGTTTAATCGCTTGCATTAAAATTACTATACGCTGATGGAAATTTCCCCCAGACAGGCAACTATTGGCAAACAAGCAATGGGGATTTTTGTTACAGACTTAAATGGCGATCAACTCTCGTTTAAAAGAGCAAGTTTGAGAAATTGTTGCAAATTTATCCTAATTTTTATTTGGAACATTAGCTCGGTCACAATGTTTTTCACGACAAAAAAACAATCTCTCCATGACATAATGTCTAAGACTTTAGTGGTACAGAAAATAAAAAATTAGTCAGTACTAATTTTTTATAACGAGGATTGACTAAGAATTATTTATTCTTAGTAATTTCGTTACCATACAGATAGGTATTCAATAAATATTGCAAATTATATGAATACTATTGATAGCAGCAGATTTGAATCCGACAATAATCATGCTGTTTTTTATTTTATCCGTCACGCATCATCAAAAAGCATCATATTATTATTCGATAAAATTAAAATAAATATTTTACCAACTGCGTAAATGCACGGAAATAAATTCGTATCTACTTATGAAGGGGTTCAAACAGTAGAAAACTCACTTCAAAAATAATACTTCAACATTCTTAATAGGAAATACATAGTCATGAAAGCATGGAATTTAATACTTACAAGCTTAGTGTTAGTCACTTCAGTCAGCCTTCCTAAAGCAGAAGCTAAAAACGTACTTGAAACCGAAAAAAAACAATCTGAATCAACATTTTTAGTATCAGCAAATGGAAACCAACTAACAACAAAACAACCTACCCTAATTGCACTCAATGACACCTACTGGGGACCAAACCAGGATTTTAAAATTCGGATGCCAGGTTCTATACGACAGAATGAACTAAGAAAATTAGTGTCATGGAGTGACACAACCCAAACTATATATATTATTGCCCACACAGATTTACCAGTAGAAACACCTTATTTATCTGCTGAAAAAATTCGTGAATTATTGCAAACTTCTATGCGAGGACAAATGACTAGTACAGGTAAAATCTTCAGAAGCACTAATTTAGAAATTGCTGGATACCCAGGTTTAGAGCTACTTGTACAACATTCAGACGGAACAACAGGGCAATATCAAGGATTTATAGTTAAAGGAAGGATGTATGTTATTGGAGCTGTAACACAAGGAGAATTAACCACAGAAGCGGTCAATTTCTTTGATTCTTTCGGAGTTTATCCAGAGCGTGTGCGCTAAAATTCCTACCATTTCTAGCAAGTTTTTCCATGTATTCAAAATTTGCTAGAAGCGAAAGCAATTATTTGTACAATCTTTTTTATTTAACTTTGTAATGCGGGCATCTTGCCCGTATTTTTTGACGTATAAGCAAGAAAAGGCTACTTTCCAATCCTGCCTAATTTCTCATTTACTAGAGGTGATTATTAATAATTAATATGTGGTAGTAGGTTTAGTAAAATTGAAATATCAAATGAAAACAACGCAATAATATACCTACCGAATAATGATAAGACTTGCCATAGAACCAACCTTCAACTGTTTTTGGATTATAACCAGTTAATGCTGATAATGTTGCCGTGCAAGCTTTCATATAACCGTGGGGGTTCCGTTCTCCATCGTAAGGAACTTCAACTCCTGGATGGATAATAGGTATCCAAAAGTAGCACCATTCTTGCGGTGTCATGGGTTCTAAGATTCCCAATAATATCTGTCGATTATCGGGTTTATTTTGGGTTTGTAGCAACACAAATTTTGCTAACCAACGAGGAACTTTTTTAGTTTTGGTTTGTGGCTCTTTTAACAATTGCATATTACTTCTTTATGAATTTTTTTTTGTCATGTCCTTTCTTACGCCATTAACTAGGAATTAAAGGCAAGGTTTCACAGGAATCGAATTTATTTTCAATTTAAAAAGGGATTTCTTGTTCTTGATAGCTCGGATGAGATATTTTCAAATCCGAGATAAAAGCAGTTAGAGCATGAATTCCCGTGTACAAAGTTCCACTTTGTGTTCGATATCCTTTACTACTCCAACCATTCCAGCCAAAGTGTTCTCCAATTTCGCCAAACTCAGCAATCACTGAATTAGATTTTGACTTCTGCTGTAATTCTTCCTGCTGTTTTCTGCTCGTATCTTGAAGCTGAGTTAGTTGTTGCTCTCTTTGAGAAAGTACATTATTCAATCGCTCAACTTCCGACATTAATGGCTCGATGGTTTTCTCTAACTCCTTATTAACCACCTTCGCAGCTTGCTTGTTAAGCGTATTACCCCAGCTATCTCTATTGGAATCTTCAAGGGCTTTTTCCAAGTCTTTTATTCGTTGCTGGAGTTGTTGATTCTTATCTACTAAACCCCGCACGGAATGCAATTCGTTTTCTTTAGCTATTAATTGCTCGATTAATTCTTCTTTAGCTTGTGCCATTTTTTGAGCGTGTTTTTGAGCAGCAATTATTTCCTCTTTGGCTGCTAAGAGCGCTGCATCGCGAATTTCTACAAATTTTCCCAATTCTTCTTCAGCTTTTTCTTTTTCTTGTTGTGCTAAAGCTTCAGTGATTTTCTGTTCAACTTCGGCAGGGGTGAACATTTGTTTTGGAGAAGCTGGCTTTACAACTGTTTTTGAGCATTCTGGTTGAATTTGGTGTGGTTTGAATAGCTGTTTTACATCCATTCCTTGAGAAACGGTGTGGTCAAGTAACACCCAGAAATCACCGTTCCACTCGGACATGATTATTCCTGTGGAAGCAGTCCAGCCTCTGTCACATTTTATAACTACGATTCGCGTTCCGGGTTTTAAGAGGGAGGGAGATCCCGAAGTGGGAGTGAGGGATTGCTCTTTCCCTCCCTCTCTCACTCTCTCACTCTCTCCGGACTTCTTCACTTGTACTGCCGTCTTCTTACCAGATCGCACTAATTCCTTTACCAAATCGTGGCTGACTTTGGTTAGTTGACGTAGTGCTGATACACTCCATTTTTGGACATTAGCGCGAACTAAACGTTGTAACCGCTTTGGCAGCTTTGTAAACCAGTTGTAAATTTCTATTGCGGCTTTAGCAATGTATCGGGATGCTCCGAAGTCATCGGATGCTAGCCAATTGTCAAATACCTTCTTACCTTTTGGGAAATGAGCAATGCAGTCCTGATAGATTGAGTTTAATGCTTGTCCATTTTCTAATAAGCCATCGAAGGTTTGGCGGACAAAGCCAATAAAATGGTTGAGTGTGGTTTTAGCTTTGCTTTGTAGCTCGTGATTCTTAAACTGAGAATAATCAAAGTTTGTGGTGAATACAAATGGTGGGTAGACGTTTTGGGTATTGTCGTCTAAAGCTATCTTATGCATAATATAAAGTATCCCTTTGATGTAATTGGGAAACCATACCCTCCGAACTGATTGGTAGTCTGGGCGGGGGGTTTTGGCTTTTAAATTATTTCTGTCGTATCAAGCGTTGCAAGATTAAAAAATTGTGGTGCTTGTTTTTAGTATGATAATCTTATTCTACCAAAAAAGCTAACTATTAGTAACTAATTTATAACTCACCGCTACTCAATCGTAGTAAATGGCTCAATTAGTGAAGCTTGACTGTACTATGGGAGGGAAAACGAGACTTGATGTAAAACACCGTGAGTAAAAGGGTTTTTGTAACTTTGCCTGATTCAGTTTTTGAAGAACTAGAGCAGTGGGCTGATTCTCAAGGAAGACCAACTGCTAACCTTGCTGCTTTCTTGATAGAGACTTCCATAAGGCAAGCCAAAGAAAGTGGGGAAATAAATCCACAAAAAAATAAGGGAAAGTAAATGATGCAGAAAATCGTTCAAACGGAAGGTTTTATATTGAACAAATTTCTACTATCAAAATATAACACATATTGATGTCATTTTTACTCAATAAGAGTGTTTATTGGTGTAAATTTGTATTTCGTTGATATGAAAAAGTATGATTAAGTGTATGAGCAAACGTATCCAAGTTACACTTCCCGATAGACTTGCAGAGGATTTAGAAAAGTGGGCGACCTATGATGGACGACCATTATCAAATCTAGCTGCTTATCTTTTAGAGCGTGCTGTAGCAGAAGCAAAAAAAGAAGGTGCTGAATGGACCAAAGTAAGTCAATGAGGAAAGTAAATAGTGTCCCAAGTGAATGATTTTATTTTCATGAATTTAATGTAATACATTTGCGTCGCATAAGCAACCTTTGTAACGCAAAATATATTATTTGTAAGATGAGGAATTATAATTCAGTAGAAGCATTGCAACGCAAGATATAGAAGAATATGAAGCTTGATACACAAATAAACTTTCGCACTAGTAGCGAAATTAAAGAAGAAATAGAAAATATAGCCAAGAGTAGAGGTTTGAAGCCATCACAGTTACTCAACGAAATAGTAGCTGATTTCGTTCAACGGCAAGAGAGTCAAAAATCGGAAAAGCCAGAACTTGATAAAGTTTATGAGTTGCTTTCTCTCCAAGGACAACGATTGGAGCTATTAGAAAAGCATCAACAAGAAATGGCAAAAAAATCAGCAGCCTGAGAGAAGAGAATCAATCTCTCAGGCAACAACGCGACCGCATTTTGCAAATTATCAAAGAAAGCCCGCCTGCGTCACATGATGAGGCGGGTTAAATATTATTACTAAATTAGCGACGCATTGTAATTCTTTGAGTTACAATATTATCCATAGCTAAAGTATTAAGGTGCATATGGCTAAAAGAACCTTTATATCAGTTGAAACAACACAGGAAATAAAAGAAGCTTTGAAGCGTAAAGCTAGCATGGAGGGGAAAACTAACTGTTACCGATGTTATTTCAAACATGGTTAACGAATATCTAAATGCACCGGAAAAGGAAGCCCAAGCGACTAATGTAATTAGCTTAGAGCAAAAAGTTCAGGAAATGCAACAAACTCTTGAGAAGCATTCGCAAATTATTAATCAGTACCAGCAATGCTTGGGAGAATTATCAGCCTGAGAGAGGAAAACGAAGCTCTCAGGCGGAACCCATCAGAAACTATTAAAACTTCTTAAGGAAAAGCCCGCTGATGACTCAGTGGGTTAAATTTTTTCAACCAATCATGTATCGATTTAGTATAGATAATCGATACAGCAAAACAGCAACGTCTCTATTCTGGAGTTGCTAAAAATACTTATATATTAAATCCTCTATTGATTTTTGTTGTTTAAAGGATAAAGTCTTAAATACTAAGGATTATTTCAATCCTGGCAATTTCCAATCACGCACAACCTTAGCAATTGCATCACGAGTAGCTTCGGCACCAAAACCCCAAGCTAGTAAGCTAAAATAATCACTCGGGCCATTAGCACCAAAAATGGGTTGATTGGCATAAAGTTGTCCAAATCCTGCTCCTGCAAGAAGCGCTACTGCGATCGCGTAACTCAACCAGTTAAACCAATATATATTTCGGGCAGCTTGTTTTGGGCTTGGTTGTGCAGAAATTACTTCAGGTACAGGGCTAGGAAGGTTAGGTGGTGTAGTGTAGTTGGCATCCCTGGCTGTAATTTGAGTATCTTTAGTTTCACTAATTGATTCTTGTTTAATTTCTTTATCTAATTCGTTAATTGCATTGTTAACTTTTTGATGCCAATCGTCGGTAAATTTCTTATCTGTTGGAGAAAGCCGGTCTAAGTCGTTCTGCAAACCTTGTGATATACGTCTTAGAGATTCATCTTTATCCGGTATCAATTGAGTCAACTCATTTCTAAGAATATTGAACTGTTCGAGTTTAGCTTGACTTTGTTTGTACCAAGCTATTTGCTTTCGTAAGCGATCTAAATCTTCGCGAAACTTTTGGGTCGCTTCTTTATCTGCTGCTTGTCTTTTTGCGTTTTCCAATTGGCTACGTACTTCTTGCACGTAGGGTGCATTACTATTTAAAGATTCGAGACTATTAAATAACTCAGATAAATAATTTACCAGAGCTAACCAATCTTCCCTTTCTTTTCGCCATTTATCCCAAACTGCTTGTGCTTGGGCTACTGCTTTTTGTGCTTCATCCCAACGCTTGTTAGTCAAAGTGGTTTCTACATCTATTAAATGTCTTGCAATTTTTCCTTGGAATGATTGTGCCAATTCAGGATCGGCTTGCATTTGAGTGCGAATGCGACCAACTTGTACAATAATTTCGTCACGAGGCATACCATCATTACGATATGCTGAAACTCCAATTCCCAGCCCAACACCCAATAAAAGCACGAGCAAAGGAAAAAACCAGTGGTCTTTAAGTCGCACTATAACTGGAACAGATAACTCACCATTGTCATAAACAACAAGTAATTGTCCGCTATACTCTCCACTGCGAATTTTGTTAAAGTCAAATTCTACAGGGAAAGTTAAAGGTTGCTTTGGTTGGACTGATTTATTCGGTAAAGTAAGACGGATAGCGCTAGTTGGAACAATAGTAGTCGAATCTGCGCGATTTAAATCAAGAGTGATTACCTGTAAATCTGTAATCACCTCATTTGTCTTTACAAGTAAGTTTCGTTTAACAGGTGGGCATTTAAAAAAAGCTGGGCATTGTGTTCCCACTACCGTTAAGCTGGAGGGATTTAAAGTTACTTTAGCTTCAGCTTGGGCTGGTGAAGCTGTTAAGACTAAACCTAAAGTAAGCATGAATAAGCTAATCATGGTCTTTTGACTGCGCTTCATGCCAATTCTCCTTAATCTTTTGATTTTTCAATACTTCGTAATTTTGAAGATAATATAGCCCTATTGGTTATTTTATATAAGAAATTAATGATTTTTTCGAGTTTTATACGCTACCCGTATTTATTCTTAGCTGTTACGATAATCCGCTAATATTATGTCCCCGAATCCCTCAATGGAAGCAGTCGGCTCTTGAATAATGCCACCATTTTCCACACTCCAACGCTTGAGACAATCGAATACATAAGTTTTAATATCATCTACAGTCACAAATTGCTTGCTACCCCTATCTGCTTTCCTGTTGAGTGCTTCTAATAAATAATAAGTAAATACCCCAAACTTTTTGTCTTTTGACTCTTGAGCTTTCTGTTGTGCTGTGCTTGCTGCGATTAGAGCAAAACCTTCAGCTAAGTCATAAGCATTATGAATAAACTGTGGGTCATCGTTAATGTCCCTACCAGTTTCTACTCCCATGTGGCAAGCGTCCAAAGTCAATACCAATCGCCTTGCTTGACTAGAACGCATATGCTGCTTTACTTCCTCTAGAGGTAGCCCAGTTTTTTCCAAAGTTTGGGAACGAGTATTATTTACTATTAGTAAAGGCTTTCCGTTAAAAAGCTTGCCATGACAAGCAAAATGCACCAGTAATAAATCATTAGGTTCCACCATTTTGCAAAGTCGAATCAATTCTGCTTCAATATTATCTCGGCTTGGGAAGCGGCAATTTCCGTGTCCTAGTTGGTCGTGCAAACAAACAACTGTATAATTTAGGGCTTTAAGTCTTTCTTCTAATGCTAGTACATCACTTACACAGAAATTTAAACGCCCAAAATTAGGGTCATTGTAAGTATTAACACCAACCAAAAATGCCCAGCGATTTTTTATTGGGTGGTTTTCTGGTGTTTGGTTATTTTCTGATGATGCGTTACCCCGAGTACTATCAGTAGTTGTTTTATTTCCAAGAACATCTTCGAGTTTCGCAGCTAAATCTTTCAACTGTTGGTGACGCTCATCTGCTTCATCTATCAGCTCGCTTAATAAGCGTACAAACAGGACAAGCGCATTTTCTTTGGTATCGCCACGATGCTTATTAACCAGGAAACCAATCAAATAATCTACTCTACTGTTAAGGCTATCAGCTTGAGGTAAACTAGAGCGCCAAGGACGAAGTGACTCGTTAGTGAAAATTGTCTTGAGGTTGCGATCGCTCTCGAATTGTTCGCATTCTAACAAAACGTTACGCAATCGGTTGAGCAGTTGCGGGGGGATACCAGCCATATCTCAGTCTAAATACTTGATAAATACGTCAAATTATACATGAAAGTTTTATCTAAAATATTATTTTGCGCCGCATAACTGCTTATAAAAGTCATCAAGTTTTGTAAGTATTTTCCGTAAAAATTGGTAGTACTTTTGAATATTTTCATAACATATATATTTAGTTAATACTGACTTTTATCCATGAACCAACAGCGTCAGCAAGCCTACCTTAACCTCATTCACAGCCTGTTAAATTGCCCTAATGGTGAAGAAGCAGAGATTTTAGACGCAAACCAAGAATTAGTAGATGCTGGTTTATTGCAAGTAATGGAAACCGTAATACAGGTATTTTCACAAAGAAGAAGTGAAAAATCTGCCAATTGGGCAAATAGGTTGAGGAATTTGAGTGAACGAATATCACAAGCTCTGAAAATACACCAATTCCCTCAAACACAAGGGAAAACAAAGAACTCAGACGCATATATCAGATTTTTACAACAGGTACTACAGGCAATAAAAGAAAGTAGAGCTAATGCTCAGGTAGTTTATCCGTTACTAGTAAATAATATAGACAAACTCGACGAGGTGTTAGCAGAAATACTGCGCCGTTGGGGGACAAAAACACTGGGAGAAGTGGAGGCTGATGACGCAATACATATCGCCACAGCTATTTCCGTATTTGGTAATTTTATTCAACAATTTCCTAATGGTGATAAAGCTAACAATGTTGAAATTGCGATCGCCAGTTATAAAACAGTTCTAAAAGTATTTACACGTCAAGCTTTACCGGAATTGTGGGCAAGTACACAAGATCATTTGGGCCTTGCTTACACTGAAAGAATAAAAGGAGATAAAACGAACAATATTGAAAATGCTATTTCTTACCATAATGCTGCATTGAAAGTCTTCACCCGCAAGGCTTTTCCCCAATACTGGGCACTGACACAAATGAATTTAGGGGTTACTTACATTAATCAAATAAAAGGAGATAAAGCTGACAATGTTGAAAATGCTATTTCTTACTGCAACGCTGCATTACAAGTATTTACCCGCCAAGCTTTCCCCCAATACTGGGCACAGACGCAAATGAATTTAGGCGGTGCTTACACTCAAATAATAAAGGGAGATAAAACGGACAATATTGAAAATGCTATTTTTTACTGCAACGCTGCATTACAAGTATTTACCAGTCAAGCTTTTCCACAACAATGGGCAAATACACAAAATAATTTAGGTCTTGCTTACTTTTATAGAATAAAAGAAGATAAAGCCGATAATATTGAAAAGGCTATTTCTTGCTGGCACGCTGCATTACAAGTATTTACCCGTCAAGCCTTCACTCAAAATTGGGCACAGACACAAATGAATTTAGGCGGTGCTTACACTGAAAGAGTAAAGGAAGATAAAGCTGATAATATTGAAAAGGCTATTTCTTGCTGCAACGCTGCATTGCAAGTATTTACCCGTCAAGATTTCCCTCAAGAATGGGCTAGGACGCAAGATAACTTAGGCAATGCCTATATTAATAGAGTAAAGGAAGATAAAGCTGAAAATATTGAAAAGGCTATAGAAACCTTACAAGCATCATTGCAAGTGAGAACCCGCGAAGCTTTCCCTCACGACTGGGCAAGTACACAACATAACTTGGGCAATGCCTATATTAATAGAATAAAGGAAGATAAAGCTGACAATATTGAAAAGGCTATAAAAGCCTATAAAGCTGTATTGCAAGTGAGAACCCGCGAAGCTTTCCCTCAAGACTGGGCAAATACACAAAATAGTTTGGGATTGGCTTACATTCATAGAATAAAGGGAGATAAAGCTGAAAATATTGAAAAGGCTATAGAAACCTTACAAGCATCATTGCAAGTGAGTACCCGAGAAGCTTTCCCCCAAGATTGGGCTGGGACGCAAAATAATTTGGGATTTGCTTATACTGAAAGGATAAAGGAAGATAAAGCTGACAATATTGAAAATGCGATAAAAGCCTATAAAGCTGCTTTGGAAATCCATACCCGCGAAGCTTACCCCCAAGACTGGGCAACGACGCAACAGAATTTAGGCGGTGCTTACACTGAAAGAATAAAGGAAGATAAAGCTGACAATATTGAAAATGCGATAAAAGCCTTGCGTGCTGCTTTACAAATCCATTCTCGCGAAGCTTACCCCCAAGACTGGGCAAGTACGCAAGTGAATTTAGGCGGTGCTTACTGGCGCAGAATAAATGGAGATAAAGCTGAAAATATTGAAAATGCGATAAAAGCCTTCCAAGCTGCTTTAGAAGTCTATACCCCCGAAGCCGATCCCCAAAAGTGGGCGAAGACGCAAAATAATTTGGGGCTTGCTTACACTGACAGAATAAAAGGAGATAAAGCTGAAAATCTAGAAAATGCTATAGCCACCTTCCATGCTGCTTTACAAGTAGCTCACACCCGTGAAGCCCTCCCCTTCAATTGGGCCATGACGCAGCATAATTTGGGCAATGCTTACGCTAGAATCAACGAAGTAAAGCCACGTGAAGCTCACTATATTGAAAATGCCATAGAAGCCTATAAAGCTGCTTTGCAAGTGAGAACCCGTGAAGCTTTTCCCGAATATTGGGCTATGACACAAATTAGTTTAGGCGGTGCTTATTGGTCTAGAAGAATAAAAGGAGATCCAGCTGAAAATGTTGAAAATGCCATAAAAGCCTACCACGCAGCTTTGGAAGTATACACTCACCAAGCTTTTCCCCAACAATGGGCGATGACGCAAAGTAATTTAGGTGCAGCTTACAAGGATAGAACAAAGGGAAATCAAGGCGAGAATATTAAAATTGAACGTGACTCTAAAACCATTTTCCCCCCAGAAGTAGTCACTCAACTAGAAAAATACAGGAATGAAATTGCCACAGGACAATATCGAATCCAAAATGGTAAAGCTGAAAATCCCCAAGTTCTAGCACAACATCTCAATCAATTGCGACAGCAGCGTAATGAATTGCAAAACCGCTACTTAAGTGTTGGTTCTGATTTCAAATTTGACTCTTTCAAGGCTACTTTAGATAAGCGTACAGCCATTATCGAGTGGTATCTTCTCAACAATAAAATTCTGGCGTTTATTGTCACATCAAAAGGAGAGATAACTGTTTGGCAATCTCAACCAGAAGAACAAGAAGCTTTGATAAATTGGCTAGATAAATATTTGCAGGACTACAACAATCAAAAAGACAAATGGAAGGATAGTTTAGAGGAGGAACTCAAAACATTAGCTTCCATTCTCCACATTGATGAAATATTAACCCTGATACCAAAAGACTGCAATCAACTGATTCTAATTCCCCATCGCTTCCTACACTTGCTTCCTTTTCATGCACTTCCAGTAGGCGAAAATCATCAAGATTCCCATTGTC
Organism: uncultured Rivularia sp.; assembly: GCA_964395005.1. Classification (GTDB taxonomy): domain Bacteria; phylum Cyanobacteriota; class Cyanobacteriia; order Cyanobacteriales; family Nostocaceae; genus Rivularia. The sequence continues at coordinate 47,401 of CAYMZW010000001.1, forward strand.
TTCTAGATTTATTTACAGGTGGCATCAGCTATGCACCCAGTTGTCAACTTTTACAACAAGTACAAAAGCGAGAACGTCCGAATTTTGAATCTATCTTTGCCATTAAAAACCCTACAAATGACCTTGCTTACACCAAATTAGAAGTAGATAACATTTTAAATCTTTTCTCCTCCCATCAAGTATTATCCGACAATCAAGCTAGCAAAAATGCACTACTTCGAGAAATGTCAAAGCTAAAAGAAGCAAATTATCTACATTTCTCTTGTCATGGTTCATTTAACGTTAACTCTCCCCAAGATTCTTGTTTATTGCTAGCAGAGAGTAAGGATGAAAATAATGATTTATATTTAAACAAATGTCTTACTTTGGAGAACTTATTTGATCAAGACTTTCAGCTAGATAATTGTCGTCTTGTTGTCCTCTCTGCTTGTGAAACAGGTTTAGTGGACTTTACAAATGCTAGTGATGAATACATCAGTTTACCTAGTGGGTTCCTATATGCAGGTAGCAGTAGTGTGGTAAGTAGCTTGTGGACAGTCAATGATTTATCCACTGCATTTCTAATGATTAAATTCTTGCAAAATTTGCAAACAGCTATAATTCATGGTGAAGATTTTTCAGTTGCAGTTAGTTTAAGTCAAGCTCAAAAATGGTTGCGGAATTCAACTAAAACACAGTTGGAGGATTGGATTGGGGAACATAAATTAAATTTTGATTCAACGCTGAGGCATCAATTACGCCGTCGGTTTCATAATATACCCAATGATTCTCGACCATTTGAGTCTCCCTTTTATTGGGCTGCTTTTTGTGGGGTTGGGCTATAAATCTTAGAGGATAGCAACGAGTAAGAATAATTAAGAACACTCAAGATAGTAAGTAGTTAAGCTGGCTTTGTTGCATAATTAATCCGACTTTGGGCTGAAAGGCTTGTCACAAAAGGAATTGTCAATAAGAATATTTAATTGACGATTCTTACTACACAAGGTTTTGAGATATTCGTGCAACAAAGCCAAAATCTAGCCATAACATTTTTCCACACTACCCCAAAACCTTAAAAATTTATTAGTTGAATTTCATTCCTTTTTCGTTTCAGATGAAGAATCTGGCTGGCTTGACTTAGTACTTTCTGTTACCGAGTTTTCAACCATTTCCTTACTTTCTGCACCCGTGATGGCTGTACTACGACCATCAGCAGCTCGTACACTGTCTAAATCCTCAACTGGTACATTGAGGATAGCATCTAAAATTTTCGGATGAGTTTCGTACCAAAGCGCGATCGCATTTGATATTTCTTCAACATCGTCTGGAAGAGTTGCTAGCAATTTTCGTAAATCAGCACAGTCTTCTGCTGTTAATAACTCAGGTTGATTTTGTAATATGTATACAAAAGTTAAAATATTTTCTTCGTAAGGTGACATTTGTGACTCCTAAGCACCAATAACAGAGAATGCTGCCCAATAAAAAGGTTCCCGAAATGGCTTTGCATCATCTGATAAACGGTGAAAGCCACGACGTAAACTAACTTTTAAGGTAGGATTCATTTTCATTGTTAAAATCCACTCTTGTAGTTGCAGTTTTGTAACTTCTCGAAGCCATATTTGGGCTTGATTTAGTGCAACTGCGATTGTATTACCTATATATAAATTATGATAAAATTTAATCATCAATAAAGCAGTTGATAAATCGCTGGGAGACCAAAAACTGCCTACGACGCTAGTAGCACCTGCAACAATAAAAGCACTAGGAAAGCCTATATACTCATCACTAACACTTGTGAAGTTTGTTACAGCTGTTTCAGTTGTTGGGAGAGTAACTAAGCGACATTCACTTAAGTTGAGATTAAAGATTTCTGCTATAGTAAGGCATTCGCTTTGGTCAATAGTTTCGGAAATATTGGCATTAGCCAAGATTAAAGCCGACTTTAAAGGAGAGTGAAAATTAAAGTAACTGTGACCAGAAAAATGTATACAGTGGGCAGACTGGAGTAGCTCGTTGGTAATATTTTCTTTTATTGCAGTTTTTCCCATTAAAACATTTACATGGGGAAAGTTATTTGCAATACTTGTTACTTCCATATCGCTCCAATACAAGTCTTGGTTAGGATTTTGGATAGCAAAAAAATTACTAAATTTGGGACGTTGCCTAGTTTGAACTAATTGTAGTAATTGACAACTAGGTGCATAACTTATACCGTTGGGGAATAAGTCAATTAAGTATGATTCCCATATAGGTAAAGCATGGAGTGGAAGCAGGTGCAAGAAGCGATGGGGAATGAGGATTAATCTATTAAAATCTTTGGGTATTTGGGCTAATATTTCTTCAATGTGCAGAATTTCTGCTAACTTTTGCAAATGTTCTTCTAGCTGATTTTGCCATTTGTCTTTTTGGTTGTGGTAATCAGCCAAGTATTGATTTTCCCAATCAATAAAGGCTTTTAAGTCTTCTGGTTGAGATTGCCAAACAGTAATTTCTCCTACAGATTTAATAATAAAAGCCAAAATTTCATCGTCGAGAATATACCATTCAATAATTGCTGTACGTTTATCGAAAATAGCCTGGAAAGATTCAAATTTGAAACCTGAACCAATGGGTAAATATTGGTTTTGCAATTCATTCTGCTGCTGTCGTAACTGTTGAAGATGTTGTGCTAAGACTTGTGGATCTTCAGCTTTACCATTTTGGATTTGATATTGTACTGTGGTGATTTCATCTTGCAGCTTTTCTGATTGAACTACAACTTCTGGTGGAAAAATTGTTTTGCGATCGCGTTCGAGAATAAGCTCAACTAAATTGCGAGTTTTGCTACGTTCAATATATTCTATGGCTTGGGTGTATTCTTTTAATTCCAGACAAACTTTTACCATGCAGGAATAAACTTTATTCCATTTTTCTGCTTGCTTACGTTTGGTTTCATCACCAGAAATGATTTCACTACGTAAAGATTCTACAGTTTCAATCGTTTGTTCAAAGGTAGTGTAAGCTTCGTTGAAACGTTGCGCGTTTTGGTAAATTAACCCCAGTTTAAATAAAGTTTCCGCATTGTCTTGGGGGAAAGCTTGGCGGGTTGTAACTTCCAAAGCTTGTTGGTAGACTATGATAGCTTGTTCAATATTATCGGCTTTATCACCTTTTATTCTGTCGTGGTAAGCAGTGCCTAAATTAATTTGCGTATCTGCCCATTCATAGGGGAAAGCTTGGCGGGTTGTAACTTGCAATGCTTGTTGGTAGGCTATGATAGCTTGTTCAATATTATCGGCTTTATCACCTTTTATTCTGTCGTGGTAAGCAGTGCCTAAATTAATTTGCGTATCTGCCCAATCATAGGGGAAAGCTTGGAAGGTTATAACTTGCAATGCTTGTTGCAAGAAAGCGATGGCTTGTTCAATATTTTCTGCTTTATCTCCTTTGATTCTCTCGCGGTAAGCAGTGCCTAAATTGATTTGTGTCTGTGCCCAATCATAGGGAAAAGCTTGGAAGGTTATAACTTGCAATGCTTGTTGCAAGAAAGCGATGGCTTGTTCAATATTTTCTGCTTTATCTCCTTTGATTCTCTCGCGGTAAGCAGTGCCTAAATTGATTTGTGTCTGTGCCCAATCTTGGGGGAAGTCATTACGAGTTGTGACACTCAAAGCATTTTGATAAGAGGCGATAGCTTGTTCAATATTCTCTGCTTTATCACCTTTGATTCTGTCACTGTAAGCACGTCCCAAATTATTTTGTGTGAATGCCCAATCTTTGGGGAAATCATTGCGAGTTATGACACTCAAAGCATTTTGGTAAGAGGTGATCGCTCTTTCAATATTGTTGGCTTTATCTCCTTGTATTTTGTTAAAGTAAGCAGTTCCTAGATTATTTTGCGTTCTTGCCCAATCTACAGGAAAGCTACTGCGAAGGCTGACGGACAGTGCAGCTTGAAATGCTGCGATCGCACGTTCAAGATTTTCTACCTTGTCTCCCATTATTCGATCACGGTAAGCAGTCCCCAGATTATTTTGCGTTCTTGCCCAATCTACAGGAAATGCTTCACGGGTAAAGACACTTAGCACAATTTGATAACCAGTAATGGCAATTTCTATATTGCTAGCTCTAGAACCCAAAGGAAACTGGCTAATCAAAATGCTAAAATTGATGATGATTGTAGCCAGTAATCGTGCTTCATCTGGCTGTACTTGGGCTAATATTTTTGTTGCCCAAAGCCGCAATACTTCTGCTAAATCTTCATTCAGTTTTTCTACATTTTCTGCTAAAAATGGATAAACTGCTTGTGGATCACCACTATTCTCAGAAATAATTTGCAACAATCTTTGCAAAAAAGCTAATTTTACTTTAACTAAAGGAACTTCATCAGGAATCGACAAATTCACTCCAGCAATATCAACCTGACGTTCCCGTCTTTGCAGTTTGCTAAATTCTTCTGCTGCACCTTCTAAATCCCCAGTAGTAAAATTCAACATTCCACGAGCATAGTTAATTAATGGTGCTTCAAATTTCACCAATGCTTGTGGAACTGCTTCTATAGACGATGCTAAACGGAACAGTTCTTTCCAATTTTCTTGCTTCAACCTTAACTCTATAGCTTTTGCTATTTTTTGACTCAACTTTTGTTTTGAACTAGTAGAAGCAAGTGCTATCCAATATTGAGGCTGAGTTAAATCTTCTTCTTCTCTTTCTTCGCTACCAAACTGCTGTTTTAAATAATTATTATAAAACTCAGCTAATTCATTTAATCGCTGCTCACCAAAACGCTTATCTTCCTTAAGTTCTGTTAGCAATAAATTTCGCACATCAATGTCCATCTCGTAAAGCTCATAACCAACTTCACGACACAAACGAGACAGAATTATGCGAGCAACTGCTGTCCACGGAGCTTGGGGTACAAAGCGCAGCCAAATTTGATAAAGTAAGTCTGGTGTGAGTGTCTGAGGAAATGCAGCATGACAAGCTAAGTCTAAATGTGCCCGATTAAATTTTTGGGCAAATCCTACAACTCGCTCTATAGCTATGTCCGAATTTGTTACATTTGTTTCACTCATATTTAACTATCACTTCATCCACTGATAGGGATGCTCCCAGTAAATATAGCGACCGCGTAAAGTATTAATCGCTGCACTAAATCCCTCACGACTCATTTCAAACATTGGTACAAAACGAGCAATTTCACCAGCAGTAGTATACTCCCAACTATCGTTAGGCATGGGATTGAGCCAAGCATAATAATTAACTGATTGCTGTAGCTGTTTAAGAAATTCGTGTGTATCCTTAACTCGTACTGGATTATAGTTACCTCGTGCAGCACCAGCATCACTAACAACTAGTACTGATGTTTTTTTATCAATTGATTCTAAAAAGTTGGAAATTAATTGAGCTTTTAGCCGAGTTGAGTCACTATAAAGATATTTTTCGGGATAATTCTGGAAATAGTAAACACTGACTTGTTTAATGTTCCCACCCCGTTTCGCTTTATCTATTAATTCGCGAGAAAGATGATGAAAAGGAACCATTGAACCGCCTTGATCGACCAGTAATAGCAGTTTAACTTGATTGGTCATACGTGATATCATCGCTGGTTCAGGTAAAACACCATAGCGACAAATTTTTTCGACTGTAGCTGTGATATCCAAATCTTTCAACGTACCTTCGCGCACGCGACGACGTAGAAAACGCCAACCTTGCTTTATCTCTCTGCTGGTTACTGGTAAGTATTGTGCTGATAAATCTGTAGGGTAGTAGCTGATTTCAAAGTTGTTAGGTTGATTACTACGAACAGCTTGAATTACCTGTTCCGGTTCAATTTCCTGCACTACCTCAGTAGGTGGATTTGTTTCAGAAGCTGGTGTTGAAGGTTCGGTGGGTTGATTTTCAACTGGTGGTAGTGAATTGAGTTCTTCGGAAACTGGTGTTGAAGTGGAAGAATCTACAGTTTCTTGTGATTTTGTTGATGAATTGACAACAGGTGGAGAAGTTGCGGTTTTTTTGGATGTTTCTTCAGAAAGTTTTACTGCTTCCTTAGTGGAAGATTGATTTATATGAGTTTTGGGTTGGGTTAACACTTCATCAAAAAGTCGATTTAGCACACGGGCTTCTTGCTCAGATTTAGTCCATAATGTGCAACACAAGCGTTCTAAAGTTTGGCGATCGCCCATACCAAATCCACCTTGCAGCGCCTGTAATGCCAGCATATAATCTTCAACACCCAAGGGAAAACCGTATGACCGTAATTTATTAAATAAAATTAACAAAACATTAAGTATCGGAATTTCAACGGGATTCATTTTTTTCTTCTCCTGGTGGAAGCAAGTAGTCCCGATAATCCTTCCAATACTTTAACAATATTCCAGCAAAAGGAAGTTCTCCTTCAAGTTTCTTCAAAGCCTCGTCTTCGGGATATTTTCGCAAGATTGTAAACCAGTCAATTAACTCACTGGTACTCACTTTTTTACCAGTTTTACCGATATCTTTTTCCATCTGCTTTCGCAGTAATTGAAACCTTCTAACTGCTGCTCCTATAACTGCTGGTTGTGATTCGGGAAAATAGGCATTAATAATGTCGATTAATTTAGATTCTTCAGGAAATTTAATATAGTGGAATAAGCAACGACGTAGGAAAGCATCGGGTAAATCTTTTTCATCATTGCTAGTAATAAATATAATTGGAAGTTGCTTTGGGTTGGCTTTGATTTCTTGTCCCGTTTCTTGAATTAAAAAACGTCCTTCATCTAAGGCTTGAAGCAAGTCATTGGGAAAGTCAATATCGGCTTTATCAATTTCATCAATGAGAACCACAGTACGTTGCGAATTTTCGAGCGAGTTCTCGAACGCACGACCTAACGGACCAAGCTTGATATAAATTTTTGGGTCATTAACTTTTGAACGTTTCTGCTCATCAATATTTGCTAATTGGGCATCTTGAAGACGAGCAATAGCATCGTAACTGTAAAAACCATCTCTTGCTTTCGTAGTAGACTGAATATACCAAGACTCATAAGGTAAACCTAGCTCATCAGCCACAGCACGAGCCAAGCGAGTTTTACCACAACCAGGTTCTCCCTTGAGCAATAAAGGACGTTTTTGTAAAAAAATTGCCAAATTTACTGCTTCAACTAACTCCGGCGAAGGTATGTAGGGTTCACGTCCATTAAGTTCCCGTTCCTGGTTTGATGGCTGGTTTTCACCCGTGTAAATGCGAGGTATTACTGGATCAAGCATTGTGAAAATTCGTCCCAATTAATATTACAATAATCACAAATTCTTTTATAAACAAGCTCTGGGACACCTCCTTCAGACTCCCTCATTAATATCCCAGAAAGTATATTTCTAGGTACAATTTTTTCTTTAATAGCATTATCTAACCATTCAGCCAATAGTTGCTCTGAAAATTTAGAAGCAGGATCTAAGTGCAGGGGAAATCTGGGATATTCATAATCATTAAAGTGCCAAGATAAATAATTTTTTGCCTTAACACAAACTTTCCCTTTGTTATCAATTAAGAACATTAGCAAGTAATTTTCTTGGTGATTTATAGCTGCAATTTGCTGCCAAAACTCATTAATGAAATTTTGCATAAAGCTTTTGTAAGCATATTCGGCTTCAGAAAAAATAAAAAGTAAATTCTGAGTTTGTAGGCATTCAGAAATTTTATACATAATTTGCTTTTGCGACATTTCAGAAATCTGATGTGGTTCAGAAAAATATGAACCAGTTTTATCCCATAATTGTCTCACTTCACGCATCCCATATAAACTAATGGAAATTCGCCGACAATTTTTTAATTCTGCTAATTTCCAAAGTAGTCGAGTCATAAATATTTTCTGCCCGTATCTTTTGTCATAACCATGAACTAAAAATGCGCCTATTTTTCGTGATTTCTGACAATCAAGAGCCTGTCTTACAGCATTTTCTTGTTCTTTAAAATCAATTCCCATAATTGATTCAAAAAGATTCTGTTGAGACAAAGTAGTTTTTGGCTGGCATTCTTTAACTTGATTCTCTATTTCTTGTATAACTTTTGCACGTAAAGTATCAATTTTATCCCAACGTTCTTCTTGCTTATTATAATTATCTCGTAATATTTGAAGAAATAAGGGCAATATACAGCCATATTCTTTATGTTTAATTTTTAATAAAACTTTCAAATTTAATATTACTAGGAACTTTTGAGTTCCAGCTTCTACAAGATGAGATGCTACAAGCTTATCAAGAGGTGTGACTAGTTCACAGAAACTACGTAGATATTTAATATTGTAAAATTCATCACATTCTAAAAGAACTTGTATACATTCCTGACACAAACATGGTGATAAACCAGTCACACTCAAGGCAATCTCCTTAAAATTGAACTGTTCCAGCGAATCGCTGGGATATCTTTAATGCATCTCTTTCGTTTTTCTCTAAATCCTGAGAAATTTCCCCCATATTGGATAAACTCAGTTCTTCATCAATGCTAAATGTGATTATACATACCAAAAATTTTGTATCAATTCCAAGGTTATTAGTGGCTCATTTCTGAGTCAAGTTAATTTTTTACATATTTATGTAGACATATTATGACAGCATTTTCAACTCTTCGGACTCATTTTGCTGCTCATAAGTCAAATTTAGAGAAAAAGTTAGCGAAATGCTTGTTTTCCCCTTGTAGGCGTACTTTACAAAGCCAAAATATTAACTTATCGTTTTTATCGGTTACTTGTATTCGTTCTATCACGTAACCATACAAATGCTTAATACCGTATTTTCTTTAAAATCGGATTCTAAACTTTTATGTGACATTACGAGCAAGTACTCCACTCAATTCCTGTGCTATGTCCAGTAAAGTTTGATGACGACTATCTCCTGTATCTATTGATTCTGCGAGTAAACGCACTAAAATAACTAATGCATTTTCGTTTGTATCGCTACGATATTTATTTTTTAAATAACCAATGGCATCGTCCACAAGTTCAGAAGGGCTACCAGCTTGCCAATGATTTCGCCAAGGTGTGAGCAAAGCATTTACTCTAAAGAAATTTCGCAACCTCTTAACGCTATCAAATTGCTCGCAATCTAACAAGGAATTACGTAATTTACTGTATATTTCAGAGGTAATACCAGATGTGTAATCTTCGCTTTCAATTTCTTTGTGATAAGTATTTCGGCTTTCAACTCTTTGATTAACGATTGCTTCCCCGACTGTAGCCTTGAGGTGTTCTAAGCGTTCCCGTCCAGGTTTTAAAGAGCGTAGGTCTATTTGAATTTGTTTTTGCAATTTATTACGTACATAATCTAAAAACTGTTGCCATAAATTCAAGTTTGTTTCTGGTAGCAATTCCAGTTTTTTCAGTTTAGTACTATAGTTTTGTTCGTTGATACTTATAGTATTTTCGTGATCTGCTAATTCCCCCAGGTAGCGAACATACTCTAATTCGGTTTCTCGGAGTTCTCCTAGCAACTGACTTAACAGCGATTGTTGATTTGCACCTTGAGAAATTTTACTAAAACGTTGTCTGTACTGTTCCAATTTACCGTAGAGTTGTTTTGCTCTTGCATCGCACCATCGGGATTGATGATAAACGTACTGAATTTTATGACGAAACCACAGCAGATATAGTATAATCTCTGCGACTTTATCCATATGGTCTGGATTCATATCTTGGCATTTAAGCCAAACTAAAATATGCAATTTTTGAGTAGGGTCAGTATGGGTACTTTCATATTCAAAAATTGGATTTCCTAGCAGATAACCTTCACTTACAAACTCGATTGAATTTCTTTCTAAAATAATTTTTGCAACACAAGCATCAGCTAAGGATTGGTAATTTTCTTGAGTTTCTATTGGTTTACCAAAAAGTAATAATGTTTCTCCCAGGGAAGGCTGTATTTGTGGAGGTAGCAGTAGATTTTCGGGATTGAAATTACTTAATTGAGCTAGAGTCAAGTTACCTTTAAAAGACAAAGTTAAATCGATTGCATAAGTATCATGTAACCTAAAAGGACAAAGTAAACCCTGAAGTTTTAACTCGTTGATTGGAGAAATTAACTGAAAGTTTAAACTTTCTTTTTGATTAGGCAGTAACTTAAAGTATTCAATGCTACGACTATCTTCTGCTTGTGGAAAATATTGATTGTCTTGGTAACAAATCAGTTGTTGTTGCAGATTTTGTAGTTCTGGGATATTGAGCTTATTTCCCAAATCTATTAACTGTTCCCATAACTGCGATGCTTCTGCAACAGTCGGCTTTAGTCCTTGGTTGATGCTGTTTCGCAGATGAAAAGCATAAAGAGTAATACTAGGACTAAGCAGTCCCAAATTCTGGGTTATTTCGTTCATAATTTGGGTAGATTTTACCGATAATCTTAGCTGTATATTATCGATAATTGATTATCGCTGACCGATTGCAAAAAATGCTGCCCAATAAAAAGGTGATTTAAACGGTTCAAAATCCAAACGGCGCAGCCGCATCCTTAGTGTCAAATCTAACTTTAATTGATGTTTTGCGATCCATTCCTCTAACTGTATTTTAGTCACATTCCTCAGCCAAATTTGAGCTTGATTCAAAGAAATGGCTACAGATAAACCCTCATGCAAATTTTGATAGAACCGAATCATTAAAAACGCTGTTGATAGATCGTTTACATTCCACAAGCTGCTTACAACACTGGGACTACCTGCATACAAAAAGCCATTAGGTAAACCAATGTACTCATCGCTAAGACTAGTAAAATCTATAAACCCCGTTTCGCAAGCAGAGAGCGTCACAAGGCGACATTGCTCTAAATTTAGCTGAAGAATTTCCCCCAACGTTAGTGGTGCATCTGCCAGTTTAAGCGCAGACTCCAGTGGATTTTCTAAATCAAAATAGCCGTGACAAGAAAAATGAATACAGTGAGATTCTTTAAGAGAACTTTGCTGAAATGTTGCTTTAGTTGCTGCTGCTTGCTTCAAAACATCAGCCATTTCAAAATAACGTTTAATGACAGTCATCTCCACATTTGTATAGCTAAGGTCGTTTGTCGGATCTTGCACTGCAAAAAGACGAGTCAAATTGGGGCGTTGTCGCATCTGAGCTAATTGCAGCAACTGACAACTGGGAGCGTAACGTATGCCTTTGGAAAAGCAATCTAGCAGGTAAGATTGTTCCCTTACAGGTAAGGCATGAAGTGGAAACAGATGCAAAGCCTGATGAGGTACCAAAATCAATTCATCGCAGTTCTGGGGCAATTTGGTTAGAATGTCATCAACACGCAAAATCTCAGCTAGTTTTTGAAGACGACTTTGGAGTTGAATCTGCCACCAGTGACTTTGTTTTTTTTGACTATTTCGCCGATTGTAAAGCCGTAAATAAGCTTTTGCCCACTTTTCTAAGTCTTCCATAGCCATTGCATCGTAGGATAAAACAATTGGTTGAGTGCTATCGCGTGTGATTATAAAGGTCTTGAATCCCTCGCTAGTAAAGTACCATTGAACAATCGTGGTATTCTTCTCAAGTGTTTGCTTAAAAGATTCGAGTTTAAATCCAGCACCAATGGGAAAATACTTATCCTGTAGTTTTTTTTGTTCCTGTCTTAACTGCTGGAGTTCTTGTACCAAAGTAGTTGGATCTTCAACAGTCCCAGTTTGCAAACGATTTTGATTGCTGGCAATATCTTGCTGAAGTTGTTGGAGTTGAGTAGTAACTTGTGAAGGGAACAGACTATCAAAATCGCGACTGAAGATTAGTTCTACCAAATTGCGAGTCTTGCTGAATTCCACATATTCAAGAGCTTTATCGTTGTGACCTAATTGCAAGCAAATCTCCACAGTGCGTCGGTAAAGGTCATTCCACGATTCAGCTAGTTTTGTTTTGTCAATTTCTCTACCTACACCAGAGACAATTTCGCTTCGTAAAAATTCTACTGTATTGATTGCAGCAACAAAAGCATCAAGAGCTTCTGGAAGTAACTGTGCATCTTGATAAGCAACTCCCAAGTTGAATTGCGTTACCACATAGTCCCGAGGAAAAGTTTCGTGCGTATGAATTTCCAAAGACTTTGAAAGATGCTCGATGGCTATATATAAATTTTCTTTTCGTTTCCCATGAAGACGATTTAAGTAACAAATTCCCAAACCATTTAGAACTAACGCCCAGTTTTTGGGAAAAGCTGCGCGAGTATAGATTTTCAAAGCTGCTGAGAAAAAGGCGATCGCTTTTTCGAGGTTCTCAGCTTTGTCTTCATAAATTCGATTGCGATACGCTTCCCCCAAATTGTTTTGAACCATTGCCCATTGTTCGGGCATTTCATCTGTATAAACTCGCAATGCTTCTTCATAGCAGTTAATAGCCTGATCTAAATTTTCAGCTCGATTTTTTTGAAAACGATAATAAACATTTCCCAAATTATTTTGGGTTTTTGCCCAATTAAAAGGAAACGCTTCAAAGGTAAAAATTTTCAGTGCCTCTTGGTAACAATGGATAGCTGATTCTAAGTTGTCCTCTTGTTTACCTCGGATACGTTCCACGTACACTAGTCCCAAGTTGTTCTGAGTATCAGCCCATTTTTGGGGGTCATCTTTTCGCCTGCGTACTTTAAGAGCGGCTTGATAAAAAGTTATCGCTTGCTCTAGGTTTTCAGATTTTTCTCCCCAAATACGCTCCCAATAAGCAAGACCTAAATTATTTTGTGTTGCTGCCCACTCTTCTGGAAAATCAGGAGTACGCACTTCCAAAGCTAACTTTCCGCAGCGAATTGCTAGCTCTAAATTTTCTGCCTTTTCTCCCCGAATTCGGTTGCGGTAAGCATCTGCTAAGTTATTTTTAATACTTGCCCATTGTTGAGGAAAATCTGAACGAATATACACTTCTAAGGCAGCTTCATAATATCGAATTGCCTTCTCTAAGTTTTCGGCTCTATCTTCCAAAATGCGAGAGTAGTAAGCATTACCTAAGTTTACTTGATTCATTGCCCAATACTTAGGTAAAACATCGCGAGTAAAAACTTGTTCGATAGCTTCATAACCCACGATAGCAATTTCTTGATTAATGCCTGAATTACCTTGCTGAAACTGTGATATTAAGCTACTAAAATTACCAATTATTGGTGCAATTTTTAAACCTTGCTCAAGGTCTAATAGAGTTGTTTGTGCCCATTCTCGCAAGATTGTTACAAATTTATTGTCCAGTTTGTCCTGATTATCTCGCAACAGTTGATACAGGATTTGTGAATCTCCATCCGCAGTCGCCTGTAATATCTGCATCAGGAAGGAAAATTGAGGGTCGCGATCAAAGCTTGAAGTCATATCAAATAAAGGTAATCTAAATATTAAAGCTACTTAGCAAGAACGTCAAAATGTTAGCACCAGGAAAATATAGCTAGCTCATCACTCACCGATTGCACAAAATGCTGCCCAATAAAAAGGCAACTGAAAAGGTTTAGCATCATCTTCCAATTTCTAAAGACGACGACGTATAGGAATCATAACGGTTGGATCTAATGGTAACTGGTTTTCTTCAATCCATGTTTCCAAATCCCCCTTGGTCAAATGTTTTAACCATAGTTGAGCTTGATTTAAGCTAACTGCCACTGAAACACCTGCACTTAGATTTTGGTAAAATTTAATCATTAAAAAAGCAGTAGATAGGTCATTAACTTTCCACAACGAACTAACCACACTAGAACTACCTGCATAAAGAAAACCACTGGGTAAACCGATATACTCATCACTGAGACTATTAGTTAGGATCGGATAAACCCGTTTCACAAGCAGATAGGGTTACAAGACGACATTGATCGAGATTTAAACTAAAAATTTCCGTTAAAGTCAAGCGCCCATGTTTTGCCAATAGCAGGGCTGATTCTAAAGGTGATTCGAGATTGAACTCACCATGACAGGAAAAATGATTGCAGTGGGCTTGGGATAAAGTTTGATTAGCTTTTAGGGCTGCTTCATCAGCTTTTTCTTTTACCAAGACTTCAACTGGGGAGAATAATGGCAGAATAGTTTCAACTTCCAGGTTAGCGTAAGCCAATTCATCTGTAGGGTCTTGAATTGCCAACAGATAATTAAAGTTAGGACGTTGTTCCATACCTGAACCAGAAATGATTTCTTTACGCAGACTTTTTATAGTTTCAATCGCGTTAGCAAAAGCTTGATGGGATTCAGTTAAATGTTGAGGTTCATGGTTCGCAAGTACAAAGTACATTAGACATCTCCGAAAACAACCAAAGTCTTACTATAACTACCTTTTAAATTGCGATACACCCAAAGGGTGTCGGCTTCGCCTATCGCCCAGTAGCAAAGATAGCCGGTTTGTACGCTAATATTAATCGGTAGAACACCCCAAATTAGAAAAATATAGTCAAATTAATTGATTTAACAACTTTTCCCTGGATTGGAACTTTTGCTAATTTGTTGAATACCTTTGTAATCAGCTATTTTCCATGTTCCTTGCTCAAATTTCAAGAAATAGCGAACTGAGCTTTTATCAGTGGTAGTGTTATTACCATTACTCGCTCTACCATTACGACAAAGAGTACGTGCTTCAGTTACAACGACTTCAATCATCGCTTCGTTATCGCTGTTATCAAATTCAATTACACTATCAATATTTTGGGATTGATAGGTGTAGTAAGCGTTATTATTTTCTAGCCAATCTATAGAACTACGAGAACCGATATTTTTATCATAGGCTTCACCAGTTAGGTATTGTTCACCTAAGCTACGATTAAATGTCGGACCAAATATTTCTCTTTTTGCTTCTAGCCATTTTTTAACTAGTTGAACGGCTTCTATTTGAGTCAGAACATTATTATTTCTTGGGGTAGATATTGGTGTTGGAATAACTTCGCCATTAATTACTGGTTTATCATTAACAGCTTCAATACTGATATCAACATTCTTCGTGATACTGTTTTTGCCATCTTGAACTTCGATATTCAGTGAATCTGAACCAAAATAATATTTATTACCTTGGTAGGTAATAGCTGAAGAATCATTTAGAGTCGCATTAATTTGGTCTAGTTTACCTTCAAGAACAACTATGTTAGAGCCATTATTCCTTATATTGCTAGCTTTTAAGCCTTGAGTTACGTTTTCCTTAATTTTTAGAGTACCGTTAGAAACTTTAAGAACAACAGCCACATTTTGACTATCAGAATCAGCGATAGTAATACCACTGATGATTATATTATTATCTTCCTTGGTATTTATATTATTAGGAATAGTAGTAAAATTAGGAAGACCATTAGGAATAACAGTTATTTTAATACTATTGTTGATAGTATTTTCTGATGTAGCATTAGGAGGCCAAATAAGATTTGATTCTTGATTATTCTTACTAGTTTGATTGCTATCAGTAACAGTTACAGAAAGTATTTCATCACCATCAAAATCTGTATTACCTCGGTAAGTAATAGCAGCAGAATCAGCTAAAGTGGTGTTGATTTGTTCGACTGTACCTGTGAGAGTAACTTCTTGTGTTTTGTTTTCGCTGATATTCTTAGCTGTCAATCCTCTAGGCACATTATCCTTTACTGTAAGAGTACCATTGGAGACTGACAAGGTAACGGTAATATTTTGGTTGTTAGAGTATTTAATACTAATACCACTAATAGATAAATTGGTATTTTCTTTAATATTTTGACTCGATGGGACTGTTATTTTGAGTGCTTCTGGTTCGGGGACAACATTAATAGTTTTTACCAGCGGTTCACTTGAAGCACCATCACCATCGCTAAGTTGAATTGCTAATTTGCGTTCACCTAGTTCGGGATTGTTTGAGGTATTTCGATATACGATATTACTTAGTAAAGCTTGAGTAGTTTCTTGATTAGCGTTTTTGTTGAACTCAACTACTAAAGGATTTGTACCTTTTCCTCCTTTGAAAGTGCCAATTAATAGTGTTTTCTTTTATTTCCTTGTCTCCAAGTGACTACAATAGCAGCAATGCTAGCAATCGGATAATTGAACCAAGATTGATTACCTAATTTGTCTTGGAAATTCATCACTTAACTCCTCAAAAGTTTATTGATACTGGATTTCTTTTCCTAGAACTTGTTATCAAAGTACTCCTCACCCTATAAGGGTGAGGTTATACCTGCAAAGTCCTTGGAGACTATGAAATGCCTGGTTTTTTGAGCCTTTTTAAGGGCTTTGTAGCGATAGCGACTGGCTTTAGACTGAGATTGGTTGGGTTTGAAAATAAACCCTAATGTAGTGCCTTAGCAAAGGAAACTAGTGCTTTTACAGCTGTCTGCTGTGCTGGAGCTTTATTCTCAAGCTTTACCCAGCGATTCAATGTTTCTTCTATTTGAGTTAATGGACGTTCCTCTGGTTGTTTCCAAAGTTGATATTTACGACCTTTAACTTCAATGGTTTTGCCAATTTCGGCTTCTGTTCCTCGAATCCTGAAACGTTGTTCGAGATATATGTCAGTCAATTTTTCAACTAGCTGTTCTTGTTCTTGGCGCTTGAATTCAGATAACACATCCTGCAATTGAATTTCGACTTCCTCAAAATATCTATCTGTTAAACTGCAAATTGCAAAGATAGTTGCTTCACGCACAGATGGCTTATGTTCAAGAGTTTTAGCTAAGCGATTAAATGCTTCTTCAATCAAGCCATTCTGTTTATCTTCTTCTTCATCGTATTGTTCTTTGTACTCAATGAATCCGTAGGTTAGCACTACAGTTTTTAGCAAAGCATCAATATCTTCACTTTCTTCCTCATTGATGTACTCTTTGTACCATCCATCGAGTATTTCTAGAACTCCCTCACGGTTGTCTGGATATTTGTAAGCGTGAGCTAAACTTAGTGCGATCGCCTCATAGAAGCTGTACCCTGACGGAGAAAATTGGTCAGGCTCGAATATATATTTATTCCGTAGACGCAATTAAACTTAATTTTAAAACGCAATAAAAAATACTCGCAAGCGTTGTTTCCCCTTCCTATAACTTGCAATTTAGAAGCGATTAATTATCTCACCCAATAACTATGAATCGTTTTGTGCTTCTAATAAAATCATTACAGACTAGATATTTAATTGTCAATTTATATACTGACAAATGTTATTATTGGATACAATTTATTAAATTAATAATACTTAGTCATTGCACTTGCCTCCTAAACTTATGCAGATGAAATTCGGACGCGCATTTGCGGAATGACTTTTGCTAAGTTTCACTTGACTATATGTGGAAAATTTAGGCACAATCTTGGACACGGTTGCTGAAGAAATGACTCCCGACTCATCTCTTGAAAGTTTGATCGAAGGAACTTATCATTAGCTATCTGCTTTTCTGAGAAAAACTTGAGAATTTTTTTGGACTTTTACCGTAGGCAGTCCCAAATTCTGGGTTATTTCGTTCATGATTTGGGTAGATTTTACCGATAATCTTAGCTGTATATTATCGATATTTCGTCATGACTGACCGATTGCACAAAATGCTGCCCAGTAGAAAGGCGATTGAAAGGGCTTGGCATCATCCTCCAACGTATAAAGACGACGACGCAAATTTATCCTAATCGCTGGTTTTAATGATAAGTGGCTTTCTTCAATCCAGGTTTCCAAATCTCCCTTAGTCAAATCTTTTAACCAAAATTGAGCTTGATTAAGCGCCAAAGCCACAGTCAAACCTTTTTGTATGTTTTGATAAAATCGAATCATCAAAAATGCTGTAGATAGGTCATTAACTGTCCAAAGAGAACTAACAACATTGGAAGCACCTGCATAAATAAAACCGCTGGGTAAGCCAATATACTCATCGCTGTCATTTTTGTAATCGATTAAGCCTGTTTCGCAAGCAGATAAAGTGACGAGACGACATTGTTCTAGATTTAAAGTGAAAATGCTATCTAAAGTCAAACACTTATTGAGGTCAAGTATGCCACCATTTTGCAAACTGAGATAATTTTCGGCATCAAGTTTTGTAGATGCAGAATTTAACTGGGAATCAGCTAGAAGGAGGGCAGATTTGCGAGGTTGGGTTACATTAAAGTAGCCGTGACAGCTAAAGTGAGCGCAGTGTACAGCAGTCAGGGAAATATTATCAATGGCTTCTTTAGTTGCTATTTTCTGTTTGAGAAGATTATTGGTGTTGAAATAAGTTTGGATGGTTTCGACTTCAATATCAGTATAGGTGAGGTCGC
The DNA here is from genome assembly GCA_964395005.1 of uncultured Rivularia sp. Classification (GTDB taxonomy): domain Bacteria; phylum Cyanobacteriota; class Cyanobacteriia; order Cyanobacteriales; family Nostocaceae; genus Rivularia. The sequence continues at coordinate 65,498 of CAYMZW010000001.1, forward strand.
CTGTGGGGTTTTGGACAGCAAATAGGCGAGAAAATTCGGGGCGTTGTCGAGTTTGAGCGAGTTGCAAAAGTTGACAGCTAGGAGCATAGCTAACACCCCCAGGAAATCTATCAAAAAGGTTGGAGTCTTCTGCAAGGGTCAAAGCATGAAGTGGTAGCAAATGCAAGTAGCGATGGGGAATTAAAATTAAATGGTCGTACTCTGTAGGAATTTGCTCAATAATTTTATCAATATGCAAAATTTTTGCTAGCAAATTTAAGCGGGTAGATAGGCGGCGCTGCCAGTGAGATTTATTATTACTGTAAGCTTCTAAATAGCTGTTTGCCCACTTGGCTAATTTGTTCAGATTTATTAAATCGGGCGATAAAATAATTGGTTGTTGGGTTTGCTTGGTAATAATAAAGACGAGTACCTTATCGCTTGTAACGTAAAATTCAACAATCGCAGTACGATGCGAGAGAGTTGACCGAAATGGGTGAAACTGAAAACCAGAACCAATAGGTAGATATCGGTCTTGCAATTCATTACGCTGCTGTCGCAATTCTTGGAGATGTTGTACTAAGACTTTAGGATTTTCAGCTTTACCATTTTGGATTTGATATTGTCCTGTAGCTATTTCATCTCGCAGTTGTTCTAATTTAGTTACAGTTTCTGGTGGGAAAATGGTTTCAGAGTCGCGTTCAAGGATAAGTTCAGCTAAATTGCGAGTTTTGCTGCGTTCGGCGTATTCTATTGCTTGGGTGTCTTTTTTTAATTCCAAACAAACTTTTACCATGTTGAGATAAAGTCTGTTCCATTCTTCTGCTTGTTTTTGCTTGGTTTCATCGCCAGAAATAATTTCACCACGTAAAGATTCTACTGTTTCAATAGCTTGTTTAAAGGTAGTACAAGCTTCGTTGAAACGTTTTGCATCTTGGTAAGCTAATCCCAGGTTTAATAAAGTTTCTGCATTTCTTTGGGGGAAGTCTTTGCTGGTTCTAATAGATAAAGCGTCTTGATAGGCGACGATAGCTTTTTCAATATTCTCTGCTTTATTGCCTTTGATTCTTTCTCTATAAATACTGCCGAAATTATTTTGCGCCATTGCCCATTCATAAGGGAAGTCTTTGCGGGTATAAACTTGTAAAGCTTCTTTATAAAAGGCAATGGCTTTTTCAATATTTCCTACTTTATTACCTTCTATTCTGTTAATGTAAACAGCGCCTAAATTCAAAAGCGTTGCAGCCCATTGTTGAGGGAAGTCTTTATAGGTTCTAACTTGTAAAGCGTCTTGATAAGCGACGATAGCTTTTTCAATATTCTCCGCTTTATTGCCTTTGATTCTCTCTATGTAAGCATTACCCAAACTATTTTGCGTTGTAGCCCATTGTTGAGAAAAGTCTTTACGGGTGTAGATTTCTAAAGCTGCTTGTAAGGCATTGATCGCATTTTCAATATTCTCCGCTTTATTGCCTTTGATTCTCTCTATGTAAGCAGCGCCCAAATTAGAAAGCGCTGTAGCCCATTGTTGGGGGAAGTCTTTGCTGGTATAGACTTGTAAGGCTGCTTGTAAGGCATTGATCGCATTTTCAATATTTTCAGCCCTATCCCCTAATATTCTTTCCCAGCAAGCGTTTCCCAAATTATTTTTCGTTCTAGCCCATTCATAAGGTAAATCATTACGGGTATAGACTTGTAAAGCTGCTTGTGAGGCATGGATCACATTTTCAATATTTTCTGCTTTATTACCTAGTATTCTCTCCGAGTAAGCAGCGCCCAAATTAGAAAGCGTCCTAGCCCATTGATAAGGAAAGTCTTTATGGGTGTAGATTTCTAAAGCTGCTTTTGAAGCAGCAATGGCTTTTTCAATATTGTCTGCTTTATTCCCTAGTATTCTCTCCCGGTAAGCATTAACCAAGTTAGAAAGTGTCGCAGCCCATCGGAAAGGAAAGTCTTTACGGGTGTATATTTCTAAAACTGCTTTATAAAAGGCAATGGCTTTTTCAATATTGTCTGCTTTGTTACCTAGTATTCTCTCTGAGTAAACAGCACTCAAATTAGAAAGCGTACTAGCCCATTGATAAGGAAAATCTTTACGGGTGTATATTTCTAAAACTGCTTCAAAAGCGGCAATGGCTTTTTCCATATTCTCCGCTTTATTCCCCAGTATTCTGTCCCGGTAAGCATTACCTAAATTATTTTGCGTATTAGCCCATTTTTGAGGGAAGTCCTTACGGGTTCTAACTTCCAAAGCCGCTTCAAAAGCAGCAATGGCTTTTTCCATATTCTCCGCTTTATTCCCTAGTATTCTCTCCCAGTAAGCATTACCCAGACTATTTTGCGTTGTAGCCCATGGTTGGGGGAAGTCATTGCGGGTTCTAACTTCCAAAGCTGCTTTTGAAGCAGCAATCGCTTTTTCAATATTCTCCGCTTTATCCCCTTTAATTCTTTCTGTGTAAGTAGTGCCCAAATTATTTTGCGTCATTGCCCAATGTTGGGGGAAGTCTTTGCGGGTATAGATTTGTAAAGCATCTTGATAAAAGATAATAGCTTTTTCAATATTATCTGCTTTATCCCCTAGTATTCTGTCACCGTAAGCATTGCCTAAATTATTTTGCGTATCAGCCCATTGTTGGGGAAAATGATTACGGGTTCTAACTTCCAAAGACGCTTTAAAAGCGGCAATGGCTTTTTCAATATTGTCTGCTTTATTCCCTAGTATTCTCTTCCAGTAAGCATTACCCAAACTATTTTGCGTATCAGCCCATTGTTGGGGGAAGTCATTACGGATTCTAACTTCCAAAGCCGCTTCGTAAAAGGCGATATCATTTTCAATATTCTTTAATTTATCTCCTAGCTTTCTCTCCAAGTAGACATTGGTCAAATCAAATAACGTATCAATCAAATCTTGGGGAAAATCATTACGGGTTCTAACTTCCAAAGACGCTTTAAAAGCGGCAATAGCTTTTTCAATATTCTCTAATTTATCCCCTAATATTCTGACCCAATAAGCATGGCTTAAATTATATTGCGTCTGTGACCATATTCTGGGAAAAGCCCGACAAGTAAAGATAGTTAGTATTAATTCATAAATATTAATAGCAATTTCTATATTGATAGCTTTATGACCTAATGAAAATTCACAAATTAGATGACTGAATTTATTAAGGATATTGGCAATAGATTCTGCTTTCTCTACTTCTACTTTTTCTGTAACATTTATTGTCCAACGCCGCAATACATCTGCTAAATTAGCATCAAGTTTATCTATATTTGCTGCTAACAAAGGATAAACGACTTGTGAGTCACCGCTGCTTTCATCCGTTACTTGCAATACTTGCGCTAAAAATTGCCCATAAGGTTGGAATTGAGTTTCATTGAGAGATTCAAATTTATGTTTCACAGCAGTTATTGGTGATTAATTTAGAGCCTTGCTTAATTGATTTCCTAGATTTCTTAACCAATTGGCTTTATTTTTATTACCTTTTCAGACATCATCTCCGCGACAGCTTGCACAACCTATAAAAACCCAGCATCAAGTAACTCTTAATTAGTTTCTAATACTTCCCTTTCTTTTCCATTAGAGCAATTCAGCAGTTGTTTAATTAATTCAAGATAAGCATCCTGGCGCTTTTGGTACATAGGTAGATACGAATAGCAATTAGTAAAATTACTATGGCAATAATTCAGTAATATTTCTTGATATTCCGGAAAATATAAAGATTAGCGAATATAATTGATCTTTTAAAAATAACTACTTGCCTTTTGCTCACATCCTTTCAATGGCTCCGTTAGTTAAAAATTTACAAAAGATAAGGTGGATATTATAGCCTCTGGATTTATACGTGGAAGCAAGAAAAAATATTACCCTTTTGGGTACCAGAATTTTCCCGTAATCTTATTGTTGCTTGTTGATGAATTACTTGGTGAATAAATTAAGAATTTGTCACTATACCCAAAAGTTGTCAGGGGCTGACAGCTTTTGGGTATAGTGACAAAAGATTGAGAACGATTAGTATTTAGCAAAAATGGTACAACGTACTTTATTATACAAAACTTTAAAATGTGTTTCACGTATAATGATCGCCAAAAACTAACTAATGTAATTTAGCTTTACGCTTTCATATAGAACAATTGAGCCTTGGAAGTAATCATTTGAAGTATATGTATTATGAAAACACTGAAAGACTGTTACAAGCAAAACCTGCCTGATTTTCAAAAGAGAGTTGAATCTGCAACCACTATTAGCCAACTAAGTGAGATAGTCCAAGATAGGTTAACGCAGCTCGGCGACATTAATGGGGAATATATTGGAAGCTTAACTCAATCACAGGCTCGTATTGCGCTTTCTATGCTGGAAGCTTTTCGCCTCTCTTTCTCCATGCTGGCAAAGAATCAAACGCAGGTTAATGTCTCATCTAAAGTTACCCCTGAACCTCACGAATCTATTGATGATGAGCAAAACAAATTATTTGATGGAGTTTGGGGTGGTTTAGCTGGTGGAGCATTAGGAGGAACAATCGCAGGTGGTATTTTCGGCGGTTCTTTGGGAGCAGTTCTAGGTGCATTCGTTTCCACAGTGTTTATGAAATCTAGGCAATTGAACAATCCCTCTCCTGACAATCAACCCCATGAGTTTCAAACAAAGCCAGTAGAGACAGAACAAGCAGTTACCCATGTGGATAAAGAGGAATTGCTTGTTTATCTAGAGCAAACTCTTGATGTAATCGATCAAACAGTAGCCGAATATGGTCGTTTATCAGAACCTGTGATTCAAGAGCCACAACTAGAAGATCATCCAGAGGTACTTGAGTTTCTACAAGAATTTATAGGTGAAACTGAAAAGTTTGAAAGTCAATTACCAGAAGTATTTAACTTGAGAAAACGGCAACTATTTTCAATTTTGCGAAAATATGGAATTCGTCATCAAGCTTATAAAGATACAGCTTCTGAGAAAGTCAAAGGTCTTTTTGATTTTGAACCCAGTTTAGATCCCAACTTACAAAATCATGTCATGGAAAAACCTGCGCTTTTAAAAAATGATCGGCTATTACTTCGTGGCAATGTAATTGAACCCAACCCCACTAATTCATAGCAGCGACTATCACATACTTAAAGTTTCAAATTGTTTGAAAGTACATAAGATTAACCACAATGTTTGAAAATATTACAGAAGTTATTGGTTTTGATTTAGGTCATGGCGAGACTGCCTTAGCACATATATATGTAAATGATTCGGATAAAACAAGTGAGCCTGAACTTTTGGAAATATTCGGTGGAGCAAAAAATATAATAACTGCGATTGGCTATTATCCAGATCATCCCGAACAAAAAATTTGGATTGGAGAATCTGCTTTAATTAATCCGAATATAAAAGAGTCCTACATAACTTTCAAGAAAAAGCCTAGTGGTGACTTAAAGTACCTGAATATTATGAGTGACTACATTAAATTTATATATGAAAATCAAATAAAACAAGGAAGGATTAAAGAGAAAGAAAGCTTTTTCGTTGTTGGATGTCCTTCTGAATGGACTCAAGATCGGGCTATGGTCAAAGCTTATGAACAGTTATTTTCTGATGCTGGCATTCAACGAGTTAAAGTTGTAGCTGAGTCTCGCGCTGCCTATATACATGCTGTAGAAAAAAGGATGTTAAACATGGCTCAGTTAAAAGGTTGTGCGATTGTTATCGATTTAGGTTCATCTACTACTGATATTACCTTGCTTGACCAGAATAAGAATAGTATTCCGATAGATGTAGGGCGAGAATTGGGGGCTGCCTTGATTGATAAAGCTATTTTTCAGCGAGCTTTTGAAAATCACCGTGATAAGGTTGAGCTTGAAGATATATTTGGTAGCTATCCACATTTTAAAAACCGCTGTGAGTTAGTCTGCCGAAAGGTAAAAGAGGCATATTTTTCAGCTCCAGAAAACTACCAAGAATCTGGACAATATGCAGGTGGTGTTTTTGCCAAAATGCAAGGAATATATTTTGAACCAGAGGTTGATGGCCATGTAATGAACGAAATTCTTAATACTCCTATCGTAGATTTAGGGGATGGATTACAAACATGGCCAAATGCTTTCATGAATGAATTGGTAAAGCTTAAACAAGAATTAGAAGTTAGACAGCAATCTGAAATTTCAAATGAATTTTCTGGAGTAATTCTTCTTACTGGTGGAGCATCTCGCATGGATTTTGTTAGAAAAATTTGTGAACAAGTATTTCCTCAAGCATCCGTAGAATCAGATAAGACTCCTGAGTTCTGTATTGCTAGAGGATTAGCTCGCTGGGGTCGAGTCGAAATCAATACGAGTCAGTTTTCTAAGGATGTAGAAAAGTTTTGCATCAGTAATATTCGGCCCGAAGTAGCTAAACAAATAGATTCCTTGTATGATTCAATTTCTGCCGTTCTTGCGGATAAGATTATTAGTATTATCAAGCATAACTTTGAATTATGGAAGAGCCGAAGTCATTTAACTATCAATAATATGAAAGGTGCTATTGATGGCGAAATAAAATATTCATTGCAGGAAAATAACCTCAGTGAGATATTTGGGCAAGAAATCAAGCTTATATTAGATCGACTTTCTAAAGAGCTTCGTAATGATATTAAAGCATTGGAAAGTCAATACAGCATTCCTATCGGTAAGCTAGGAGAATCCTTCGATCTAAAAAGTATTGCAATAGGTAGTATTTCTTTGGGGAATCAATCTAACATAGATGCTACTGATGATTTGATGTCTGGATTAAGTAGTATTTTGGGGTGGATTTCAGGAATTTTAGCTACTGTCGTTGCTGTTCTTGTTGGACCAACTGTTGCATCAATAACTTATGCAATTTTAGTTGTTATTCTTGCAATTTTAGGAAACCTTGTTGCTGGAATTCTTTTAGCTACTCCACTAGGATGGGTGGCTCTAGCTGCTATTGGTATAACTATTACAGTTGCTGGAAAATCTATTAAAGAGTCAAAAGAAGCCGTAGAGAATGCTGTTCGAGATAACCTGCCAAGTTGGGATCTTCCAATATGGGTAAGGAAGCAGATTAAATCTAATTCTGTATACTCTAAAATTGATGAACAGCGTAAAGTAATTATTAAAGATATATCTTCTAAACTAAAAGGCGAAGAAAAAACCAGGCAAGAATTGATTGATAAAGTTACGACTATTTTTGAATCAAGTCTTAAGGCTCAAGCGGAAGATATGAAAGCACTCATCCGTTGAATATTAGTTGTTTTTCTTCAAGTATCAATCAGTTTTTTTATGTATACACTCAAGCCAGAATCCCTTGATGATAGAATTCATGCTGCCAATCTCATATCCCGCTCTCTACTTTACAGTTTGAGCAGACAACATCTTGACGTTCCTCTTGCGGATGCTCAATTTATTCAGCCACTTCCTCCTCCAGATCGGCTTTTACTTGAAGAACCTTGTTTCTTGCGTATTGACCGCATAGGAGGATCTGTTAGTGGTTCGTTTGAGAACGCACTAACTGCCTTGCAAACTACTTTATCTGCCTGTCATGCTCCTAAGAAATATACGCTAATTTTTCTTGTTACTAGCAATGGACATGAAAATCATATCTACTTAGGGATAAGAAGTCATAACTATTCGCAGTACCCTAGTGTTGACTTCATCGAAAATATTGGCAATTTTTTGCAAGGTAATTGGCCAGGAACGAAAGTTTCAGTATGCACAGAAGAAGATCCTATTTTTGCCAAGGAAGTATTACAACCGCTTCGTAGTGAGTTACGAAATGCGATCGCCCTAACGGGAATTCCATCCCTCAAAGATAGCGACCATAGTGGTTATCCCCAAACTTTAGATCGGTTTTTACGTGGTTTCCAAGAGTTACCCTTCACCTATATGGTCATTGCCGAACCAATGGGTACAGAAAAAGTAGAGGATATTCTTCTGCGATGCCGAGAACTATTGAGTCATGTATATGCCCTGACTAAAATTACTCAAACATTGACTACAACCGAAGGTTCATCTCAAAGCCAGGGATGGACCGCAAGTAAAAGTCAAGGAAAATCTACTGGTACAACCAGTAGTGAAGAGGCGACAAGACCAGGAGGGGCGGATTACAATCGCGATTTACTGAAAGGTTTAGGATTAGCTGCTCTTGGAACGACTAAAAAATTTTCACCCCTCGGTTTTGCTGCTGCATTAGGGGCAATCTTGACCCGTAATAAAAGTTCTTATCCAGATCGAAGAATTACAAACAGCATTACAGAAACGAATTCTGAGACTATGGCTTTCGGTCTTTCAGAAACGTCAACTTTGAATCAAAGTGCTACTGAAGCTTTAGGTCAAGAGTATATTAATGCCCATGCCCAGACTGCTGAAAAACAGCTACAGCAATTTATTGATCGCTTTGAAAAATCTTTTAGTTTAGGTTGCTGGAATGTAGGTGTTTACTTACTAGCCAATAGACCAGATATTGCCAAACAAGGTGGTACTCAACTTAAAGCTTTGCTTACTGGAAAAAATACTACTTTTGAACCGATTCGCGTACACGATTTAACAAGATTGTGGGCAAAATCTGTAAGAGGTGCTTTGCAAGATTTTCAACAGCCTTGTATTGGGTTAGTACAAACTACAGATCGGTATCAAAAGGAAAAGTTCACACTAGCAGACCGTATAGAACATCCACTCGGTCCTTCTTTCAGCCATTTGACAACTCCACTCAATACTGAAGAGCTAGCATTATTGGTTAATTTGCCCCGTAAAGAAGTACCTGGGGTCAAAGTAATGCCAACGGCAACCTTTAGCCTTAATCCACCTTCAGTCAAAAGCGAGTCAATAAAATTAGGTTCTTTGCTTGAAGGTGGCGAGCCTACCAGCCTTAATTATAAAGTATCGTTAGATAGTCTAGCTAAACATACTTTAGTTACTGGCATTACAGGAAGCGGAAAAACCACTACCTGCAAAAATATTTTAAACGAACTGACTCAAAATAAAATTCCTTTTCTGATTATTGAACCTGCCAAGGAAGAATATGTTGAATGGGCAATGCAATTCAATGAATCTTTGCCAGAGGATAGCCCAAATAGAATATCTATCTATATTCCTGGTCTGGATTCTTGGCGAGGTACAAGGTTAAAAAACAAACTCGTCCTCAATCCCTTTGATTTTGTTTGGCTTTCTGAAGAGATGAATCCACAAGTTTTATCTCATATAGATCGCCTTAAGTCAATCTTAAATGGTGTTTTTCCCATGCAGGAAATTCTACCTATTTTATTGGAAGATTCTTTATATCATGCTTATAGCCGTCCTCGTGATTGGATAGCAGAACAACTTCCTCCATTTGATACCCCCAGGCCTACTCTGACACAATTGGTAGATCAAATTCAAACTGTGGTGAAAGGAAAAGGATATGAACCGAGAATTGCTGGTAATTTAACGGCTGCACTGACAACTCGTATCCAAAGTTTAAGAAGAGGCTGGAAAAAACAATTATTCGATCAACCTCGTTCTACTCCCTGGCAGAATATATTTGACCGCCCTACTGTTGTGAACTTATCTCACTTAGGAGATGATAGCGATAAAGCTTTTACAATGGCACTCTTGTTTCAGTTTCTTTATGAGTATCGTCAGGCACAATTTGACCAGATTGCTTCTCAAAAACATCCAGGAAATAACCTACGTCATTTAACAATCATTGAAGAAGCTCATCGTATTTTACTAAATACCAACTCTGCTATGGGCGAACAAGCCAATCCTCAAGGTAAAGTTGCCGAAATGTTTGCCAATATACTATCTGAGATTCGTGCTTATGGTCAAGGATTTTTATTAGTAGACCAAATACCAGCAAGGTTGATCCCTGATGCTGTAAAAAATACTAATCTTAAAATCGTACATCGTTTAGTTGCTGCTGATGATCGCGATGCCATGAGTGCTTGTATGACTCTAACTCCCGAACAAACTGCAATTATTAGTCGCCTCCGTGCTGGTCAGGCAATAGTTTGTGGAGAATTAGATGACATGGCTGCTTGGGTAAAAATCGCTTCAGCATAGTCGAGAATAAAATTTAGTTACAAATTTAATACAAATGAAAATTTTAAACATAGTCAACCGTAAAAGAGAATCTTTAGCCAAAGTTACCTGGGAAACACCCAACCGAGTTTCGGTAGAAATCTCTGAAGCCACAGACGAAGATACACAATCTGCATTGCAAGAATTTATAGACGAATGCTGCTCTAACGGCGTGAACTTAAGAACGGGAAAACAAATGGAGCAAGACGGTAAAACCGTTTTAGTAGACGAGAAAATTCAGATTACAACTAGCGATGAAAGATTTCTATCAGCTTTGAGTGATGCTGTAAGTCGCAATTCATTCGGAGAACAGAAAGCAAGAGTATTTGGCTTATTACAAGAATAACAGGCAAAATAGAAATGACTTATTCCTCGAGTGAAGAAATCAATAACCTTCCTCTAGAAATTGCTAATGAAACCGGCAATGAATGTACAGAATTAATCAATTGTACGGAAGTTAGTAATTTTGAGGATTGTGAATTTACTTCTACAGAAGAAGTAGGCAATTATCTTAGAGAAAAAATTCCTTTATCACATTTGGAGAATTGTCCAAGTATTAGGTATGAATCACAACCAAGCGAAATTTGCCCTAATGCTTTAGGTTTTATAAATCGTCATTCTCGTGAAATAAAAATTTGTTCGATTTGTGAAGGGAAAGAAGAACTGTTAGAAACTGTGACTCATGAAGTCGGACACAATACACATTATAACGTAATGTCAAACAATCCTGAATTGGCAAATAAATGGATTGAAATTAATCAAGCAAGCTATACTCAAAACTCTTATGACGGAACGGGATTTGTCAGTAGTTATGCAATGACTAATGAAAGAGAAGATTTTGCTGAATCTTACGCTAGCTACATAACCGATCCAGAAAAATTAATTTTCTATAGTCCAGAAAAATATGAATTTATGAAAAATGAAGTATTTTATGGTCGCGAATATAATTAGAGATTATAAAAATCAATTTCTAAATACCTGGACTTTAGGAAAAAAGATGAATAAAAATATTGAAAGCTAGACAGTAAAGAAACTATACCTCATATTCCTGTAAGCCACTGATTCTAAATATCGTAGTCATCTGGCTTCAATTTTAGGTTTCCAAAAAGCAATTAGTCATTGGTCTCAGTATTTTGGCACGCGGCAGTTTGCGATTTAGCGCCAAGTATGAAGCCGGAATTGTTGGCGCTCGCGTTGAAGCAGCAATTGATTTAGCTTACGGTGTGCGTTATATCGGTGTGATTGATTTTGATAAACCAGTAGAAAATTCAGCTTTTTATGCAGCAATTGGTTTGGAAGTACAAATTCGTTTCAGTATTGAGTTCTGGCTGAAATTCACAATAAAAGTTTGGCGCTTCCGCAAAACATTTAAAAAATCCTTCCGTTTCACTGTGAATATCGGATTTACTGCTGGATTAGAATTTGCTTTAAATGGTTTGACTCCCAACAAAGCTGGATTCTCACCCAGGCGGTTAAATTCTGTCATTTAATTATTTTCCTAAGATTAAAGTTAAACAACACAGTTATGAAGGTTTGATTTTTATCAGATATACCTAATAAATATTTCCCAACTGCTGGTATCTGCTATCAGCAGTTATCGTTTTACGGCTCACGCCGATGAAGTTGTGAAGTTCGTAAAAGGATTTTGAAAAAATGAAAACTTCACAAGAAATAACCAGCGAGCTAAAAC
>CAYMZW010000002.1:0-69828 GCA_964395005.1 uncultured Rivularia sp.
TTCTCTGTATTTACTTATCTTTACATAGTTTGGTTTATTTACACCAACTTACTTACTCACTTCTACGTAAAGCTTAAACGCTCATTGCAAATACATTCTTGCTTTCTTCTTGCAATTCGGAAGCTACTTCTACAGTTGCTTCTTCTGGTAGTTGAGCTAAAAACTTGTTGTTAACCAATTCTGAATATGTGTTAACATCAGCTTGCCAATTTTCAATTGCTTTATGGAGATTTTCTTGCTTCTCTTCCTTAGTTTCCCCTTCAAGTTCGTAGGAGAAGCTACCGTTGAACATTACAATAGGTGTAGAAGTTTCGTCTTCTTTTCTCAATGCTGCTTCGCTGATGTTGAGATACATCGAAGCGCGTTCGTATTTGTACACTAAATTTAAGGATGCACGCATTGGCTCTTCTCCAACTGAAAGCCATGCTGCTCCTGGAGATAGTAAGCTTTCCATGTACTTACCTGTTGGATCTTCCTTGTAACCGCGAGGGTTAACGCCAAGTGCTTCAAATTCCATGTTTGGTAATGCTTTGGCATATTTGGAAGCAATTGAAGCAATTTGTAATGAGGAGATTTCGCGATCGCCAACTGCTTCCATAAAGATGATACGGTTGTTTTCAGCCACAATGCTGATAACGTTGTCGTTTGAGTCGGTAAAGGTTAACTGCGCGTTTTGCTGGGTGTAAACCGGCTGACGTGCCAATTTGAAGTCTTTAGGTATGATACCGCTCAATTGAAGGAATTCGGCATTTGCTACAGATGGGGAATGCTCTTGAGCAGCTAATACTATTACTACATCTTGAATTGATAATTTCATCGCGAGTATTGTTCTATATTTTTGTATAGTTGTTTGATTTAATTCCAAAAAACACGTGGAATATGCACTTCTTTTGAATAAAGAACTGTGAATAATTTATCTATGTGCTTGTAAGTTTTAAAACTTGTGTGGAAGTCGTAGGATACAGTACTTACTGTCCTGTTATGAAGGGAGAAGGTTGATTTTAGAATGGGAAATCAGCTTTCTGCCTACTGTTTAGTTGTAATCTTCCTTTGGATAGATAAACATGAGAATATTTACCGAAATTTATCCGGAAAAAGAAATATCCGTGTTATTCGCACCCGTATTGTTGTGTTTAAAGTTATTTTAAAGTGGACAAAGATTTATGTTAATTTAACGTAAAGCTTATTTTTGTTAATATCTCCGTTGCGACAGGAGGCTTATGTTGTATCGTTCCTACGCTAAAAGCTGTAAAACTCTGTAAACACTCTTCATCAAACGATTTTTGCTCGGATATGAATCATTCCCAAACATCGTTTGACGGGTTCAGCCAATTATGGACAAAGGCGATAGCCTGAAAAGCGATGCTTCGCGTATCGCGCTTCACTATATTCAAATTTGCTGAACGAAAACAACCTAACTCAATGTTTTAAAATAAGAATTGAGTTGACTTAAAAAGCTATATAAAAATATGAAGCTACATTCCTGCATTTTTCCAACCTTCTAAAACAGCGATTGCAACATTTACAAACTTATTGTTCAATAATTCTTTAATTGTTTCTTTCCATCCAGCATCCAGCGCGCTCGTAAAACGCTCTTTGCGGCTAATCATAAATAACGGTAACATTTGCGATACCGTTGTTAAGCGCGGTAATTAACCCGTCTTCGCTGACGTTTACAATACTTGGATTATTAACAAAGTAACGAGTACCCGTACTGGCATCAAAATCAATTGGGGAAACTGTTAACTAAAGCTTCCTCCTAGCTTATAATGAAGCATTTACTATTAACTAAATTAACTAGTTTTCAGCTTGTAATTTTGCCTGTAATTGCTGCACTCTTTCTACCGTTAAGCCGGTAGTTTTTACGACCATTTCTACAGATAAGCCCTCACGCAATAAATTAAGCGCCACTTCATAAAGATGCTTGTTGGGCACCTTTTCTTTCCCAGCTTGTAGTAATTTCCATATATTCCTCCCTTTCTTCTAATCCCATTGTAAGTATTGTTTGAAGAAAAGTCCGTTCTTCTACTTCGTTATTGACTACCAAATAATCCGATAAAATATAATACATAAAACCGAAACACTCAATATAACTCCAAGCATTCCGGCTTAATACAAATATCTTCAAAATTATCAATTATTCAGCAACAAATCTGACACCACCATTAAACCTAATATCGCCCTTAGCGGCTATCTTCCCATAAACTGTAGACTTACCGTTAGAGGTAAATTTACCTGCACTTTCAAATATTCCCCTAGTATCAGAAGCACCGTTAAAGATAATATCGCCGTTTGAAACAACTCTAATCGTATCGCTGGCATTAATATTCTTAAAACTACCTCTAAAGGTAACGTTACCAGTACTGCTACCAGATGCAATCAAAGTGTCTCGGGCAAAAGTTGCCGCACCGTTCATATTAACGGAGCCAGATGCAAATACTGATACATCCTGGGATTTTGCTTTTGCTAAGTTAATATCGCCGTTATTGGTAATTAGGACAACGTTATCTAAATTATTGTTGCTACCTTTAAACTCAATACTACCTTGTTGAACGATAATCACATAGTTGCTCAAATTGACGTTATTAGGAATATTTAATTCCCCACCAATTACTTCTACTACTGTTGGATTATCTGCGGTACCGGGCACAGGAAATTTTTGATTCCAAGTATTAGCGTTATAAATTCTATTGTTATTGTCGCTAATATCAAAGGAAATAGTTTGACTATTATCTGGAACAAAGCTATCTAATTTCTGCTGTTTCAAATCCGAATATGCAGGAATATTAACTGCAATTCCTTCTCCTATTTGAGGTGGTTGTAAACCAGCATATTCATTAGATGGTCCCTTGCTGCTGGTGTAGCCATCTGCGACAGTAATAGCATTATCTCTCAAGATTTTTTTACCGGAGTTATCAAGCTGTGGAGTACCGTTTGGATTCAGTTCCACCGGAAGCTCAAAGTTACCATTTAGCTTAAATCCTTGGGCTGCATAAACTAAAGTATCGTCATCTAAATTAGACAATTCGCCATCTAAATCTCCACCACCATTTATTGTTAATACCCCTTCTGTCTTAATTGCGAATTCCGAGTTGTTGGATGTTGGTGGTGTAGTAGTGTCTAAAGTAAATGCAAATTCAAACACGTTACTTGTATTACTTTTGGAATCCACTGCTTGTAAGTAAAGGGTATAGTTATCATCCGGTAATGTATTGCCTTTGATAGATTCCAAAGTTAATTTATCTAAGGTAAAGCTACCGTTTGATTGTAACTGTGCCGTTATATCAAAATAATTATTAACGTCAGCATCATCAAAACTGGCTTTGAGTAAAACTATTTGACTGTCATCCGTTAGAGTACCGTTAATTGTAGGGTCAGAGGTAATTTTATCGCTACTCGAAGTTCCCGTATCGTTGGCTAAACCAGCATTAATTATGGGTGGTTGGATATCATCTGGATTTGTGGGTGGTTGATTATTTCCATCGTTAACCCCTGCAATGTTGGTATAGATAACGTTAGCACCGTTATTAAAGGTGATAAAGCCCTTGGCTGCAATACTACCGTATAAGGTGGAATTGTTGTTGAATGTAAAGTCACTACCGCTTTCAAAGGAACCACGACTGTCAGATGCAGCGTTAAAGGTAATTCTTCCTTGAGAAACTACTCTGAGATTATCTTCGGAATTGGTAGAAGTCGTAGCACCATTGAAGTTAATACTACCGTTTGTACTCAGTGATGCAAGTAACGTGGAACCCGCAAACCTTGCTTGGTTATTCATATTAATTGAACGAGAGGCAAATACTGATAAATTGGTTGCTTGTACTTGAGATAGGTTGATATTCCCGTTTTCTGCAATTAATACAACGTTATCAAAATTATGTTTGCTGCCGTTAAAGTTGATATCACCATTTTCTACAACAATTACATAGTTGGCGATATTAACTTTATTTGGAATATTTAATCCTCCACCCGTTACTCTTACTACCGTAGGATTAGATTCAGTGCCCGGTGCTGGGAATTTATTATCCCAATCCTTGGAATTATTAAGGGAATTTTGATTTGAATTAAAGGTAACTGTTTGGGTACTAGGAGCAATAACAGTATCCAGTGTTTGTTGTTTTAATTCATCATGATTTGGAATATCAATTACAATTTCGTCTACTACTTGTGGGGGAACTAAATTGGAATATTGGTTAGTATTCGCGTTGATTGTAGTGTAGTTTGATGCAACGGTTACGGCTTTGTCTACTAATATCAATTTACCAGAACTATCTCGTAAAGGATTACCGTTTTCATCCCTTTGTACTGGTAAGGTAATATTGCCATTTATTGTAAACCCTTTGGCTGAGTAAATTAAAGCATCATCGTTGATATCTTGGGGATTTCCGTCTAAATCTCCCCCATTATTAATTCTAATTTGTTTCTCAGTTCTAATTGCGTATAGTGGTGCGGTTGGTAATGCTGAGACGAAGAGAGTTTGTTGATTGGAAGCACCATCCGAGTCGGTAACGGTAAGAGTTACGGTATAATTTCCAGCTTCAGTAAAGGTATGTTCGACTGTTTCCCCAGTTGCTACTTCACTACCGTCGCCAAAGTCCCAATTATACGTAAGTGTATCGTTTCCTGGGTCGTTTACTGTAGCGCTAAAGCTGGCGGTTTCTCCTTGCTTGATATCAGTACCAGCGACAATTTCTGTAATTACTGGTGCGACGTTACTAACTTCTACAGCAAGTGTTTCTGTAGTGATTCCTCCGTCTGCATCTTCTACATTCAAGGTTACGTTGTAGGTTCCGTTATCGGTAAATTGATGGTTGACGTTTTCTCCGATCGCAGGTTGGCTACCGTCGCCAAAGTCCCAAGTATAAGTTAATGTATCATTTCCTGGGTCGGTGGCTGTAGCGCTGAAGTTGGCAGTGTCTCCTTCATTAATATTGGTATCGCCGTTGATTTCGGTAATTATTGGTGCAACGTTATTAACCGTAACAGTAAGTATATCTTGAGTTGCTGCGCCGTCAGAGTCAGTAATTGTCAGCGTAACGGTGTAAGTACCTTGTTGGCTGTAGGTGTAGGTTGGTTCTAAGATACCAGTTGTAGTGTTACCGTCTCCAAAATCCCATTCGATTGTATGAGTGTCTAAGATACCGGGGTCGCTAAAGTTACCGTTGAAGTTTACGGTTGTTCCTTCTAAAGTAATTTGATTATCACCTGCTTCCACTACGGGAGCAACGTTATCGACGTTAACCGTAAGAGTTTCTTGTGTCGTTTCTCCGGTATCGTTAGCAACGGTTAATGTAACTATATAAGTACCGTTATCGGCGAATTGATGATTGACGGTTTCACCTTCGGCGGTGTCGGAACCATCTCTGAAGTCCCAGGTATAAGTTAAATCATTACCGCCATAGCTTGTTGCTGCTGCATTAAAGTTGGCGATCGCCCCTTCAGTAGTATTAGTATCGCCCGTTATTTCGGTGATTTCAGGTGCCGCGTTATTAACTTGAATTTCTAAGGTATCGCTATCGGTACCACCGTCGGAGTCGGTAACTGTAAGTGTTGCAATATAGCTTCCAGGAGTTGTGTAGGTGTGGGTTGGATTCAGTTGATTTTCTACAACCGTACCGTCACCTAAATCCCATTCAATAGTATGAGTATCCAATATTCCGGGGTCGGTATAGTTACCGTTAAAGGTAATCTCCTGATTTTCTATCGCTGTTTGGTCGTCACCAGCGTTAACTGTGGGAGCAACATTATTTACAGTTAACGTAATTGTTTCTACTGTTGGTGCGCCATTGCTATCGGTGACGGTAAGGGTTGCGGTGTAGGTACCGTTGTCAGCAAAGGTGTGGCTGACGTTTTGTCCGGTAACTGGTTCGGTATTATCGCCAAAGTCCCAGGTGTAGGTTAGTTCGTCTAGGTCAGTTGCAGTTGCGCTGAAGGTAGCGGCTATTCCTTCTGAGATGGTAGGTTCTACGGTAATTTCATTGATGCTGGGGGCTGTGTTGTTAATTGTAATATTTACTGTTGCGGTATTGGAGGTGTTACCTTCGTCGTCTTGAACGGTGTAGGTAAAGCTATCTTCACCTGGTTGATTGCTGTTAGGGGTGTAGGTAATTGTGTTGTCGTCGTTTATCGTGATATTGCCGTTGGTTGGTGCGGTTTCTATTTGTACTGTGCTGGGGTTGATTGTTCCGTCTGCGTCGCTGTCGTTATCAAGGATATCAATGATTACGGGTTGTCCTTGGTTGGTGGTAGCGGTGTTGTTATTGGCTACGGGGATAATTACGTCGTCGGTAAGGATGCGGACGTTATCTATAATTACTTTACTTTGTTTGCTGCCAAAGCCCAGGAGGTCGAAGTATAAGGTTGCTTCTGTATTGGGGGCTATGTCGCGGATGTCTATTGTGACGGTGCGGGGACTATTGAGGTTGATGGAAGAACCGCTTGTTGGTGCGCCGGATAGTTTGACTTTATCGCTAAAGTATGTATCGCCGTCGTGTTGGATGTTGAGTAATGCGTCGGTTTGGGAGAATTCGGAGGTGAATCCGGCTAGAGGTGTGAAGGTGTTGGTGTCGAGGAGGGCGACTTCAAAGGCATCACCAGGAGCGAGGTTGCTGCTATCTAAATCAGCGTCAAGGATTGTGAATTGTAGGTACTTCGCTTCTTCTGGGATGATGAAGTCTTGGGTGAAGCTGCTGTTTAAGCGGGATTCTTCTGTGAGGACTGCTTGACCTTCGATTATGTTGGCTGCTCCACGGGTTGACCAAGTTTCTTGGGTGTCAAAGGTGCCGTTGTTAATTCCGAATAACGGGGTAGAAGTAAGTGGTGCGGTCAATATTCCCTCACTCACTCCCTCTCTCACTCCCTCACTCCCACGTAAAGTGCTAAGGATTTGTAGGTTGAGTAGGGATGGTAGTTTACGCACTCCTGGTCTTAATGTTGTGTTCATTAAGTCGTGGGGATGTGCTTCTGAGTCTAGGTGGCTACCGTCTGGGCTGAGAGTGGCAGTGAAGTTGTCTGCTACGAAGGTTTTCTTTCCGTTGATGGTTTGGATGTGACGGTCGAATTCGTTGTATCCGGAAATGAAA
Organism: uncultured Rivularia sp.; assembly: GCA_964395005.1. GTDB lineage: Bacteria > Cyanobacteriota > Cyanobacteriia > Cyanobacteriales > Nostocaceae > Rivularia. Next base: position 7,083 of record CAYMZW010000002.1, read on the forward strand.
CCTGCTAGGTGTCCGAGTTCGTGGAGGATGGTTGTTAGGAGGTCGTATTTTCCGTGGGCTTCTGAGTCTGCTGTGGCTAGGAGTGCTGTGTCAGTTAGGGTTTGGGAGAATTCACTGTGGTCTAAGGGGGTGGTGTCGATGAACCAGCCGAGTCCGTTTGCGTTGTGGTCGATGAGGATTTTGCCACCGTTAGGAATTCCTTGGTCGGTGAATTCAGTTACTTGCGCTTCGGCTAGTTGTCCGGTGGGGAGGTCGGTTATTTCTAGGGTTATGTGAGGTAGGTTATCTTTGAATGTGTTGGTTAATTCGGAAGTTGAAGTATGAACCGAAAGGAATTGATTGAACAGTACGGTAATGGGCGAAGAGATTTTCGAGGACTCGACCTCGGAAGCTTGGATTTGAATGAAGTTGATTTGAGTGGTGCTGACTTCACTGGTTCCAGAATGAACTCCTTTTTGGATGGGGCTAATCTGGCTGGGGCTAATTTGACTGAGGTCTCTTTGGCTGAAGCTAGTTTTGTTGGTGCCAACCTTTCCGATGCCATTCTTAAAAAAGCTGACTTGTATTTCGCCAAGTTCCGACTTGCCAATTTGACCGGAGCCGACTTGGAAAGGGCTGAACTCGAAAACGCCAGCTTTAGAAAAGCTAATTTGACTAGAGCTAATCTTACCGGAGCTGTCTTGATAAGTGTTAACTTGAGGGGTGCCAATTTGCGTGACACTAACTTGAGAGGAGCCGACTTGGAAGGAGTCAACCTTAAAGAGGTTTTTTTCTGCAACACCATTATGCCAGATGGAAGTATTCGGAATGATAACTGCTGAATTGAAAGTCTTTGAAGATGGAGTGAAATTGTTATCAGTTAAAAGAGGCGAAGATAATGTAGTAAATGCATCAATTGGGTCATTTCCTATCCAAGTAAAACGCCTATCTTCAACTATATTCTGAATTTCTTGAGGAATATTTGAGAAAAAATCATAATGAATTCCTCGCTGTTGATTTGTTGTGTCGTTGTTAAGACGGTTTTCTAATTCTCGAACTGAAATTATATCCATTCCGCCTTCATACCATTTCAAATAACTTCCATCAGAACTTCTTAAAGGCGTACCATCCAAGTTAGTACGGAAATCGTTCTCACTAACAACAGTAATTATTGGTGTATCTGCGGTAATATCAGCAATGCCCTGCCCTGGTCGATCCAAAACTACAATTATTTTCCAGACAAATTCAGGGACATTGATTTCGTTTTCTAGATCCTGAGTAATAATAGTTTGTTTCTCAGGTTTAGTTCCATACCCACCAGTAATAATATAAAGTTCTTTATTTTTGTTAGTAACAAGATTTCTTGAGAAATTTTCAAGCCTTTCCCATACTGGAGAATTATTAAGCTCGTGCTGAGGAATTACATTTATTGTTGATGCAACTGAATAAGCATCTTTTCGATTTTTACGTCGATCTGCTGCTGGCACCATATGACCGGGAGCTAACTGATATGGTTCCCCTGGTTCTCGCCAATCACTTTTTCCATCAATATAAATGTCTCCGTCTTCTTCATTATAATCATCTTTTCTTACTCTATACCAATCACTTGGAAGCGTTAATTCTCCTTCGAAACTCTCTCTAACTAAGGAACCAAGCCATGTTTCGTTTAGCTGCCAACTCACCCAAAGCGGAGTATTATCATTTCTGTTGTAAGCGATAGCATATTGTGGCTTCTCAATTAGATAGTTGTTTTCATGAGTGCTATTCATAGCATCATTTTGTTGTTCAGTTAAATTCGGATTAAATTGATTTCTTGCAACGGTAGGATTACCTAATAATAAATGCTGATTTTTGAAAAATATATCATCTAAGTATAGTTCATCAAGAGGTTGAATATTTGTATCTAAATCGAATCGTAGTGTTACAGATTTACCCCGTAATTGGTCGGGTATATCTAGATTAAATCTTTCAAATCCTGCATTTCCATAACCTACCTGATTGCCTTGATAATTAACACGAAAAGGACTATCACCATAATTGAGTTCAACCCCAAATAGTCTCTGTGCTTCTCGTGGAGAATTAATATTAGAAGGTTTTACTACGTTACGAGCGCTTAGTTGGTATTGAGTTCCAGATTCAGCATCACTCATAAATACTCTTAAATGGGGAAAATCACCTTCAGTACCCAAAGGAAGTTCTGCAATATTGGGAACATGAAGATTAAATTGTAATGCTCCCCACTCGGGAACTACAAAACGATTATGAACGATACTTTGACCAGCTTCTAACTTCAAAGCGTAGTTGGTTTCATAATTAGGATTTTCAGGTTCAATTCTTAGGTTCTCTAAATAGCTTTGGTTATCAGAAATCGGAGCATTCTCAGAGTCGTAACCGATAATACCGGGAACTCTAAGTGAGTCAATATCCCTCCAATCAACCAACGCACTATTAGGTTGACCAATATTCGACGTACCCCCATGAAAAGACCAACCAGGAATCTCACGAGACAATCGGTTCCTAACAAAACCATCCGGATTAGTTACAGCATCAAAATTGCCATTAAACAACGTAGGAACAGCAAAATCACCCCGCATTCTAGCACTATCAGTATTATCGTAATCTAAAGAAATCCGGTCTTCATTAGTTTCAGGACGAAGGTCTTTACCACCACCCAGCGCTGAATAGAACCAACCAGTACCAATTCCTTCATTAGGCTCCGGTATATTAGAAACCAAATCTGCTGCTTCATGGTCGGGTTTATACCAAGGGTTGAAGCGTGGATCTCTTTCTAAATTGTAAAACTCTCTATCAAACAAATATTCATAATGAGCATCTCCAAGACGACGGTATAATTCATCTGGTGCTTCTCTCAAACTCAGGTCAGATGTACCCGAATACCAAGTCAATACGCGCCCGTGAGTCGCACCCAAACCATCAATAAAATTAACAGGACCAATAAGTCTAATCGGGTCAGTTTCTTTAGTAAATCCAGCACTGCTAAGTCCGTAAACAGCTTGCTGCTCGTTATTTGTTCCCAACAAAATACTTAAGTCAGTTTCACCTAACAAGGAAGCATCTGGATTGGGATTAACCGAACGCCAACCTTCTCGCGGCCAATTATCGCCATAAGTATCGGTATTAAGAAGTCTAGGAATATCACGACCCGCAGGGGTAAAGGTATTACCAGTTAACTCTGGTACAGTTTGGTAATAGTTATCAGCGAATGTAACATTATCCCAAACCTGTACTTTAGGCTCGTAGAAGGTACTGTAATCTAAATTTGGAAGACCAGGAATTGGGAAGCTTAACTGTAAGCTTGGTTGATTGAAATCATGGGGGTCAAGCGTCGTCATCTGTAGGTCACGATTTGTTTCATCCGTACCACCCGCATCTGGGAAGTAAGTACCAACCCGTTGAACAATTTCGCTATTAACGACAGTTCCCCGACTAAAACCAATAAAGTGTAGCGGTGAATTGAAGATTGCACCTTGAGTACGAATCAATTTACCTTGTTCGTCATAAATTCGCCCTTGTTCATCACCGACTTCACCACCAAACCACTGGTCTAATTGTACTAAAGATGCAAAAAGTGAATCTGCTGCGGCTTCTGAGAAACCAGAATCTGGGATATTAGATTCATCCGACCAATCGGAAAGAAGTACCAATGGTTTATCGTTATTGAGGAATTGCGATACGTAATTCGTAAGCCTAGTTTTATAGTCAGGATCTGTAGGCTGCGGACCAAGGAAACTTTGCGGACGCTGCCCATATTTATCAACAGGAACCCAAAAACCAGTGGTACGGTCGTACTTCATTATTAAACCGTTTCCTGAATCAGCAATACCACCAGCCAAATTATAAAATGTATCCGGAATTCCTGGAGGTGTAACAATTGGAGCTTTGAAACCGTGAGTTAATACGCTCACACTTCGGAAAGCCTCATCTTCAACCAACGGTGGTGCTGGGTCAAGTTTAAAGGAAGATTTCTTGAAGTTTCTCTCTCCCATAGAATTATAAGCTTCAACAGCCCAGTGATATTTTTGACCTGCGGTCAAAGTACGCTCATCACCAAACGTAAATGTTGTTGGTGTATAAGCTGTTGTCCCAATAACTTCGCCGTTACCCCAGTACCAAGTTCCCCCTATTATCTCTGGGTCATCTTTCCAAGTAGCTGTAATTATACGATTAGGATTAAAGTCCCTTTCATTACTGTAGTCAGATACATTCCACTCTTTTGTCAATAACTCATATTGCTCTTCTCTACTTAATCCTTGTTCGTGAAGAAATTCATTACCATTATTACCAGACAAATCAACTATATTATCCCAAGGTACTAACCCTTCCTCTTCAGGGAAAACACTTAGGAAAAGATTAATTTCACGAACGGGAACTTCTTCACCGCTTCTATCTTTTAAATCCCATACAAGAGTAGGAGTTAAATCATCTTTCCGAACCAAATCTTGTCTAAGTCTGAGCCAGTTATTATCTGTTCTTTGCAAATTATGAACAAAAGTACCAATCGGACCATTACTACTTTCAACAAACCCACCATTGCCATCAGGTACTTCCAACACCCCATAAGTAAACTGACCTCTAGGACGGTCTTCTGCAATAATCCCGTAATCAGCAGTAACGCTAACTAAAGGATTAATATCATCAATTGGTACCGTAAAGAAATCAAGAAACTTCGCTTGTCTTGCAGTATTTTCATCGTAGAACTTAGAACCTTCACTCCTATCAAGTAAATCAATAGTGAAGTCCCCAGGATTATTTAATGTATAAATAATTTCATCAACATCATAAGTCGTCACCCCAACCCCATTGGGATTAGCAACGTAAAGATACTTATCATCAGGTGAGAGTACTAAATCGCTAGAAAAAGCAACAGGAAGCGGTCTTGTTGCACCTATTAATTGGGGATTTTCTCCTAATGGGTCTTCGATAATACCAACATTACTACCCGCTTGCACCCCATCTACATCTTCTGTTTTACTTCCTAAAGCTAAGAAAGGTCCGCTGTTATTACCGACTACAAAGCCATATTGTCCATCGCGGGTAACAGTAACAGAAACCCCGTTATTTAAATCAAAATAATCATCTTTTGGACCCAGGCGTAAAGAAGCATACCTAGTATCGGCAACAAAATTATCAGGTTCGTCTTCAATAATTTCTAAAATACCGTAACCGTTATCATCATCTTGACGGTTGGTAAATACAATCTTCTTGGGGTCGGGAGTCGTACTCATCCCTTCAACCCTGCGTCCTGCTTCCACTTGAGCAATCTGCTTGTGCCATTTCTTCTCATTGCGGCTTTCATTCAGCGGACGGTCTTTGGGGTCAATATTTATGACAATAATTTGACTTTTTTCATCAATGTCCAACCCGCGAGTGCTACGGGTACTAGGTGCAGCGACAAATAAGCGGCGACCATCGCTACTAATCGCCATTTCTCGCAACCCTTTAGGTGCTGGTTCAACTTGAATTTTCTCTACAACTTGGTGATATTTGCCCGAAGTTGCATCAACATCAACTACGTAAATAACCCCAATCCGACTGTCAGAAATATATGCGTACCGATCGCGTGAATCGATAACAATTGAGCTTGGGGATGCATCCGTACCCAAATCAATCGGGTCAATTACATCTTCTGTTTGGGGATTAATATCAATTTGCTGCAACACCATTGTGTCAATTAAAGCAAGCTTACCCGTGTTTTCTAATGTTGCGTATGCACGGCTACCATCGCTGGTTACAGCAATATCTCGTGGTCTATCTCGAACATCCCGATCACCAATGGGTATACGGGCTAAGAGCAGGTCTGCACTACTTGATATGTTTGGTAAAGTATTGGGGTCGCGTCCGTCAATAACACTGACAAAATCAGATAATCTTTGTACCCCTAAGATATATTCCCCGGTTGCTTCTAATTCAACTTTGTTGCTTTCAAACTTGACTTCTTCCTTAATTGGTACCGGACCAATTCTTCTAACAACTTTGTTTTGTCGTCGAATAAGGCTGATATCAGTCATTCCCAACACAATACCGTTAGGTACCTTGACTGCTACTTTAAACTCGTTGTCCGGTAAGCGTTCGCTTAATTCAGTTAACACGGGAACTTCAACGGTAGTTAAACCCATTTGGAATTTAACAATCAAGTCTTCAAATTTTCTACCCAATTCGTCGTCACCGTTTTCTACCAGAACGTTACTACCCGTGAGGAAAAGTACTGGCTGATTATTTTCGTAAGATTGATTGTTTTCATCTTGGAACCTTAACTGTGCTTGTTGCAATACTGGAGGTGCAGCAGGACCAGTCTCTTGTACTTCCGGAACGTCTAACTTAACTTCAAAGGTTGGTAAACCATCCGCATCTAATTGCACCCCAGTTTGAGTTACTTGCGGCAACCCGATTGCAGGCACTTGAGTTACTTTCAAAGAAGAAATATCGTAACTAATTGATAGGAATGGTGCAGTTTCTAACATTCCTAGAAGGTCAGTTCCAGGTAAAGAAGTAAACGAATTGAAGGTATCTAATAAAGTATTTTTGCGTTTAGTTAATTTACTTTTACGTAATTCTAACGCTTTTTTATTATCGCGCTTAATTTCAATTTCGCTTTTTACTCCAGCTAATTCTTCTTCTTTGCTGGTTATTTTATCTAAGAGAGTCTTTCTCTTTACTTCCGCATCTTTCTTTTTGTCTTCTTCTCCTTCTCCAAAGACATCTTGTACCTTTTCGTAAATGCGTCTGAGCTTTTCAATATCTTCAGTTAAAGAAGTTTCCTCTTTATTTAGACCTAAAATTTTGTTTCCGATGTCAAATATATCTTTACCCACACCGCCTATTTCTAATGAAATCTCTTCATACTCAACCCGCAAGCTTGAGTCAAGAACTTTGGTGGTTAACTTTCCATCAGATATATAAGCATCGGTATTGTTATTACGGATTTCAATATCGCTATCTAAATTACCAATAGATATCGTGTTGAAGTTGTTAACTTGCGTGTAGGAGAAGGGGAACAGACTAACAAACGGCGCAGGCATATTGAAGGTAGCAACCACCTTTCCTTTGACAAGTTTCCCACTTCCAAATACCCGATCGAATGATGTCATGTACTCGCCTTCTCGTACACCTTTCCACGGAGGTGATTGGGTACGAATCATCCCATCCGCGTCAACTATACCCGTTTCTGCAACCAGCCATTGCTCCTCAATTTCTCCAGTTGCATCGGGAACGTAACCTTTCTCAAAGAAGTATACAGTTTGACCAATTACTGATGGGTCATTTTTATATTGAGATGGCAATTCCATCGCCAATTGTAGCGGGAAGGCTAAGGGATCTTCACCGGCTTCTAACTTAAATCCTGAGATAAATCGGAAGTCTTCTGGTGTCGCTAGCGATACTTGACTTTCTTCTAATAGTGGGGTGAAGCGAATATCAGTATCATCAAATAGCGTACCGGGAGCTACCATCAGTTGCGTAGTCAGTTCTTCGTTATTGGAATCGGTAACTTGAATTTCTACAATTCCACCTTCGTCATCCAATTGAGCGACTGCTGCTGTACCGTTCGTTGTAGAAACAGTAGTAGGAGATTCAACAATAACCGGAAGTATATATTCGGAAGCGCCATGAATCACGGTAATATTAGCAATCCCGTTGTTAAGCGCGGTAATCAATCCATCTGTACTAACATCTACGATATCCGGGTTATTGACAAAGTAACGAGTACCCGTACTAGCATCTTTAAGATCCGGTGATTCATATATTGCTTTAATTCCAACCAGCATTTGTCTAGTTGCATCTTCGGTGAGAATAACCGCTCCTGGGTATACATTCAAACCATTGTTTTCCGCAAGCAATATATTATTTTCTGAAGAGTTAGTAGGTAATAAATCCCCAACTCTCACCGCAGTTACCGCTTCAATCCCATTCTTCTGCACGCTAACAATCGAAACCCCATCACCTTCTCCAACAAGCACCCCAGTATCCGTAACCCTGGCCACCAATTCATTATCATTCGCAAACTGCAAGTAAGAAGCCGGTAAAATCACATCTTCTTGATCTGTAAAATCACCGATCGCAACCAACTGAGTACTTTCCCCAGCATCTAATCTCGGACTGCGGTTAACAATATCCAAATTAACCAAAGGAGCATCGCTGACATTAATATCAACAGTTACAGGAGTTGCAGTACTGTAACCATCATCAGCAATCAACTCGAAACTCGCATCACCGCTATATCCAGCATTCGGAGTAAACCTTGCAAACTTACCATCAGGAGTAAAGCTGATACTTCCTTGCTCCGGATTTGCAAGACGGAAGTAAATGCGATCGCCTTCTGGATCGGTAGCTAATGTATCTAACTCAATAAATGTTTCTAAATCAGTGTGAGTCAGCACTTCAGACGCGGTAACTATCGGTGCCCGATTAGCAGCAAAGCCATAATTACTACCCAAAATTTGCATATCGTTCGCATTTACCACACCATCCCGATTGAAGTCGTAAATTGAATCGTAATCAGCATTGCTAACTATCACCTGACTCAACAACTCACTATCAACTCCATCAACCGCACCATCGTTATTAATATCCCCTGCAATATTCAGCTTTAAGTCATATTCCCCACTACCAGCAACTTCAAGCAAACTCAACCCAGCTTTATCAATTGCATATAACCCGTATCCAGAAGAAGTAACCAGCGGGGTTAAACCATTAATACTAGTACTTCCTTGGGTTTCCACACCAACAAGAACAATACCTTCTTCGGTAGATTCAATTTCACCTTTACGTAACAATACGGTATATCTATCAATCCCTTCGGTTAAATTACCGTTAACCGTAAAACCATTCCACCCTACGACACCACCCAAGTCGCTTATTATCGGAGCAGTTGCAGGTGTTTCACCGTAGATGATAGTTTCACCATTGGTTCCCGGATTTCCAATTACCAAAGTTAAAGAATTATCTTCCTCGGTTGTGGAATATCCGTAACGTTTTACATCCCCAACTGATAAATTACGAGCAGCGATTAAATTATCATCTTGATAATCGTATATAACCTGGGTTCCATCGGGAGCAATTATTTGTTTTAAGAATCCTTGCTCGTTGTTGACAAACTGCACCGTCTCCCCAGTTGAAGAAGTAATTCCGCTATCGCTGTAAACTAAACTAATTCCATCTGCAATTTGCTCAGTAATTCCTTTTTCGCTACTAATTAAATATTGAGTTCCATCAGCAGCAGTAAGCGTAAAATCGGCTCCGTCAAAATCCCCACTCGCCGGGTTATAAGCAAAACCAGTATTTAGCTCGTACAAACGATTTCCGGCTAAAGTTAATTTTGCGATCGCCGAATCAAGTTTGTACTCAACTCCAGCATCAGCAACCCATTCAGGGGAATAATAAGTTAATCCAGTAACTTCCTGTTTTTGAGGAGCAAAGGTAAATCCGACACGCTCCCCAGTTGGTGTGGTGAGGTACAATCTCGTTCCTACACGGAATGGTTCATAAACTCCTAAATCTTCCCTTCCAGTTAGCGGTACGTTGGTTTGAATATCGGTATCGGTATTCGCGAATTTCCAACCGTTTCCGAAAGTAGCTGTTTCTTTGGAAAGGGAATTGTAAGTACGTACTAAATCAACCGTGACTGATTGAGAATCATCTGAGAAGGTATACGTTAAATCGGTTTCGCTGCGGTTATAAGCGGATGTTTTTGCAGTACTATTAATTTCGACTACGGTTTCTGTTGTTGATGTACGTCCACTAATATCTGTAGCAGTTAATCGTAATTGGTAGAAACCGTTATTTAATTTATTGGGGTCAATTTGTGCGAGAATTTCATCGTTGACTGTATTATCACCATTCGCAATTTCGGTAAATTTAGTTTCCCCAAACTCAGCTATTTCTAACTTCCAATTATCAAGGTTAATATCATCAACTTCACCAACGATGTCAGTTAATTTATTAATTTGATTGGCATTGATATCAGGAGCTAATTCTACAGCTGGAGCATCATTATCAAGGGGATTGCGTACCTTAATTACTGTGGAAGTTTCACCAATTCTACCATCCGCATCCGTCGCAACTGCTTCGACAACAACTTTACCGGGAGTTGTGGGAGTAAATTCAAATCTACCAAACTCATCAATTGTTACTGATTCACCGTTAACCGTAGCGTTGATACTCTCAATATCTGCAAAGCTATCTGCTAAAGCCGTTATGGTAACGCTTTGATTAGGTGTAACGGGGAAGGAAGGAGTTAAATCAAGATTTACAGTTGGATTTTCTGGAGTTAGAGCAACTTTAATTAAAGCATTTTCTGTAACGGTAGTTATTCCATCGCTAACTGAGAAATTAATGCTGTAATCATCAACTTGCCCAGGATTTGGTGTCCAGTTAAATTCTCCAGTTTCTGCATCTAAGGTTGCACCTTCTGGTAAAACATCCGCACTGTAAGTTAATTGTGTATTGCTATCTAAGTCAGAACCATCAAGATTAAAAGAAAGAGTTTCACCTAAAGCAACACCACGGTTGGATACTTTTAGCTCAGGATTGCGGTTGTTATCGGTGATAAGAATATTAACGTCTCGCTTACCAATTTCCCCGCTAGCATCACTCGCTTCAAAAGTAATCTTATATTGTCCGCTTTGTGCGTAAGTAGGTTTCCAGATAAAATCTCCGGTGCGAATGTCGAATGTAGCACCTTCAGGCAAGTCAGAAGTTACTGAATAAATAACTCCTTCAACGTCGTAATCAACAGCATTGACTTTAAATCGTAAGAACGAATTTTCGTCACCGACTTGAGTGGGGAGAGGAATAATTACAGGGGAGCGGTTGGTGTTTTCTACTTCAAGTGAGAATGTTTGAGTGCTTTGTTTATTTCCATCGGTAGCGATGATAGTGATGTCATCGTAAATTCCAGCTTGAGTGTAGTTTGGTGTCCATTTGAGTAAACCAGTTTCTGGATTTAAGGAAGCATTTTCTGGAAGGTTTGTAGCGAAGTAGGTAATTGTATCACCATCTGTATCTGTTGCTTGTAGCTGTAATTCCAGGGTTTCTGCTTCTTTTATTTTGAGAGTTCCTTCTGGGGATAAGTTAGGAATTGGGTTTAGTTGAGGAGCGGTATTGCTATTACGAACAACTATATTAAATGTTTGTTCGTCGCTGAATGTTTCATCACTATTACCGTTTCCGCTATCGGTAACTTTTACAGTGACGGGATAGGTTATATCTACATTATCCGTTGTTGGAGTCCATTCAACGCTTGCTTGTCCATATTTTCCTTCGGTTATGGTGACACCTTCAGGTAAACCTTGAATATCAAAGGTTAAATTATCTTGATTATTATCTTTAACCTGTAAATCAAATTTCAAAGCTTCCCCAATCACTGCCACCTTGCTACCGATGTAGTTAATTTGCGGTGCGTCGTTTGTACCTTCAACGTTGATATTAAAGGTTTTTTCTACATACAACGGTGCTTCGCTATCGCTGCGGATTTCTTCTACTACTAAGGTAAAGCTATAACTACCGCTAGCATCTTTATTCGTTGGGGAAACCGTTAACTTAGCTGTACCATCACCGTTATCAACAAAGTTGATAAATTCAGGAATTCCAAATCCAGCTTCTCTTTCTCTAACTAAACTAAAGCGTAAATCATCATTTTCTGCATCGGTTGCTGCAATTACAAATTCGGTGGATTCCCCTTTATTAACCGATGGATTATCAAAGTCAATAATTTCCGGTGCGCGATTGGTATTGTAAACAGTGATAGGTACGGTGACAGTTGTCGTAGCGTTGAATCCGGTACCGTCTCCATCATCTGTTGCTGTAAAAGTGACATCGTAATTGTTTGCAGAATTAAAATCTGGTGTCCAAGTAAATGTAGCAGTTTCTGCATCGAATGTCGCACCTGGTGGAAGATTTTCAACAGTGTAGGTAATCGTAGCTTCACTACCTTCCAAGATAGTTAATTCACCATTCGCATTTCTTTCCTGTAATACAAAATCTGGGTTGTCAGCATCAAAAGCAAATGCATTGAAGCGTAACTGCTCTCCTTCTTGAATATAACGGCTTCCCAAGTTATCAAATACTGGAGCAGCGTTAGCATTGAAGACAGTTTTTTTGCGGTTTGAGTAACAATATTTTCACCATCGCTCACCGTGAATGGGATTTCAAAGTCTCCCGCTTGGAAAAATGCGGGTGTCCATTCAAACAATCCGGTGGTTGGATCTAATTTAGAACCACCAGGAAGTAATTTGCTACTATAGGTTAAATTATCGCCTTCCGCATCGGTTGCTTGTAGTTGAATGCGGACGCTTTCTCCTTCCCTGATGAAGTTTGAAGGAATTGTTTTTAGTTCTGGTAGTTGATTTGTTGGTGCAACTAGGAAGGTAGCGGCTTGAGTAATTCGTTTCTTACTGTCAGTAACTGTAAACTCTACGTTCTCATAAGTACCAGCACTGCTATAACCAGGTGTCCAAGTTAGAGTGCCAGTTTTAGCGTCAAATACAGCACCACCTGGAAGATTATCAGCCCAGTATGTCAGTTTTTCATCATCTGCATCTGCATCCGTTGCATCTATTTGTAGTTGTAGGGTTTGAGCTTCTTTTGCAGAGACGATGAAGGAGGGAGGGAGTGAGGGAGTGAGGGAGGGAGAGTTTTGGATTGTTACAGAAGCACCGCTGATTGCTGTAATGTTGTTAAATACAGGTTTATTATTTCCACCAGCAACGTTAATTGTAAATTCTTGTTTGGTGTAACCACCGCGTTTATCAAAAACGTATATTTCTACCTTAGTATTTACGTTACTTTCTTGAGTAGGTTGCCAAGTTATTAAACCATTTTCATCAACTGACATTCCTTCTGGAGCGTCATATAACAGATAACCAAATTCTGCACCATCTGCATCGCTTGCTTGAATTTGATAATTATATTCCGTATTGGCGATCGCCGTAACAATCGGATTAGAAATAACTGTTGGTGCAGCGTTGTCATAAGGTAGTGTATAAATTCCCGGTGCTAGCTCGACTCTATAAGCATCCGGGTTGAAGACGGTAATGGTACGATTGGTAATTGATTCACCAACTTTCAAGGTGCCGTTTTCCAAACTATCTTGTAAATCAACTAAGAATGCACCGTTATCATTTTGACCAGATGCTCCTTCTACTTCACCGTTAAAATACTGTGCTGGATCTAAAACTAGCATCAACGGTAATTGTAAATCTTGATCTGCGGTATTGGTAATAGTAACGTCGTAGGAAACGGTTTGGTTTTGTCTGTTAGAGCGGGGATTACTAAATTCAAACTCTACTAAATCTGAGAAGTTGGAAACAGCAGTAAATAAAGTGTTATAACCATTCTCCATCTTCAATCCAGCACTATTTTCCAAGCTAGGAAGAATATTGATGCTGTATTCCCCTGGATTAATACCGTTGAATTCTAATAACGCAGTACGATTATTTTTATCCAGGACTTACGCAACTGGCACAAGCAATGGTGCGCGAAGCGCACCGAGCGCCTACAAAACTAAACTATAGACATAGCAACGTCTGGGCGTTTTAGTTGCTCGATTAGATAATTAGAAAGCAAATTATGCTTAATTTTATAAACAGTTTCACCTGTTTTATAGGCTAAATTTTTAAGTCTAAGCCAGACTAACATCGCGCAAGCGATATGATTTCTTTGAAGACGAGCCTTGCGACATTGACAAGATTCAATACCAGTTAACTGCTTTATTTCTCTGTGAAATTCCTCTATTTTCCAACGAATTTTACACACCTGTTGTGTAACATCCATAGAACTTTGAGATAAGTCATTAGTCGTGACATAATCCGTTCTGTCGGTGGAGACAATAACACGGAACAATTTCACTTTTTTATTAGCAGGAAACCCTTTAATCTTTATTATTTTACCATCTTCTAATTCTTCATTACTCCATTCTAGAGATTTAATATTCTTATATCTTTTTTTTCCAAAACTATCATCAACTAAGCGATTGGTTTTTAAATGAGAATAATAAATTTTATCTAAACTATCGATATAAAGCATTAACTTGTTGACTGCATACCATGTATCCATTAAAACTGTTTCAAAAGGCAGATTTCTTTGATATACAAGACCTAGCAACATATTTTTAACATGGTCAATCTTACTTAAACCATCATTTTCTGGGTTAAAAATACGATAATCTATTACCCAAAATTGTAATGTTTTAGGATTAACATAAATACAATTGACTATTCCTATCCCCCTGACAACACCATGCTCATTACCACTATATTGTCTTCTAACTATCTCTATTTCTTCAGAAAACCTTTTATCTATAACCGTATCATCAAATACAACATAAGCGTCCTCGTCGAGTTCAATTAAATCTTTCACATTGTCCCAAAGTAAACGAGGAGTTAATTTTTCATTTTTTAAATAATAATTAATTTTATCATGACTAATATTTTCCAGATGTTCTGCTAAATTAGTCATTGTATAGTTAATTTGACTACTCAGTAAATATTGGCAATAATTAAGTTTAGTAAATCTCATCGCTAACGAATTTAATGACGCACCTTACAATCATTTTCTCATGAAACTTGAACAACAAATTTACTTGATTAATTACTATTAACAATTAAAAAAGAGTTGATTTTACCGATGGGAATAAATAGTACTAAGTTACTATTAGGTGGCGATCGCAATGTGCCAGTTGCGTAAGTCCTGTTTATCGTATTTAACCGATAGCGGATTAATAATATTTCCATCAGCATCTATTAATTGATAGTTAGCAGGATTAATTACAGATGCTGTATCGTTAATGCTACCTTCAAACATATCCGCGTCGAAGGTAACGTTAATTGTACCTTGTGGTAAAGCAACTGTAGAACCAGGAGCGGGGTTTGTTGCTTTAACTTCCGGTGCTAATACTGGATTGAAAATATCAATTTGATTGCTTTGACTAACTAATACTTTTCCATCAAGGGTTGTTTCAACAATTTCTCCTCGACTTCCACCAGTAGCAATAGTTATTGATTCTAAGCTCAACGTATCAACCATATGCAATTTACCGCTGTTGTCGGAAACAAACAGTAAATTATCCAGTTGACTATCCTTATAACCAAAAGCAATCGAATCTACCGGAGAGTCATACTTTACCATCCGTTGTGCTTTTCCATCTTCGTTAAAGCTAATAACGTTACCACGCTCCGGATAAGTAGTAGCCCATAACTTACCATCGCGGGGATCAATTGCTAAATTATCTACTCGAATATCGCTATAGTGTTCAAATTCTTCGGTAACAAGATTAAATACTTCTATTCCGTTACCAGAAGCCACATAAATTAAACCGTTATCGGGATTAATTGCTAAACCAGTAGTGATACTATCGCCGTATTCCTTGACAATTTCTCCAGAATCTGGATCAAGTTTTATCAAAGAACTACCACCAGTAACTCCCCAAAGGAAACCGTTATTATCCAAAGCTAAATCAAAGACGGGATATTTCAAGGTTGCAAACGGATTACTTGCAGTACCTCCTTCTTTATCAAAACGGTATAAAGAACCCCGGTTGCTACCACCACTCGCGATAACATCACCACCAGGTAAAACGGCGATCGCCATTGCACCAACGTCGGCATGGCTTTGCGGTATATTAGTGGCAAAAGCTTGGGCAGTAAACGGACGCAATACCGTATCGAATTCAGGTTTGGTAATATCTACTGCACTATTAGGAGTTTCTGCTTGTGCTTTGATAAATAATTCATTTGTAGATACTGGTTGAGAAGGTTGAGAAATTGGAATTTCTGGTTTAGTAGTTTCTCCAACCGTTGGTAAAGTACCTAAATTGACCGTAGAACCATCTGAAGGTGGATTTATACCTAAATCTGGCTGTTCTCTATTCCCTGCATTATCTGTAGCGAGTGCGAGGAATTCATAAGTAATATCAGCTTTACCGCTAAATACAGCTTCAGTATCGGTGGTTTGAGAAAGCCAAATCTTAAAGTCACCACCGTTTTCTGCTACATATACCGTAACGTGTTTGACACCAGAACCCGCTTCATCATCAATAGCTTCCCAATTCACTAGATAATCGCTACTACCTTTAACGCTTTGAAGATGGGTAGATGGGGACTCAGAAACATCAGTTTCACCGCTCAAAGATTCTACGTTAATCGTCGTACTAGGTGCTTCACCGTCAACAATATTGATAGTTTCTTCAGTATCAATCGGTGCTGCGGTATTGTAAATTATTCTTGCTTGACTAGTGATTTCTACACCCGTTGCAATGTCTGCTTTCGGTAAGACAGTATAGGATACAAAAGCTTTACCAATACCCGACTCGTTGTTGGGAAGCAACAAACCAATATTGGTATCTTTTACGACTTGCCCAGTTTTGGGGTCAATCGCTTGTAGTAGCCAGGTAACGGTATTGGATTCAATATCTAAGCCAGCACTGACTCTTAAAATAAAGCCTTTAGCAGCAGTAAAATCAAAGTTTTCTTGGAAGAAACTGCGTCCAGTTGGAATATTTACCTTAATATCACCCAAACGTAAATCTCCAAATTGGAAACTACGTGGGTCTAAATCTTCATCTAGCTTAGTAACAATCCGCACTTCTCCTACCGCATCGTTAGCAGTAGCAGCGTTTTCAAAGTTTATCGTGTAAGGTAACTGAGTATCTAACGGTACAAAATTCTCCCTACCAAAACCAATTGGCCCGGTAAGGTTGGCTAATTCACTAATGGTTCCTTTCTCATTAAAGAAGCTATTGAAAGATGGTGGGGGTACGGAAACACCTTGAGGTAATTCTAAATTTGCATCTTTGAAAGGTACGTAAATATTAAATGCACTCGTATGAGTAACTCCAGATAATCTTTTATCAAATTGCGTTAAATCTGGTATTTCATTACCAGCTTCTAAATTAGAATCATGTCCGTACCATTTTCTAACTTTAGCAAAGAAGTTAACTAAATCACCGTCGGTAATAATTTCATCACCAGCAGGACCTAATAATAAACCGCTAGTTAAAGTAGCCATCAAGCTAATTACTTTAGTATTTTCTCGGATAGGTGGCTTATCATCTTCCGGACGTAGCAATCCTGCTGATTCCAAAGCAGCGAGATAAGAATTTGTCCAAGTTTCTTCCGAGGAAGCAAGATTAATTAACCCAGGAGATGCTTCTGTATCTGTAAGAATAGCTGTTCTCAACTTCAGCGCTTCTTCGGTTTGTTCTGCAATAAATTCATCCCGACTCATTACCGTAGCAGTTGCGAGAATATTGAATTTGAAAGCAATATCCCCACCACCTGCATCTGCTAATAGTCCCGGTTGTTTCTTAACTAACTCTTCCAATCCGGGATAATTTTGGACGTTAAAAGTACGACCAACATAGCCAGCATTTGGTAAATCTAATACGTAACCAGGAGCAAGAATTCTACCATCAGTATTGACATCGGATATCAAAGAAGCCCAAGGAATATCGTCCGACAAATTAGCTAATGGTTCACCGCGTAAATTTGAAGTAAATTCAACATAAGGTAATTCCAAAATTGGGTTTTCTCCCAACTGAGGAATACCAACCTGGAAGTGGACATAAGGTGTATCAATATTAGTCAAACTCTGTAGGGATACACCATAAGTACCAGTTTCTTCCAACGCTAGTACTCTCGGACCACCCAAACCAACAGTGACATCTTGTTCAATTGCTCGTTCTACCAAGTAACGGTAAGGTAGAATCGCTTCTTCACCGTCGGGATTAATTACTTTGACATCATATAAACCGTGGGGAGCATCAGTGAGGTCAAAGATGGCACTAATTTGCGTGTTATTTACAACTTTGTAATTAACTGGTAGATATTCAGCAATACCTGGTCTAACCAGCTTAACAACCGCTCCTTCCTTAAATTGGGCACCGTAAATATTAGTACTAACGTAACGGCGATCGCCACCTCTATCGGTAGCAATGTCGCTAATACCAAAAGGTAATTCTTCTGCAAATAAAGTTACGGGAGAAGAATTACCTTCAATGCTACGAACTAAAATATAATATTTACCTTGCTTGGTATTAGATATAGTCGCAGTTTGCTTATCTCCAATTATCCCTGTAGAAGCAACTTCATAATTTACTCCAGTAGGTGCGTCACCAAAGTTGACATACACTTCGTTAAAAGCATCTTTTTCGGCATCCAAGGTGATACGTAAAGTTTGATTAGCTTCTACATCAATCTCAAATAATTTTTCCTGTCCCTCATCTAAATCAATGTCTTCTTTGAGTACATTTAATTGCAGTTCTTCAGCACTAATATTAAAGACAGCTTCAGCAACAGAATCGTTATTTAATTCACCAATATCTTGACCTTCGTAAAGCTGATTGAAAACATCGGTGCGGACAATAAAACGATATTGACCTGGTGTAGCGGATGGTAAATTAGCTGTAATATCAGCAGTATAGGTTTCATTATCATTTAAAGCGTTACCAGTATAGGAATAACGTCCTACAAAAGTATCGTTTATATCCCATTCGCTATCTTCAGAAAGGTAAACAGCATCGCTCCAAAGCGTTTGTGTCGTATTTTCGCTATCGTTAATTACATCCCATTCAATATTGATTAAATCTCCCACATTTCCAGCAGTAGGAGTAGCAGTTATATTCGTAACTTTTAAATCAACCGCTGGTGGGGTATTAATAATTAAAGGTTGAACGCTAGGAGTAGCATTATTATTCTCATTTAATCCTTCATAAACTTTACCCCTAACTTTTCTTTCTGGTGCGTCGGTGATTACAAATACATAATAAGAACCATCCAAATTAAATGGTGCTTTTAAAGTTTTTTCTACAGAATAACCTTCACCAGGTTGTAGAGTAATATCATCTTGGGTTACATAACCTAAATACTTATCGCTTTGCAGATCGAGGAACTCATCGCGAGATAGATAAATTAAATCAGTCCAGCTATTCTGAATCTCCGGTGTAGCACCTACACCTTTATTTTCTACCGTGTATTTAATATCAAAAGATTGACCGATAGTAGCTTCTGGTGGTTGGGTCAAAATTGAAACCGATGTTACTTGTAAGTCCGCAGTAGGACGTAAGGTAACTGGTAAAGCAATTGAAGCAATGTTGTTATTTTCATCTAGGAATTCCGGTACCCGTGCTAACTTACTGTCAACAAATTCATTACGTATGCTAAATTCATCTCTTTTAACTAAATTAGAATCGGTAAATACCAAAAGATTGTAATTACCATCAATACCTTCTGGGAGAATAATATCCGTACTACCTTGATAGCTATTACTAACATTCAAGCTACCTTTACGACGATATTCTCCCAAAAATACATCTCCATAATCCAAAGATTCATCTTGAGATAAATAAATACGGTCATACCACTGACTTTCTCTAGTATCGCGAGTACCTTGATTTTCTACATCCCAGGTAACGGTAATCTCTTCACCAGATTGCGGTGTACCGTTGGATACTCCTACATTACTAATCTTTAAATCAGCTTCTCGGTAAGTAACATCAATTGTTTCGCTACCTAAATTATTATCTGGATTTTCATAAACCCGATATTCAAAGCTTTCTCTAGTAGAGTTATTATTACCAGATACAGGAATTCTACCCCGGAATTTACGGGTATTTTTATCATAGCTGTAGTCGGTACTAACATGAATATAATAGCTTTGATGTTATTGCTATTATCGGTTTCACCTTGAGCATCGTTAGCATCTGCTACGAATAACAGATATTTACTGCCGCTTCCTGAATTGTTTGGAATGGTGATGGCTTCAGATTGCGTGTAGCTGCCGTTACCAGCTAAAGGAATGCTATCAGCCGCACTGAAAGTAGCAACAAACTTATCGGTTTCATCAAGGATAGTATCATCTGAAATATAAATTTGGTCGCTCCAAGTTGCACCAGCACTAACAGCTTCAAGGTTTGTTACCGTCCATGAAAAATCAATCGAGTTACCCCAGGTTGCAGTAGAGTTAACAGTACTTGCACTACTAACAATTAAATCTGGTGCAGTTAAGGAAATCGGAATTGCCTTAATATTATTGCTTTCGTCTCTTTCACTTTGCTGTTTACCTGCATCCGCAGCAAATATTAAGTAACGGTTCCCTGTAGCGGTATTAGGAATTGTAATGCTGCGGCTAAAGTTATAACTGGAGTTTACACCCAAAGGTATTTCATTTGTAGCGCTTTGAGAAGAAATTTCGATATCCGTATCATCTAGTTGATTATCGTCGGACAAGTAGATTGTATCGTACCAATTAGATGAAGCTTCAATATTACCTTGGTTTTCGACGTTCCAGTTAACAGTAATAGACTCTCCCAATACCGCTGTATCAGGTGCGGTTGCGGTAGTTATTACTAAATCGGGGTCATTATCGCCGATAACTATGGGTACCGCTTTAACATTGTTTACTTCATTGAGTTCGCCTTGATTATCGTAGAAATCTGGAGCAAATATTAGGTACTGGGTACCAATTGGGGTGTCAGCAGGTAAGGTTAACAATTGACTGACGCTGTATTCACCATCTACCGTTAGCGGAGTCAGATTTCTTGTTGATACCTGCTTTAGTCTAGTATCTGTATTAGTGTCTAAAGTTGCATCGCTTGACAGATAAATGTGGTCGTCCCAATTTTCATTAGCACTTGTATTTCCTTTGTTATTTACAGTCCAGCTTACTTCAATCCGCTCGTCAGGATAACTTTTTACTGGTATTGTAGTATTGGTGACTACTAAGTCCGGAGCTTTTACTTCTAAAGAGATAGCTTTGACATTATTCGCTTCGTCAAGTTCGCTTTGGTAATTGTAGTAATCACTTATAAATAATAAATATTGACTGCCTATTGTGTCTTTAGGAATTGTAATTTCAGTACTTAAGCTATATTCTCCATCGGCTTCCAATGGTGTTGAAGAAAACCATTTTTGCCTTAGATATGTATCGTTTTCATCTAAAATACTGTCACTAGAAATGTAAACCCTATCGTTCCAGTCGTCATCCGACGTAGCTACCGACGCACTTGTATTTTTAACAGTCCAAGAGACAGATACACGTTGTTCAACATCAACCACTGATGGTGCTGTTGCTGATATTACTTCTAAATCAGCATTATCACCTGTAATTGTTAAAGGAACTGCTTTAACATCATTCTCAGGTTGATAATCATATCTATCTGCAACAAACAACAAGTAACGGTTTCCTGGTTGACCAACTATGCTATCAGGTAGGGTAACGCTGATATCATCAACTGCATAAGTTCCATCTACCGCAAGTGATGTTGAATCCCAATAGTACTCGTAAAGTTGTTGATCGTTATTATCGTAAACACTGTCACCAGATAAGTAAATATAGTCATACCAGTTACTTCGAGAAGTTGTAGTTTCCCCTTGATTTTTAACTGTGTAGGAAAGTTGAATATCCTCACCAACCGCAGCAGTTGTAGGAGCAGTTGTATCGGTTACGACTAAATCTGAAGCTTTGATGGTGATTGGAACTGCTTTGACATTATTAGTATCGTCAGTTTCCTGTTGATAATTATATCTATTCGTAAAAAACAGCAAGTAACGATTACCTGCATCTGCATCAGTGGGAATTACAATGTCTCGGTTAATACTGTAGTTACTTCCTGCTGCTAATGGAGTTTGATCTCCGATGTAACTCCTTGTGATATAGTCATCTCCACTGTCAAAATTCTCATCATCAGAAAGGTAAAAATAGTCATACCAATCTAAGTTAGCAGCAACATCACCTTGATTAGCAACAGTCCAAGAAACTGATATAGTTTCCCCTTGTGCAGAAGCTATTGGAGTCGAAGCATCAGATACGATTAAATCAGGCGCAGTAATAGTAATGGGAGTAGTGTAGACGTTATTGGTTTCGTCAATTTCGCTTTGAGAATTGCCTCTGTCAGTTACAAGTAGTAAAAAGCGATCGCCTGGTTGAGAATTGGGAATAGTAATATCTTCAGTGCGAACATAAGTTTCACCACCAGCTAACGGTTCAGACCTACTATGGAAAAAATTAGATACATAAGTGTCTGTATTGTCGAAAATCTCGTCATCAGAAATATAAACCGAATCATACCAATCAGCCGAAGCTGATACATCGTCTAGATTTTCCACCATCCAAGAAACAGAAACAGTTTCACCAACTACTGCTGTTGCAGGAGCGTTATCGGTAGTAATTGTCAGGTCAGGAATGGTAATATCAATCGGTACAGCATAGACATTGTTAGCGTCACTACTTTCTGTTTGATAATCGTATTTATTAACAACTACCAGTAGATACCATTTACCTGAACCAGTACCTTCAGGTAAATTAAAACTTTGACTCTTACTATAAATTTCTCCCGCATCGAGGTTTTCGTTAATCTCAATATCACCCATATAGCGATCTGAGCTATCCAAAACCGTGTTATCGGAGAGGTAAACCGAGTCATACCAAGAGCTAGCATCAGTTGCTACACTTCCTTGATTTTTAACGGTCCAATTCACCGTAATTGGTGAACGTTCGGCTGCTGTCACTGGTATTGTTGCTTCTGTGACAATGAAGTCAGGGTTTGTACTATTTGCAGAGTCAGGACTGTTTTGGTTTTGAACTGGACTATCAGTTCTTAATAAAACCAGATTTTCGTCAAAATCTCCAATAGTAATCGGAACTGCGTTGAAATTATTATCTTCATTCAACTCACCTTGCTGATCGTACCGATCTGTTACAAATAATAGATATTTGCTACCCTTCGTAATATCGTCAGGCATTGAAAGCAACTGCGTTACCGTATAACCAGTGCCCGAAGCTAATGGTGATAAATTTTGATGAATTCGAGCATCTGATAGCAGAATATCCGTGCTGGTAGATAGGGTGTCATCATCGGACAAATACACCGAGTCATACCACTCAGTTAAAGCGTTACCATTCCCTTGATTGTCAACGGTCCAAGTAACTTCTAATTCTGCCCCAGCATAAGCTTGTTTGGGTGCTGTAGCGTTAGTTATCTGTAAGTCAGGAGCTTTTACTTCTAAAGAGATAGCTTTGACATTATTCGCTTCGTCAAGTTCGCTTTGGTAATTGTAGTAATCACTTATAAATAATAAATATTGACTGCCTATTGTGTCTTTAGGAATTGTAATTTCAGTACTTAAGCTATATTCTCCATCGGCTTCCAATGGTGTTGAAGAAAACCATTTTTGCCTTAGATATGTATCGTTTTCATCTAAAATACTGTCACTAGAAATGTAAACCCTATCGTTCCAATTGTTATCCGACGTAGCTTCCGACGTGCTTGTATTTTTAACAGTCCAAGAGACAGATACACGTTGCTCAACATCAACCACTGATGGTGCTGTGGCTGATATTACTTCTAAATCAGCATTATCACCTGTAATCGTCAAAGGAACTGCTTTGAAATTATTTTCCTCGTTGTTTTCCTTTTGATAATTATATCTATCCGTGACAAATAATAAGTAACGGTTTCCTGGTTGACCTACTACACTATCAGGTAAAGTAATACTGATATCATCAACTGCATAAGTTCCATCTACCGCAAGTGATGTTGAATCCCAATAGTACTCGTAAAGTTGTTGATCGTTATTATCGTAAACACTGTCACCAGATAAGTAAATATAGTCATACCAGTTACTTCGAGAAGTTGTAGTTTCCCCTTGATTTTTAACTGTGTAGGAAAGTTGAATATCCTCACCAACCGCAGCAGTTGTAGGAGCAGTTGTATCGGTTACGACTAAATCTGAAGCTTTGATGGTGATTGGAACTGCTTTGACATTATTAGTATCGTCAGTTTCCTGTTGATAATTATATCTATTCGTAAAAAACAGCAAGTAACGATTACCTGCATCTGCATCAGTGGGAATTACAATGTCTCGGTTAATACTGTAGTTACTTCCTGCTGCTAATGGAGTTTGATCTCCGATGTAACTCCTTGTGATATAGTCATCTCCACTGTCAAAATTCTCATCATCAGAAAGGTAAAAATAGTCATACCAATTAGCATCAGCAGTGAAACTACTTTGATTACTTACCTCCCAGTTAACATAAATTGATTCGCCCTGTGCCGCTTCTACTGGTGAAGTAGCATCAGATACGATTAAGTCGGGAGCATTAACTACAATTGGAATTGATTTGAGATTGTTGCTTTCGTTAGTTTCGTAGTGATAGTTATTTGCGTCGGCAACAAATAACAGATAACGACTTCCTAAAACAGTTTGAGGGATAGTAACAGTTTCTGTTAAATTATAGGCATCTCCTGCTGCAACAGTTGTTTCAGATGTACCTGAATTGAATGAATATATTTGTGTATCTTGTGAATCAAAATTTTGATCATCTGATAAATAAATGCGGTCATACCAACTATGTGTTGCCTCCACATTACCTTGGTTGAGAACCGTCCAAGAAATTTCAGCCGTACTACCTACTGTAACAGCCAGAGGTGCAGTTGCTTCTGTTACTACTAAATCCGGTAATGTAATATCGATGGGAACTGCTCGGGTGTTATTAGTTTCACTTCCTTCAACTAAGTAATTAGATGAGTCAGCTACAAACAGCAAATACTGTTTCCCAGAGCCAACCCGCTTAGGTAGCAGCATATCTCTGGCAAAAGTATAACTCTCACCAGGAATCAGTGGAAATTCATCGCCAATTCCAAAATTACCCATGTAGCGGTCTGAGCTATCAAAGATGGTATTGTCGGATAAGTAAACTCTGTCATTCCAAGCATTTGTTACCATCCCTTGTCCCTGATTAGTAGTAGTCCAAGTTAAGGAAACTTTACTACCTTCTGCGGCTGTAGTCGGTGCAATGGCATCTGTTATTACCAAGTCTGGTAAACCTAGTGTGGCATTCAGATTATATGTTCCTGTATCACTGCTGTAGTAGCTAGTAACCCGCACAATATAGTTAATGTTTTCGGCGGGGGTAAAACTTATTAGTGAGTTACTACCGGCACCAGAGTTATTATTTTGAGCTATGACTTCGCCTGTATCTTCATTTATAAGTTGTAAGTAGGTGTCAATGTTTGAAGAGGATAAATCAAGTGTAACAACTTTTCCAATTGTAAAATCAATTAACTTATAGTCGTCACTGTAACGCCCATCACGAGTCGGATTATTCATATCCGAGTCATCTAAATTACCAGGTACTGTGCCGTTATTAGCAGAAATAGTCGGTAATCCTGAATCACCTTCAGCTTGACTACTACCCAAAGGGGCAAATGCCGAGAAATCGACTAAACTATCATCTATTAATTCTACTATTTCACCATCATCCGTTACCGTACTGCTAAGTATGGGGTCATAAGTAATATCATTCGTATCGCTTATACCTGTATCGTCAGCTTTAGCTAAATTAATATCAATGGCAACAACTCTTACTCCATTGTTAAACCGTATATCGCCCTTAGCGGCTATCATACCGTAAATTGTAGACTGACCTAACGAGGTAAATTTGCCCGCACTCTCGAATGTTCCCCTAGTATCTGCGGCACCGTTGAAGATAATATCGCCGTTTGATACAACTCTGATAATATCACTTGTATTAATATCTTCAGATGCACCTTTAAAAGTAATATTTCCAGTGTTGCTACCGGATGCGATTAAAGTATCACTAGCGAAGGTTGCTGCATCGTTCATATCAATAGAACCAGATGCAAAAAC
Source organism: uncultured Rivularia sp. (assembly GCA_964395005.1). Taxonomy (GTDB): domain Bacteria; phylum Cyanobacteriota; class Cyanobacteriia; order Cyanobacteriales; family Nostocaceae; genus Rivularia. The sequence goes on from CAYMZW010000002.1 coordinate 32,720, forward strand.
GGATAAGTTAGAGGCTTTTACCTTTGCTAAATCGATATCACCATCATTTGTAATTAAGACAACATTTTCTAAATTATTTCTACTACCCCTAAAGTTAATATCGCCTTGTTGAACGATAATTACATAATTACTTAAATCAACCTTATTAGGAATAGTTAATCCCCCACCAATTACTTCTACTACTGTCTTATTTTCTGCTGTACCCGGTGCGGGGAAATTTTTAATCCAACTATTAGCATTTCTAACGTTATTTTTCTTATCGCCGATATCAAAGGTAATCGTTTTATTATTGTCTGTAATAAAGCTATCTAATTGCTGCTGTTTAAGACTGTCGTATGCAGGAATATCAACTGTAATCTCTTCTATAACTTGGGGTGGATTTAAACCAGCATATTGATTGAAGGGACCATTGCTGGTAATGTAAACATCAGCAACGGTAACGGCGTTATCTTTTAAGATTTTCTTGCCAAAAACATCCAGTTGTGGAGTACCATCTGCGTTTAATTTGACAGGAAGATTAATATTACCATTTATCTTAAACCCTTGGGCTGCATATATCCGGGCATCATCTGATAAATCTAATGGCTCCCCATTTAAATCTCCACCACCATTTATTGTTAAATTTCCTTCCGTTTTAATCGCAAATCCAGGATTATATATTGGTATAGCAGTATCTAAAATAAAGCTTAATTCAAAGACATTACTCGTATTGCCTTCTACGTCTTCTGCTTGTAAATATAAAGTATAGCTATCATCGCCTAAAACATCGCCTTTAATAGCTTCTAAAATTGATTTATTGAAAGTAAAGCTACCATCTGATTGTAACCATGCTGTTGCATCTATATAATTATCAATATTTGTATCTTTGAAAGCAGCTTTTAAAGATACTATCTGACTTTCATTCTTTACCGTACCGCTAATTGCCAGGTCATCTGTGTCATTTACATTTACATCTTTGATTAAAGCAGCATTAATAACAATTTCTTCTTCATCTGTTTCATTTTTTAATACATCATAGGCATAGACAACATTGGCACCTCTCCTCAAGTTAACAAAACCTTTTGCGGCAATAGTACCGTACAAAGTAGAGTTAGTTTTAGAAGTAAAATCACCTACACTCTCAAAAGAGCCACGGGTATCAGATGCAGCATTAAAGTTAATTTTGCCGCTCGAAACTACTCTTAAAGTATCTTCTGAATTTGTAGAAGCTGTAGCACCATTAAAGTTTATATTACCTTTATTACTTTCAGTTACAAGTAAAGTAGAACCTACATACCTCGATTGACGATTCATATTAATTGAACCGGAAGCAAATGCAGATAAATTCGTTGCTTGTATCTTAGATAAATTAATATTACCGTTTTCGGCAATTAATACAACGTTCTCAAAATTATGCTGGTTGCCATTAAAATTGATATTACCGTTTTCTACGATAATAAGGTAGTTGCTTAAATCAACTTTATTTGGAATACTTAATCCCCCACCCGTTACTCTTACCACTGTTGGTTTATCTAAGGTACCCGGGGATGGAAATTTAGAAGTCCATTGTTGAGAATTTCTTAAAGGATTTTGTCCCGCATTAAAGGTTATAGTTTCTGTATCAGTAGCGATAATACTATCTATTCTTTGCTGTTTTAATAGAGCAGCATCGGGGATATCAATTACTTGTTCTTCTACTACTCGTGGAGGAACTAAATTAGAATACTGGTTGTTAGGAGCATTGATACCAGCGTAATCTGCTGCAACGGTAACAGCATTATCTACTAAAATTAACTTACCGAAATTATCCCGCAAGGGATTACCGTTTTCATCCCGCTTTATTGGCAGAGTAACATTGCCATTAATTCTAAATCCTTTAGCAGCATAAATTAAAGCATCGTCACTGATATCAACAGGATTTCCGTCTAAATCTCCACCGTTGTTGATTCTAATTTGTTTTTCGGTTCTAATTGCATATTTAGAAGTGGGTGCGGTGGTTGAGATAGGAGGTGCAACAACTTCATCTATTATTGATGGTTTTAATTCAAATGTGCCTACTAAAGGATTATTTCTATTATTACCTGTAAGGAAATCAATATCTGTTTTATTAAAATCAATTATCTGCTGTCCAAATAATTGTTCAGGAGTAGATGTCTTATTAAATAAAAGAGGTGATGATACTAAAATATCTGTATCGTCACCAATATTGTCGGTGCTATATATAATATTTATATTTTCAGAACTCAGATGTTCTATTTCTGAAATTAAAGAGTCACTTCCTATATTGTTGTCTATCTTGCTTGCTGCATTTAAACCATAAGTATCTTCTTCAGAAAAATTAACATAGGCATCTATCGAAGATAAGATAATTTCTTCATTTTTGCCGTTATTGAATATATCTTTATTACTCATAAAAACCTACTATTTTAATTAGATGCCCTTCCGATTAATTGCCTGCTATATGCGTTTTATAACGCAAACAGAATTAACCTTTTCTGGAAATGGGGGAAAGCCGGGATACGTGCAAAATGGGACACGTTGTAAAGTTATGTAACAAAAACTATACGACCCTTGCTGTGCAATACCCTGAGAATCCATTAAGCTAAAATCAAAAGTCCTTCATCATCCAACAAATTGGGTACAGTTTCCATATCAATCATATAATCGCCGAAACGCTTGATATTACTGGTCATATAAGGACTTAAGGTTGCCACATCTTCACGGGTAATTGAATAACCAGCTTTCAGTAAGTCCCGCAACACATCAGTTAAATCTACAACGTTGTGGAAGATAACAGCATTAGCAACCAAGTCATTATATTTAATAATCTTCTCCTGCTCGATAGGGTCATTGTTAGAAATAACCCCAAAGCCACCAAAGAAAAACCATTTTGAGAAGCCGTTATAAGCTTCAACAATATTAGTTGCGGCTGTGATTTGTTTTCGCAACTTCATATCCGAAATATATTGCAACAGAAATACCGTTCTTACTACTCGTCCCAACTCTTGGAAAGCTTGGTATAGCCTATTTTTACGACTGTAATTTCCTAGTTTTCGTAACAACACTGCACTCGAAATCTTACCGGTTTGAATTGAGAGTACAACTTGTAAAATATCTTGCCAATGATTTTTAATTTTATCCCAATTAATCGTATCCTTAAATAAAGAATCAATATGTTCGTAAACTGTATCCTTATCTGGACGGAAGAAAATTAAATCCTTCCAATTACGAATTCGGGGCATTAATTTAATACCTAGCATATGTGACAATGCAAACACAGGTGTTGATTGTCCTTGGGTATCGGCATGAATCGTATGTGGCTGAATCTCAGAACAATTTTTCAACAAGCCCTCGATAATATAAACGGCTTCCCAAGTTCCGCAAGAAATGAAATGGCTAAATAAAGCTATGTAGGTATCGGAAACATGGTGGTAAGCAATTCCCCCGTAGCCCCCGTAGCGAATGTGGTACTCAGACAGCAGGTTTTCCTCGTAGAGTTCGTACTTAGTCCCGTCCGCCGCAGCAGTTGTCCCATCACCCCAAATACCCGGAAGCTTCAAAACGTTGTAGCGATTAATAATATCTACAAGTGCTGCATTTAACTTATCTACACTCACATGACGGCGATTAACAAACGATATTTCCTTCGCAGTCACAATACCTCGCATATGTCTTGCAGCTTGAGTTGGTCCGAGATTACAGCCATAAGTGAAACTTGTCAGCAGGTAGCGTTCCGTCGCTCGCTCCAACTTCGGATCACTCCCGCTCATGGGTCCAAAGTGACGTGTAAAATTAGTCCAGTAGTCAACATTCCGTAGAACATCAATTAAATTGCGTTCCGGAAAACGTTCTTCCACAGCTACAAGCAGAGCTTTAGCTTCGGGACTTAAATCATGACGCAATGACTTTTTTAATACAGGTTCGCCCAAATCATTAATTACAAGCTGACGATTATCAGGATAACCAGCATCTACTTTTGAAGCTGTATCGATTAACCATTCCTTGAGTTGTTCGACAAAACCATCTGCGTCCGATGCAAAACCCAAGTTGTCACAATACTGGTCAATTAATGGTAAACATTCAGACCAAGGTAATAACTGTTCTCGGTGGTCGGCATAATTTTCACTACCAATGACGCAGATATCTCCCGTCCTCAGTTCAGTCATCAAGTAAGAAAAAACACAAACCTCTAGATGGCGACGAACAATTTTAGTTTTGTTTCCTTGTTCAACAAATAAAAGTTTCTGCCATTGAGGAGAAGCAAATTCTAAATTTAAGTCAATAGCATTTCTTAAATAATGACCTCGCTTTGACTGATTTTCTAGAATAAAATTTAGTGCTTCAACTACACTTTGCTCGCGAGTTGTGGATTCAAACTGCAAAGCACTTAATAATCTAAAGAAAGTACTACGATGACTTTTATAAAATTGCCATAATAGAGGTAAATAATTATTTCCCTTATAAGCATTTATTGCCTCACATTCACTCAATAATTGTTCGGCACCACCTTCTGGGAGAAGTAACTGATTAACTTGTTCTACTTTATCAGTATTATTAACTAACGAAGCCTTCTCAACCTTGTCAATATTAGTCAACTCTTGCTCTTCGTCAACCCATACATGAAGAACATTTCCGAGAACTCCCAGTAACTTTTCAACTGTCTCCTGATATCTCTGCTTGATAAGTTCTAATTCTTTCCTGGCATTATTATGTATCAAACGCATTTTTTTTAGAAACATCTCAACCAAATTATCTCGCGTTGTCACTTGTGCCGAGTAAATTAAACATAGTATAAGAGTAATGCGCTTTGGTAAATTAAATTCTTTGATTTCACTCGCATCTAACACCCTCGCTTCCGCAGCAAAGTGTTGAATCTTAGCTGCTGTAATTCCGGTAAGTAATGGTTTGATATCTCCCAAAGAATCAAGCCAGATTAAATGTACAATTAAATCATTAAGATGGTTGCGAGTTGGGCGCTTAGGAAGTTGCTTAATGTTATTGTAGAGACTTCTATATTCCACTGGATGATTGTCCAAGAGGTCGATTAGGCGTTGTTGATAATCATTGCTTAAGCGACTTAGTACCAGTTTAAATAAGTTTTGGTTGACTAAATTTCTAACTCGACGTACTAATCTATTTAATGTATTAAATCCCGGTAATTCATATCTATTTTTAATTAATTCGGCAATAGCGACATTCATTAAATCCGCAGGATTGTCCATCACAGTCGCAGATTCATTTACTGCCGATACTGCTAAATGTAGCGCAGTTTGATTAAAAGATTTAACAGTCAGATATTCTCGGATAGCTGTCCGATGTCGATACATTGTTTTTTTACTTTCATAGCCTAAAGCAATATCATCTTTAAACTTTAAATGACTGCGAATATGGTTGATTATTTTTAGTGGAATATCTGAAATAAACGGGAAATAACCCAGTATGCAGAAATGATTTTAATATAATAAGTAGATTGAGGATATTACTTTCACCTTTTGTCGCACTGTAAGCAAAAGCAATTTCTGAATTGGTAGGTGTATAAATTTCTGTAAGTTCTTTAGTAGTAAATTGGCGTTTAAATCTTGGGTAAGCGGTGCGTTCTATAGATGTCACTCTGGTATTTATGGATTATCCATACTGTGATTGCTTTTATAGATATAGAACAAAACATTCACTTTTTCTTAGTTTTAGATTTTTTTCTTTTTAGTAATGTTTTCTTACTATCAATATCAATAACTGTATTTTTGTAGTAAAAGCCACAATAAGGACAGTAGCAATGCTTAAAGGTTCTTACTGACTTTCTACATTTAAGACAATGAGAAATAAGCTCATGCCCGCACATGAAGCAGTGTAATGACCTAACATTGTTCCAAATGGGTTCTGTGGGTGTTCCTGGAGTCCAGCATTTAGGACAAAATTTTATACTAGTAAATGGTTGTAATATTTCGGAACCGTTACAAATTGCTTCTAAGTACTCGCTTGGTATTGATAAAGCCCTAGCTAATCCCCGGCGGGTTTTGTGACTTAATCTCGTGGTGATACCTCGTTCTATTTTCCCCAAGGAATGTAGGTGAATACCAGATGCATTGGCTAGCTGATTCTGACTCATTTTTAATTCCACGCGCAACCGTTTGATGTAGTCCCCTACTGTTTCTTGTGGTAAAGGAGTGTTAAAAGTATCCATCAAAAGTAATCACTATTTACCTAAAAAAGATATATTAAATAATGATTGTTTGTCTCTATAGAATTTACATAATTTAGCATTAAATTGACTGTTACTTTAGCCACTGTTATTACTGAATTTTTGTCACGTCCGGAAAGGGCGAAAAGTACTAAACGTACTTATGAATTGGCGTTAAAACCAATACTTTTAGAATACGGGAGTTGGGCGATTGAAATTATTGGTAAGAAGACTTTAGTTGAGTATTTAAAAACTCTGGAAGACTGTAACTATACAACTCATCGTAAGTACCAAGCAATACTACAAAGTTTATTGAATTTTGCTGTTGAACAAGGTTATATCAAGTTCAATCCTATTCGTGGTTTAAAACAACGTCAGCCGAACTCAGAAAAAGGGGAGCATAAAACTGATGGAGCGATACGATATTTAACTACGATACAATTAAATTTACTATACAAAGCTGTTGCATCTGATTTACGTATGAATGCCATAATACACCTATTACATCATTCAGGTTGCCGTATAGCAGAGCTTTTAGCGTTAAATATAGATGATTTGGATTTTACGAAGCATAGATTTCAAGTCGTTGGTAAAGGCAATAAACAGCGTAGTTGTTATTTCGGTAACGCGGCTGCTGAGGCATTAAATAAATATATTAAATATGAGCGTCATAATACTGTAAATGCACTATTCACAGCCCAACAGCCAGTGACTAAAGTTGTCAGTAGAATTAGCTATCGTACAGTGCATGAATATTGGCGAAAATTAATAACTGATTACCCAGAGTTAGTTGGGATTAGAATACACGATTTACGGCATACTTTTGCGACTGAACGTGTTGGTTTAATGGGTATTGAGGAGTTGCGGGCGCTGATGGGGCATGAGAATATTCAAACAACTCTACGTTATCAAAAAGTTACGTCTGCTAGGGCAGAAGAAGTTGCACGTCAAGCCCTAGAAAGATTGACTTAAATTACTAAAAGTTTGTGTTTAGAAAGAGTATTTTTATTATCTATTTAAAACTATAGTGTGTATATAAAATTCTATTTTTTACACAAATAAAAAATAAAAAAGCTGGTAGTTGAAGAGAATGCACTATACTCTGCGCCAGGAAAGTAAGATTAGCTGAAAAACAACTCACAAAATCTAAATTATCGCAAGTATCTTAACAAAACTTTGCAACGTGTCCCATTTTGCACGTATCCCGGCTTTCCCCCAATAACGACAATCAGATCGGTCGGTTTCTCAAGTTCCGACAGCTTCAGCATTGCTTGGTAAATATACTCATGAGCGCCGATATAAAAATGGTGGGGCTTCAATTCATCGCGCACGCGAGCTAAAGCATCAGGGTCGAGCAAAATACCGCCTAAAATGGCTTCTTCTGCTTCTATACACTGCGGTGGCACCTTGTCCAAGAAAGAAGCAAAATCAATGACTTTATTTTGTTTAGCAAACACGGCAATTAGTAAAGTTAAAAAAAAGCACTACATCGTGGTTATTTCGTTCAGGAAGGTATGTCAACAAACTTATGTGGATACTTCACTACTGCCCACTCATACCAAGCCTTAGAAGTGGGATTTTCACAAAACTTAGTCAATCCCTTGTTCGTTAGCGAAAAATATTGACCCTGATGCCTGCTGTCTTCCCAACTTTCAAAATCAAGAACCTTTGTACTACTCGCCGCCTCGCAATGTATTGATCCACTTGCATTGTTTTGCTTCTCCCACAGATTCCTTAACTCTTCAAAGTTGGCTTCAATCCATTTGTTTGGTAAAGTTGGCGGTTTTGGTAATTCAGCTATTTTCTTATTAACAAACTTTAAAAAACTTTCTCTCTCCTCTTCTGAGAGAGAGTCTTTAAAGTCTTAATAGTCTTAGGAGTTTCAGAATCTTTGTCTGGTAAGGGTTCTGGCTCTTGCTTGTTGCGTGATGATCGCGCTTGTTGCGGTGAGATCACGCTTGTTGCGTCACGATCGCACTCGTTGCCTGACGATCGCGCTTGTTGCGGTGAGGCAACACTGTTGTCTGTAGGCACCGTTGTTGTTTCATCGCAACAGTGAAGACCGCGTGGTGAAACTTTTATTTTTACTTTCAATAGCTCTAAATCGATAAATCCCTTTTTGTCCAAGGCTTTGAGCGCACGGCTAACCGTAGAACGATGCACTTCTTTATTTTCAGTTGATAGTCGTCTGGCTATCTCAGAGACTGACACCTCGACCCCATCGCCATAAGGGTCAAGTGTACGAAGGAAATACAATACCATCAACTGCGCGGGCGCGAGTTGTTGGCAAGCACTCACAAATTCCTCATGCTGAAGTGGGTAAAATTTTCCTTGTATTTTTGGGTTGTTTTGAGTCATAATGTACCTAAGTTTGAGTTAAGTTTGAACTAAGTTTGAATCAAACAAATAAAGTTTGAGATTTGAACATTGCCCCGGTCTGCCAGGATTGGGGCTAATTTTTTGCATCTTTATATCTAGCAAGACACCGGCATAAGATATACTGGTCGCTGTAATTGCGCGCAGCAAACATTAAAAATTGACTTAATTAGCATTTGGACAAAAATAATCTGTGTCATAATACAAGCAAGCAAATCTTGACCCATTACTGATAAGTAAGGGTGCAAATTCTTTTGTCTTCATTTTTTACGAAATACGGATTGTCAGATAGCTTTGCTACTGATAGTTTATGAATATATCATATCGGTTCCACAAAGAAGCACTTACTAAGAATGAATTTTCATAGAGAAATATTACGAGATGCAATAGCTGCTAGCGGTATAAGCTACAGGGAGCTTGCTAGTAAAGCTGGTATTAGTAACAGCGTTCTTAGTAAGTTCTTGAATGGTAAACAAGATATGATGTGTACTACTTATTTCGGTGTTTTAGAAGCACTGCCGGAACCGCACCAATCGGTAGCAAGACAAAAGCTTGCAGCTGGTAATCAGATCAATTTGGAAACCCTACTAATTAATGCCTCTGAAAAAGAGAGGGCTGCTGCAATGCGTATAATTGCAGACTATTGGTTTAGTAACGAAATTCCTCAAAAAACCAGCAAACTAGCAGCAGCGTAGGTTTTTTTATCAAAAAATCAAAGATATCTATCGTTACCGTTACTTCAGCCCTAATTGCTTAGAATCAAATAATTCATTCTGCTATTTTGAGGTAGTAAAGGACATTTTTATCTGCTGGTACGAATTCTTTACAAGCCCTTAACCATTCTTCATGAGCATAGTGGGTAAATTTTCCTTGAATTCTGCTACTACTTTGAGTCATAATGCACCTACAAGTTTTTTATTTTTTTAGTTTGCTCCAGTTTGTATGAATAACAGGAGCAGATTTTTTATTGGAGTACGGCATAGGTATATTGCGTCCTACTCCAATGAGCTAAGATATTGCTAGGATAAAGATAGTTAAAGCTTCGTTTAAGTAACTTGCCTATCTTCTTAAAAAGATATTTAATCATTTTAAGAACTCTTTAATTAATTTGTCGCAAAAAATGCAAGAAATCGTTACAAAAGGTATGGAGACGCATCAAAAGCTGTTCGACGAAATGCTTGAACGTTTTGACATATCAGCTAAAGAAATTTCTCAATTGATAGGGGTTTCCGAAGTTACTTTATCTCGATTCCGGCGTGGTAAGGGAGATTTGCTAACAACAAAATTTTTGGCTTTACTATTAGTTCTTCCTGAAGATGCAAGAGAATGGTACATCTCGCAATTAGTTGGCTCTAAACCAAAAACTAATTTACGATCGCTTGTAATGGAAGCATCTCCTCAAGAAAAAGCAGAAGTTCTTAATGCTCTTGCTGTTTGGATCGCTCAATGCCGTGAAAGTAAAGATTCTAGCCACTTACCGCAAGCAGTATAGAAAAGGTATGACTTGAACAAGAACAACGATTTCTGAAATAGGGGAATTCGTGGTATTTGATTTCGCCACCTGTCATAAGATAAGCGAACGAATACAAAGCTCACTATTAGAACGTTAACGTTACAAACTAACGATTATTTTTAATCTAATTGTTTTTGTTGTTGTTCAAATCGCGCACATCACCCCAAAACGAAGTAATTACAGGTGCAAACTCCGACGTATCTTCACTACTAGCAGGTTGTGCAAAATATTTAGCTCGGTTTGCGATCGCCAAAATCCGATCGGTATCTCTGACATACAGCGGAACCATTTTTTCCCGCTGTTCCAACAATTCTCTTAACCCAATATTCATTTTTAGTCCTTGGTGAAACAGTTTGCGTGCAGCCTTCTCTACCATTCGCGTTAATTCCGCACCAGTACAATTAACAGTTTTATTAAGAATAATTCGCCATTCCTTCTGTGTTAGTACATCTCCAGTTTGATATCGCTTATCGAATCTTGCCAAATGCATCATCAAAATTTCCTTACGCTCGTAAGCTTGAGGAAAATCGACGTAAAATATTTCATCAAATCTTCCCATCCTTGTTAACTCTGGTGGTAATGCATCAATTCTATTGAGAGTAGCAACAACAAATACTGGAGTGGTTTTATCTTGCAACCAAGTAAGTAGAGTCCCTAAAATCTGTGTGGAATTATTATCCCCGCTACTAGTAGATATAGAAAATAGTTTATCCAACTCGTCAAAATAAAGCACCACAGGAGCGCAAGCTTCTACTCTTTCTAAAGTGCGCTTTAAATATGTAGCACCACCGCTTATAACGGCTGCGGTATCCACACTGATAAGGGGAAAGCCCAGAATAGAAGCACAAACATTTGCTGCTAAAGTTTTACCAGTTCCAGGTGGTCCCACTAACAAGCATCCCTTGGGAAGAGAAATATTCACTTTTCTAGCTTCCGTCGAAAAATCCAGCTTGGCTTGCTCTATAAACCTTTTGAACAAATCCAAACCGCCAAAATCAGGTACGCTTGGCTTTGAAACAAAATTCAAATTTAAAGAACGAAAACGATTAATCTTGTAAGCAAGAAGTTGTTTGGATAAATCATAAATATTTAATATTTTAATTTGACGAACAGCGATTGCTAACCCTAAGCGAATCTCCTCAATAGTCAAACCCGAAGCAGCATTTATTATGCTTGATATATCAATCTTAGGGGAAGAAAATGGTAAATTTGCTTGTAGGAAATGAGTAATATCTTTGGTAGAAGGTAATGGATTAAATAGAGTCGGAATTAAACTAGCAAGAGTTGAGGGTATTTCAACATTATCAGTGGTCAAAATAATGAGTTTTTTGAAGAAACTACTATTTTCAAGTTCATAGTAGATATTTACTATTTTTGATATGAGTTTGTGAGAAAATAATTTATCTTCTTCTGACGTATCATTTCCTAAAGAGAATAAGTTTTCAAAGACAAAAATCCCTTCTCTTTCAGAATTCATTAAAAACTCAAAAACATCAAAAATATCTTGGTCATGCTTACACAAACAACTTGAATGTATAGTGGAGAAATTTATTTTACCTATTTCATTACAATCAACTTGTTCCATGCACCCCCAACCAGAATTCCATAAATATACAGAAACATTTTTTAAAGAAGCACTGTTTTTTATAATCGACTTTAAAACAGTTGCACGCTCTCTGGTTGAAGCAGTTACGTTGACAATAGGAACACCTGAATCAACCAATACGTTTAAATAAGATAAGTCCATGTCAGAAGGCAATAGGTAAAGGGCAGTAGGCAGAAGGAAAGAAGATAAATAAACATCTTAAAGCTTCTTACAGATAATATTTATTTAGGTATAATTAGCTGACCATTATTAATAGTTATTCCATCATTAATTCCCTCCTGCCTTCTGCCACCTGCCTACTGCCTTCAACCTGCGACGGTTGCAGCTTTGGTAGAATTTGTTCAAAATAATTTAAATCTTTCTGGCTCATATTAGTTTTTAGCTTTCCTCCATCCTTTTCTAACAACACACCGCGTCCATCTTTCGCCTCAATATGCACGTTTCCTTGAGGGCTAGCTCGCCATTTATAAGAAAATACACCGTCAATTTCTACTTCTTGTTGTTGAGCGATGGCATACTGTACTAAGGCATTAGTAACTTTCTCTACAACCTTAAAATACTCAGCTTCTTGTTTACCTATAGGAGTAAAAGTTGTAGGTAGAGGTTCATTTTTCTTTAGAGAATGTCGTAAACTGCTAATATCTTGAATTTGTGTGCTGTCCAAATTTCCTTGTTCAACTTTTACGCCCAAAGGGGTTGAACGAAACTGCATTATTTGTTTACCTGTTGCTTCGCTAGATACTTCGTATAAAGCACCTTGACGAGAAATTTGATATTCTCCAGCAGTATATTGATTTGCTCCAGGTTGTGTTTGGAGATAAAATAAAGTTTTTAAAGATGCAGCACTGCTATGTTGCACAGAATTCTCTTTGAATTCGCGTATTCCCATTTTTATAGCAGAATTCACGCTTTGAACCACAGTTGAGACATTATTAATAGCTTGCTGCCACCATGAAGTATTTTTGGGTTGCTGCAATCTTTGTTCGATTAGCTCTTTATAAAAACTGCGTTCTTGCTGTAATGCTTTTAATTCAGTTTTTAATTGCTCAACCTCTGATATAAGTATATTTTTTATAGGGCTATCTTCTAGAACTTGAAGAGATTCTTTAACTCTCGTTGAGCCATTGATAAATGGTAAACTTATATCTTCTTTTATTTCAGGTTTTTGGTTATTAGAATTGTTGATTAAAGAATGGCTGTCATAATCTTGCTTCTCATCAACTATATTACTCGTTTCAAAAACTTCAGATTTACTTCGACTTTGATTTGATTCAGATTGTAAAAAATTATTAACAAGTACTTTACCATCTCGATCGCTCTGTAGAATAACCTTTCCGTCTAATTCAACTTTTTTATTTATTACTCCCGAAGCTACATCACCAGCAGGAGTAGAGCGTAATTCTTGAAGTTCGGCAATTAGTTGAGGATTTAAAAGCTGTCCTGATATTCCAGAAATATCATCTCTAAATTGATTATTATCTCGTCCATAAATCAACCTATCACCATCAAATATTTTCAAATCTTGTTGTTGTTTGTCTCCTGAATTTTCGGTATTTAATAAAGTTCGCAATAATGTTTCAATTACTCGCTCGTAATGCTGTTGAATTGCAGTTGCATCACCAGAGTTTAAAGTAAATATGTCACTCATAATGTTAGTTCTTCCCGTATTGCTATACGATTTAGAAGCATATGCAAATCCACATAAAAAATTGCTAATTCTCCATCAAACATCCAAGCTACAAATTTGCTTTGCTGATTACTTGAACGTTTACATTCATAGCATCCAAACTTATTAATTTTGCCAGCTAATAAACCATATTGGTCAAATATTTCTATGACGAAAGGACAGTAGCCTACATCTAATTGTGGTTTATCAATAGCGGACATCAACATTTTCTGCCATTGGGGATACTTCTCTAAAAGAGATGAAACCTCTGTATTCCAGTGTGTTTGTAGTGTTTGCATTTTTTTATTATCAATATTTTTGATTTTGCCGAAAGTAATAAAAACATAGATGTCCTCAACATCTCATTTAAAACACACTCGCAAGCTCTTGAGGAGAAGGTAAAGCACCAGGTTGTTCGGGTAGTGGAAACAATTCTTCTGCTAAATGAACTCGTTCCAAAAACTGATTAGAACGTTCAGAATCGTTAATTTGTACTCTGTTATTCTGAACCAGCTTTTCTCGGATAAATTCCCATTTATTCTCAGACCAGTTCATTTGTTGGATATCTGATAAAGGAACCTTTATTTTTTGCAACAGGGGAACGTAAGCTTCCGTACCCCTCTGATAAGCTGGGTTAATAATGACTGCCCTTCCAGTACCCATCTTGGCAAACTGAGCAGGTTCTAATAAATGCCTTTTTTGATGATGTTCGTTAGTACTGCGAGAGCCTCCACCTTTACCCGTACTGCGAGATTTAGAATTAAACTGAATCTCCATTTCTCCCAGGTAGTCGCTGAATAACTTTGCAGATTCGGGGTCTTGGGGATTAAAGATAAATTTAGTTGCAGTACCACCCAAAATAGCTCTTGTCAGTTCCTTTCCGTAAACTTTCTCTAATTGAGCAATATTTTGATATCCTAAAATCCCAACAAACCCATCTTCCCTATTTTCGTTAAGCCAATTTACTAAGGCTGGTAGATACAAAGTTGGTAATTCATCTAATGCCACAACTAAAGGATCGGAACGGGGTACGGTACGCGATACATTGCGGGTGACAATCATATGTAATATAGCCGCAAGTAACGGACCAACAATATCTCGGTTATTTCTATCCAGCCCAAATACAATTAACTGCTTTCCATCTAAATCAAGCGGTAGCGTTGTTTTGCCACAAAATGCACCTACAAAGTCGCGTTTGAGAAAACGCTGAAACATTCTTTGTGCGGTACCAATAATTGATACTGCTGTTTTTTCAGAATCTTTAACGCTGATAAGTTGAGAAAGCGGACGTGAAGTCCATACCTTAAGTTTATCTTTGGAAGCAGCTTCCATACGCGCCGCTAAATTTGGTAAAGATAAAATTGCTTGCGCCATCATTAAGTCACAATATTTATCATCTCCGGTTAAAGTTTTAACTGCTTTTGTTACTAATAAAATACCTTCAACCAAACTATCTCCAGCTTCTTCAAAGAATTTATCGCTGTTGTTATTACTACGGTCAAAATTGCGAGAAATAACGTGCGTCAATTGTCCGGCTGCGATAGCGTCTTCCTCATCCTGTAATAAATCCAGAGGATTACAAGTCTCGCTTTCAGGAAATCCCGGCGCAAACACCCGCACCTTATAACCACGTTTCATTGCATAAGCTACGGCTCGTTTGGTTTGCGCCGGATACTTAAAATCATAAAGACACATCGGAAATCCTTGGTCAAAAGCACTGCGGAGCAAGGGGTCTATAACTGAGAATGTTTTACCAGAACCTGCTGCACCAATAGCAGAAATTCCTCTTTGAGCATCAGGGAAATATAATGTTTTTTCTGGCTCTTTCCACCTATGTAGTTTTTGAGTAAAAGTAGGTTTAGTTTTTAATAGTCCTTTCTCATGCCACTGTTTTTCGATTTGCGAACGTATATCCGGTGGAGTACCAACATAGAGCGCTACTGAGTTACGAATTGGTTTGGCAATCTGCTTTTTAGCCCTACGTTTAGCTTTATGTTTTTCGCGTTTACCACCCCAGTAACTGGTTGCTACTTTACCCTTATGATCACTGCCGGATAAGAAATTGAAAATGGCGATCGCCACAAAACAGCCTATAAGTATCAGCCCAGATTGTGACTTCATTAAATCTGTCAGCCTTTCAATCTGTAAGGTCGGTGTTGTTGTCGTTGTCTGTAATTTAATAGTTGTCATTTTTTTGTTTTTTGTTCGATGGTTGTCCAAGTTTCGTTGAAGCGCATATATCTACCAGTATTAAAGCAATATTTATTAAGAGATACCATTCTTGTCATGGTTGTCTTTTGAATGAAAGTTATGCAAGGGAAAGCTTTACTAATGCTATCTTCAACTTTTATTAACTGTTGAGAGGGAGGTAAATTTGGGTTAGCAATTATCTCTAAAAGATGCTCTCCGGACTCGTGATAAACTTCATATAAACAGCCGCCGACACCACAAAGTTGAGGCGAACGATAATCAAACACAAATAATTCACCAGCACCTTTTGATGGTATTTTTAAAACTAAGATAGATTTTTTATCTATCTTAGTTTTCGATAAAAAAGATACAACTTTTGTGAATAGAGGTTCGGGGACAACATCTACAGCATTTTGCCAATAATATTTAATATCATTGTCATTTACTTTCTTATTAGGTGATGCTACATTTAGCAGCCATAATAAAATAACAATTGAAAAACATGATAGGAGTATAAATGATATTTGAAAACAAATAATTTGATTACGCGATTCTTTATTCATAATTAAAATTAGATTTATTTTTCAATATCTTCTGCCTTTTCTACACAACCCATTGCTTTCATTGCTTTGCTATATCCATCTACAACTGCAATACCATATTTTTTCATTGAATCGCTTTCGTTAGCGTTGCTAACTTCTGAATCAATCGGAATACTGGTACCACCAAAATGCATTTGACCAACACGTTGAATTAATCTTTCTTGACTAAATGCTGTTGCTGTATTTGGGTCAATTTGCTTTGATGCATTATCTAATAATTGATTGGTATCGGATGCAATTAAATTTTGTTGTTCAGTAGGTGAAAAATACTGCATCATTTCTTCTCCCGTCACTTCTTCACCCTTATCTAATCGAGTAGGAAATTTTGCTCCGCCAGATTTACTCTTAATAATTCTTCTCACTTCAGGACGGTAAGACATGAATTTTATTGCACCAACAGAGCGACCGCAATTACCCTTACCATCACAAAGATAATTTCCTACGGAGTCGTAACTATCTTTGATATCAGAAAGCGCAGTACCCAAAGCATCAATATTTGTACCTTTGGAATGTCTTTTACTACAACTACCTTTGTTTGGTGGCAATAAATTCAATGAATTACTACTTGATGTAATTGGAGAATTATTGAAAGTAAATCCGCTACTTTTCAAACCTGTAGGGGTAGAAATAGAATTTTCACCACCTCCATTTATCAAGCCCAAAAATATAGAGTCTTTCTCCCGATAAGTCATAAATGGAACCGGACCGATAAAATAGGGTGTACATCCCAAATCAACAAAATTATTTCGCATACAAACCCGAAAAAATAAAGCTTGAGACATCATCCCATCCACTTCCGATACATCCCAAACCGCTACCTTAAAAGCATCGCCAAATAAATGTCTGCCTGTAGGCTCTTTTCCACCATTCACCGAACCAAGAATTCCTCTTCCACCTTTGACTAACTGATATTTACCACTAACCCAGGCTTTACCTTGAACAGCATTAGAACCTGATAGCTCTATATGAGCGCAATCTTTATTACATGGTACGGCGAAACCTTCTTCTTTGCTTCCGGAAATTGTTCGTTGTCGCTGCTGTTCGTCAGTTCCAAAAGCAACATCAACAATTCCGAACGTTCCACCTACAGCTTTCATGGACTTAGGGAATTGGAAGAAGGGAACCGACTCCAATCCTGGAACTGAATCAATATAAATCCCTTGCCATTTTTCAAATTCTTCAATCGGAGTTGAAGATAGTCCAGGTATAGAATCAATATTATAATTCGCCAAATTAATTTCAGAAAAATCTAACTTACTTAAATGTGGCGATCGCTCTAATAAATTACCAATAGTTTGATTACCATCGAAGGAAGCAGATAATTTTTGAGATAATAGATCGGCAACAGGTTTAATTTCACCTACTTGAATATTCTCTAACTGAGGAATTGCCGAAACCAAGCTACCTAAAGTTTGTAGTTTGATTACACCAAAGCTTTCTAAATTAAGTTTACTCAAATCTGACCTAATAATTTGAGAAATATCAGATAGCGAAAACTTTTGCAGTTCAAAAGAGTCCTGAAAATCACCCAACATCATAAATTCTGCGATGTTTTGTCCTTTTTCCCAACTACGATTGGGATTGTAACCTAACTTTTCCTCTATATCCGGAGGTGCTTGAAATGAGCCATCTGTATTAATCAAAGGCATTGTCGAAAAAGTAATTTGATTCCAGTCTGGTATACGAGTATTCTGCCAATTAACAGTTTTTATTTGAGTTTGTGTAGTTGAAGAATCAAGTTTTTCTTGAGCTTGGGATGAAACGATTACTGCACTGCTTATTATTATTGATAAACCGATGCCGAATATTAAACGAAATTTTTTATTTGATAGCTTCATGGATTTAAATTTGAATTTTGATTATGACCTAATTCGATTAAGTGGTTAACTAAGCGTAAAGAAATCCCATTTTTACGAGCAGCTACGTTTATCTGTTCTCCCGCTTTTGCCGAAACTAAAAAATGTTGTAATCTGTTCATCAAGCGAGATTCATGAAAAATCAAACGCTGTTGCTTGGCAACTTCAAGCCCTCGCTTTATTAACTGTAAATTCTTAATATCTGTAATCAGAAATCTATCAGCATTAAACTTTTCTTGAGTTGGCGTAATCTCGATTGTATGGAATTCGGGTGTTGTATCTCCCATCGCTACCCGAAACAAATAAACCCGCCGCTTATCTTCACCTCTTGCTACTACCGTCAATAAACTACTATTTGATGAAGGTAACTGCTTAAAATCTAACGGTTTAATTTGACGTAAATGTAATACAGTTGCACCTACTCCCGAATCACACTCTTTTCCTAATCCAGATAAACAACCATCAACATCTAAAGAAGCAATAGCAGGGTTATCCAACCATACCTTCTCAACTTTCTCACCAGTAGGGATAAATGAAATATTGACTCCATATCCAGGAGATAATTTAATTAAAGGTATTTCCCTTTCACTATTACCAGTCGCAACCGTATTGCTTATTTGCTTTACACCACTTTTCATCTCACCAGCAATTACTTTTATTGAGATACTGGTAAAAATTATTATGGTAGAAATTGAAAAAATAATAGTTTTTTGTACAAAATTTTTCATCGTTCACTGAAGGTAAAGGATTGATTCACAAATATCTGTATATCCGTATTAGCAGGAACATACCAAACCTTTTTGCGGCGTTCAATTTCTGATAATTTACGTTTATTACGCTCCTTAACTCGTTCGGTAAGTGGCTCAAATCCACCTTCTAAAACAGCACCTAAAATATTAGAATTACTTCGTCTAATGGAAGAAAAACTATTATTGCCGCCAAAACTGCTCGAAGTAGAGAATTGCTCGGATTTGGGTTGATTAAGTACTTTACCTACTTTGGCAAGAGAGCCAACTACAAATGTTTCTGCGTCTCGTGCAGCAATATTTTGATTTTTGGAGCCTCGCTTGGATGCCATCAAAGGAAGACCTGAATTTCCACGAATACTAATTGCTTGTGGTGGAAGGATATATTGTTTACCATTAATAATAATCTGCGTTGCTTGAAGTTGTACTAATCCTGACTCTGCAACGTTTTTTACCTTTGTAATAATTTGAGTATCTTTGGGTAAATTAATAAAACCCTTTTTATCTTTTAGTGGTTCGGTTATTTGAACAATAAAGTTTTCTTCTTGATCTAAAGTAGGTTGCTTGGTATTCGCATTCTCTACCGAATTGTTATCCCACGTTAAAGGTGTAATTAATTTTCCGGTCATGGTTTGCCCTATTTTTAATTGCCTTATGCCTTGTAAAGGCTCAGGGCAGTAGAGATTTTCTTTATATTTGGTACAGTCACGGTAAGAGTCGTATCTTCGTCGAGTTAACATACTTCCATCTGTTTCCAGAATCCGAGCTTCTTCTGCATAAAGCGGTTCGGGATAAATAGTGATTTCCTTTCTTTGGTCTTGAACCATTAAAGGGACTGCTCTAGGTATCGTGGTAGGTACTGGTTCTTCGTGCAGTGCAGGCTTAATTCCCTCAATCGTTTGCTGTTCGTTATTTATAGCAATTTCAGCAGTACCGTAACTTCCCAATTGATTAACGGCTAACCATTGCTCTGTCGGGTCGATTTCAGGTGGTTTAACAATCGTCGGTGATGATATTGTCTTCACGGGAGAAGGCGCTGGTAATGGATTTGGCTTTGTTGCAGTTTGTATGGATTGAGGAATCGACACTCTTGGAGAAGGATAATAATTTCTTGGTGTTGGATAACTATTTTGCCTTACCCGACGAGGCATTGAAGAGTTCATTGGTGGTCTATTTACGACTGTTGCTTTTTTGGGTTGTGTTGTATTCACTTTGCGATCGTTCAATTCTGGTTTAATTTGAGAATTTGATTGAGGAATTGGTGTTTTGGTATTTTTTGATTCTTCTTGTGATTTAATTTTTTCTGCTTGAGTTGAAAGAGCCAATGAAGCTTTTAATTTTCCGTTCTCTACTTCTGCTGGTTTAGTATCTTCCCTAAAAAGAACTTTTGGTTTTTCAGATTTGCTAGCCGTAAGTTTCGGTGCAGTTCTTGGTTTGCCAGAAATAATCGTATTTAAAAAAGTGGCTCCCGTACCAAATACAACCAGTAAAATCAAACCCACAGCACCAAATTTCGCAAAAGGATTAGTTGCAAAAGTTGGTTGAGTTTTACCACTATGTGGCGAGTCAAATAATTCTTGAGTATCAACTACATTATTATTCGCGTCAATAACCTCTGTATTCTTTTCCTCTTTTGTGCTGTTTATTGGCTCATCAATATAACTAATCGACTCTATATCAGTTTCTTCTACTTGATGATTTTGATTATCAGAATCATCATAACCAAGTAATTTAGCTAAACTTTCTTCATTCCAACTGGTTTCAGATTCCTGGTTTTCTTCTTTAATAACATTTTCATCATTTGAATTTTCATTCATCACAGATTCTCCTGTGGTAAATCTCGTATTGCATAAATTTCTAAACCGCTCGAACGTACTTGATAAACTACTACTTCTAACCCATCAACTTTGTTAGGAGATGAAGGTGCTTCTACTGCTCGAACAAATATTTCTTTATTAAAAGGAACCACTTCTCCTAACTTATTACTTTGTTCAAACATGGTAAGGTTAGCAACCATTCTTACTTTCCATTTACCTTCAGCTATTTTTACTGGTTGTTGAAAATATTGTGGAACAAAAACTATTTGGGTTTTTCCTTTAAACACTCCTGAAGGTGTAATTTCAGCGAGCAGTTCTAAAAACTCTTTCCGAAAATCCGACGATAAAGCGTAGGATGCTTGCCATGCTCCGTGAGTAACTTTACCTCTACTATTACTAATTGAACTAATGTCTACACCACTATCTGGTTTTGGTTCGTAAGCATCTTCAACTGTTGTCGCTGGTAGATTTCCCGACCAATTCATCATTAAAGTCATTGTATCGGAAACAAAGCGTAATACTATTTGAGGAATACGTTCCAAACTTCCTAATTGAGCAACTTTGATTGATTTACCGCTTTCTAATTGAACCAAAGTTGGAGGTGCTTTTTTACTTAATTGCGAATAGGAACCGTATAACAAAAATAAGATAACAAATGCTAAAAGATGTAACCCAAAAGTTCCAATAGTAAATAAAGCTAAAGTATCCCTACTAGAAAAACGAGTTGCAGTACGATTTAAAAATTTTAAACGTCTGTCTTCTGTTGGAGAATTTAAATTTTTATCAATTTTCATATATAGAATATTATTTATTATTTTTTTATAAATCCATTTACAACGGAGGAAAATCCTAAAGTCGCAATACTCGAAAAACTTCTTAAAACTGCCATACCTCCACCAACAGCTAATACAACAGATAAAATTGGAGCAAGAATACCAATAGAAAAAGCAAAGATCATCGGGTCATTATTATTGGTGTCCATAACCAATGTGGCAACCAAACCAGAAATTATATTGAAACAAAGCTTTACCATTCCTAATGAAAAGAAACCCGTCAACCAAGCAAAAATTGCTTTGTTACCTACAGGTAGTAATGAGCCTCCGACGGCAAGAGGTCCTAATAATGCTGTCAGTAACATAGAAACCTCTACAATCCACTGAAAAGCGATACTAAAAGCTAATAACCACCCACGAACCGTTAATTGAAAAATATTTGTGTTGAAAAAATCATTGATACCTTTAAAAAAATTGGAATTGTTATTATCAATCTTTGCCTCAATTTCTTGAGCTTGTTGTTGGGAATTTTGTAAGCATTCTGCTTGTTGAGTAGGGTCAGCTATGGCATTACATTGAGTAATTAATGTTTTTATTGCGTCTCCTGAACCAGTTTTAAGCATTACTCTTTGATAAGCTTCTTGCAATTGGATAGAAGCAGATGTACTTTCTAAAAGCGTTTGATTTGTTTGATTGATAATAGTTCTAAGTCCAAGAGTCGATAGAGATAAAAGTTCGCCGTTATTAGAGAGTAAAACTATTACGACTAACGGCCAGATGATTTCTGAAAAAGCTTTGCTGTTGTCACCATCTACCATTTCCCTCGTCCACTGCACCATGAAAATCAACAAAGTTCCCACAGCGAAAAAAATTCCAAGATTGGCGATCGCACTATATAATCCCCCATCAAGTACGTCATTCCATAGCTTATCCATTGATTGAGCAACAGCTTCGCTTGCGGCAATTCCATCTTCTGTAATTGTGGAAGCTGCTTGACCAGGATTTGGATTCTCGGCTTGAGCAAGAATGAGTCCCCAATGGAGTAGTAGGAATGATATAAACAAAAGAAATCCCCTTAAAACAGTCGTGCTTGGGAAGCAGTTCTTAAATTACTAAACCCTTGTCCTACAATTTCTTTTTGACGTGCTTGATTTTGACCATCTAAAGACCTTGAAATATTAGTCAAGTTGAGATTTGCTAAATCTTGCGATTGCTTCGATTTCAAACCATCCGCACGCATTGCACCTAAAATCGCTGCGGTTGATGTATTCTGTTGAGCAATTCGCTTCATCACATTTTGTGTAACTACCTCATCTTGAGCTGCGGCTGAGTAAATTTGGACTCGTTCAATAGAGGATTGGGTTTTCTCAACTTCTCTATTAGTAAGCTTTTGACCGCTTTTACTTAATGTACTGTCTACAACCGCACGAGTAATCTGACGATCAAGTTCATTTGTTGCTTGCTCAACAGTATTAATGGCAGTATCTGAAGTTGCTGCAATATTTTCAACTTCCGTGCGAGCTTCTATAGCGTCCGGTAAACCTAATACACCAAGCGTTTCATTAATAGCCGCTTCTATATCTTTTCCTAAAGACGAAGCTAAAGGTTCAAGTTTACTTTCGAGGACGGATTCAACATAGTTGTCTATTGATTGCAACTCCTGTTTTAATTGGTTAATAGTATTGAAAATAAATGGTATTGATGATGCCTGAGCGTGGCTTATTCCTAAAATAGAAATAACAATTGCTCCCCCTAATCCGAAAAATACTAATTTTATTTTCTTCATAATAATCATTACTGTTATTGATTTACAGTGCAGTTACCAGTTGTTTTGAAAATTCAGTGACAGCTACAAATTTATCTGAATATTTCTTCATTGCAGCAGTTCTGTACTCCTGCTCTATGGGATTATTAGCTACTATTGCTAGTAAATTAAATGGTGGATAATAACGAGTACCTGTAAAAATTCCGTTATCATCTAATAACCATTGAGAATAGAACCCTTCCTTTTTAGGAAAAAAGCTTTCTGTTGCATTACAAGCAATTATCGATTGCGGATACTTCAAAATCGAAGTGAAACTATCAACAGCATTGGGTTGAATACGTCCAATAAGTCGTGTTGTTAAGTTCTGAAATATCTTTGCTCCCGACGGAGACTGAGCAATACTTTCCGGGTCTTGGGCTGATAGTATTACTCTTATCCCTGCTTTTGCTCCATTGGCGCAAAGTCTTCCAACTAGTGCTGCAATTGAGTCATATTCAAATAAGATGGGACTTTCATCAATAAAGAATACGCTTGCTTTCTCTGATAATGCTCGCCGCAATGCAGCACTGTAAGCACTTAAGCTTAAGATTGCAGCATCGTCATCGTTCGATAAGTTACGCAATGCGAAAATTAGCAACCGCGCATCGCTACGAAAGGTGGAAGGTTGAGCTAAGGATTGTCCGACTCTTGAAGAAAGCCAAAACCGCAAACGCAATAAAATTGTTTCTAATGCAGCTTTGGTATCACCACTCATCGAATCTAATCGCAGTCTAGAGTGGGAGCAATAACTTAAGAAGTCATGCAGGGTAGGCATTGTAGACCATTCGGGAGAGCCAAAGCCGTTCACGTATGCAGCAGCATATCTATCGTTTTTCTACAAAGGTAAGCGCTCCTATATACTTATTTTTAAGATGCACCCAACGTTTATCTGCTATGGGAACAGAAGAATCAGATTCCATTAAAAGAGATTTGGGAGCAATGTCTGAGTAAATTTCTTCGTGCAATCCGTCCTCATTTAGAACCAAAAGCTGAGGAATTGGACGTGGCGATGTATTGTTAAAGCGCTGCCATAAAATTTTCCAAAGTTCTTCTGCACCGAGAGGACGGATATCCAAGCCCATCTTGTTGGAAAGTAGCTGCTCCCAAAGTTGGAAACCATCGGTAAAAGAAGAATACAGTAATCGCTCGATGCGAACGAATTGTAACTCGTTGATTTCTCCGGTGAATGATTTCCATAAACGCTCTAATTTGGAAAGTCCTTTTTCAATAGCGTCACTTGCACCGTTAGTGTCTTGTTCTATGGTGTAGGTGCAGTATAAACGTAAAGTTTTTGGTTTGCGGATGCCTTGTTGTGTTAATTGTTGGATGCGAGCGCGTTCGCCCATTAAAAGGTATTGTAGTTCTAAGCTCGGCGCGTTTTTACTTAAGTTTTGTAATTGTTGCTGTCTGTGTTTATCGTCGGTAAAAGAACTTAAATGAATTGTTAAACGTTCTCCTGATGGTAAATCTTTCAACCCTGACTCGATAGCATCAAATACTGGCGAAATTTGTTCTGTCCGTAATGTTGAATGAATACCCGCACACTCGAAACCGAAGTGAATCATAAAGTTGTTAGCACCCTTTCTTAGAATGTAAGCACCAACAGAGCGTCCCTGGAGATTTATCTGTAGCATTGATACTAAAGATAAAGCATCTTCTAATGGTGTTAAACGAATTTGATCTGCACCATTATCAACTAATTTTTTACCAATCTTTGATTGAACGCTCATTTTCTATGTGTTCTCTTTGAATAAACTTTTTCAGTTTTTGTATTTACAAGCTGCTCATAGCGTGTACCAACCCTAGCCCAGTTAGGAGTTGAAACAAATTTCGATAAAATTCTCCAAGCACCATTGGCTGTCATTACCCACCAAGTTGATATTCCCCAAGCTGCAATTGAAATTGTCCAAACCCAATTCAATCGCAACAAACCGTGAGCAAGGTAATAGGAACTCCCACAAATAATAGCCCAAGGAACTAATTGGTCAGCGGGGAAAGGTCCAATTGATGGTTGTTTACCTAAAGTCGCATTAACTTTTCGATACTTCTTATCATGCATACATTTACTCCAAAAAAATCTTTTACTACTGCCGATTGCCTACTGCCCTTTTACCCTCCAGGTGCAGCACCTCCTCCACCACCAATTATTAAATTCGCCAAAATATCGCCTACTGTCACCGCAATTAAAATAATCATTGGTGTACGGGCTAAATTTTGGTTAAAGTCGATAGGGAAATCACTTTCCCTACCTCTTCTTCAAAACTGGACGTGAGACTTTCACCTCATCCAGCTACTCAACAACCAGGCTGTTTCCATCAGCACCGCTTTTTGCCACCGAATTTCTGTTAAGAGAACCATCGGCCTTCTGTTTTAGTGTCATGACAGTGACGATGAAGTAATTGAAGATTTTTATACCTATCACGACCACCTTTAGAAACTGGTGTGATATGGTCAACTTCCATTAAATCTTCGTCTTTAAAATGCAGTCCGCAGTGTGTACATTTACCTTTCTGCTTTTTGAGCAGAAATGCAACTCTGCTAAGGGCTTCCGGGTGATGACCCATCCGCGTACTCCAATAAACCCAATCTCCATCATAGGGACTACGATTACCTTTTACTTGTACGTATCTAGTAATCTTGGTGTCCGAATGTTTAGCAAGTTTATAACCTTCATGGGTACAAAAGCGCCAATTATCAGAGCCGATTGTTCTCCAATATTTATTGACCACTCTGTGTTTGTTCTTTTTGTCACATCTTTTGGTAGCCCATGCTCGCAGTTTCTGGTAAACCAGAAAATTTGCTTTTGAGAAAGTATTGCTACTTGCAACGGTTGAATAATAGTTACTCCACCCCCTAATGACTGGATTTAATTTATCAATCATTCCCGATTGGGGCGCATTTTGGTGGTTATCGATTATTCTTCCGATGTCTAAAAGATGTTCTTTGAGGCTTTCCTTGCTTGGAGTGACGATAGTTTTAAAACCGAGTATTGTTCCATTCCATACTCTAGCGCTTAGGTAGTCTCCCACCGGATATTGCTGTATATGGAAACCAAGGAAATTAAAACCCACTCTACCTTGATAAGGAGTAAATGTATGGGTAATAAAGGTTTTACTCGGTTTAAGTTCTAACCCTATATCCTTTAACCACTTAGCTATTACTTGTTGAGATTGTTGGATGATGGAAAGCGAGTCATGAATGACTACAAAATCATCGCAGTAGCGGATTAGTTTTGGGGGACGAATCGTCACCTTTTTTCCGTTAATAACAGGGTATCTTCGGGGAAAAGATTGTGTTATTAATGATTCTAATCCGTGCAAGGCAATATTCGCGAGTAGAGGAGAAATTACTCCGCCCTGCTGTGTGCCTTCTTCCGTTGCGATATGACATTTACCATCAATCACTCCCGCTTTTAACCATGCAGCAATTTGACGGCGCATAGTTGGGAAAGTGTTTACTTTTCTCAGTAATACCTCGTGGTCGATGCGGTCAAAACATTTGCAAATATCAGCATCAAGTACGTATTTAGCTTTTTGCTTAATATCTGACTTAATTGCTGTAATCGCATCATGTACCGAGCGCCCAGGTCTAAAGCCATATGAATGCGGTTCAAATCTTGCTTCCCATTCTGGCTCCAATGCTAGTTTTGCTAACGCTTGTAGCGCACGGTCGGCTATAGTTAGTATTCCCAAGGGTCTTTTTTCTTGGCTTCCTGGTTTGGGTATCCACACTCTGCGAGCAGGACTTGCCTTTCCAGTCAGTTTTAGATTGTTGGCGAGTATTAGACGTTGATGAGGTGTTAATGATTTTACACCATCAATACCTGCTGTCTTTTTACCGCTGTTATCTTGGGTTACTTTTCTTACCGCAATACATTTTGCTGACCAAGACCTGATTAAGGTTTTCTGGAGTTTACGAACTGCAAAAATGTCATCTCTACTTGCGGCTTGATATATTCTATGCTGCAGCTTATAAACTTGACGTTCCAACTTCTTCCAAGGAATTGACCGCCATGGTCGGCGATTTTCTTGCCCTTGAATTTGTTTGGTGTCTTGTTTTAATTCCAACCTGAACTGTTGTGTCGCACCTTGCGACTCTACATGAGCGGCTTTAGACATATTACTGCTCTTCAGAAACTATATCTTCCTAGTTATCGTGTGTCTGTCTGCTTATCCCAGACATTACTCTGGGCGTTTGCTTTTGACACAATCCCTTCCACTTAAGGCTTGCGGGTGGTTGCCTACTTAAATATTTTTATACTCAAGAGCGCATAAGTGGATTACTTCGTTCCGAATAACCATTGGTTGAACCTTTAGAGTGACGCTCTCCACCGGGTTTATGGGAAGTGCTTACTGGTCGAGATTGGAATCGCCAGTTCCCTTTATCCTTGCCATTTTGGCTTGGGCTAATTAACTGTCGTTGCCCATTCGACGTTACGATGGTTCAGTTGCGCCTTCACACGTGGTTACTCATAGGTTCTTGCTCGACAGGGGGGCCAAGTACAGTTCTTGGAAGTCTGCCTTTCTTCCCCACTTTGCCCGTTTGATGACCATTCTCCCAGACAGGGGAAGTGCTGTTACCGCCGCACCTACGGAGTAGGACTTTCACCTACATGGTTATCCAGTTGTCATAGTTCTTTTAATAGAGCTATGCTAATCATCCCCCAGTATTTCTACTGGTTTCGATTAAACGGGTCGTACCCAATCTTCATCCTGCCGAGAAGCTTGAATCACCTTCACTAGCGATATTCCTAAGTAAATTAGAAACAATCCTCGCAATACATTAAATACCAATGGAATTGCTTCTCCTGCACCTGTAAATTGTCCTGTCATCCAGGTTTCTGCGTTCTGAAAAAACTGTGCTTGTGCTGGTATTGATAGGGCATCTAGCAAGAAAAACGTACCCACAATTATGAATATAGGTGTGGATAATCTATAGTGCCGAGAAAGCTTTGAGAGAAAAATAAACAGCCTATCAACATTGTGTCGCCAAGCTATTGCAGCTGTTCCAAAAAACAAGAAAGTTAATGTTGCAACACTTGCGATGCTTGGATTAATTATTGTATTGAGTACTGCGATCGCAATTGCAACAATCCATAAAGATAAATTAGATATTGAGTTTGATGAGGGATAGCGTTTTGGGGACATCGAAAAAATACGGGGTGTTCTCAAAGACATGATTTTTCAAACCCAATCATTTTCTATATCTTTGATAACCCGTTTCATCTTCAAATTTAATCAGCCGATTTAGGTAAATTAAAATTGCTTTTTCTCTGATTAAATATTATTAAACAGGAATAGAAACATTACATTGTTAAAATAAATTCTTATGTATTAATACGCTTTAATGTTTTCCGAAAGTATCAAATTATTATTCATAAATTTATTATAGTATGAAATTACATAGATTAATAATTAAATAAATACTAACTATTTATGTATACTACTTAATTAAATCACCATGCCTGATGTTATGCGAATTAAAAATAGCCCAAAACTTATAATGTTTGGGCTACAAATAAAATCTTCAATATTTTATGTAGTTATCATACACTTACATCTATGTTATTGTAGGTCGTATTCACTTTCCAAAAAAGACAGTATTCGTTCCTGCTTAGATGTAAGATTAGCTGGGTCATGTATTCTTGAAAGCGCTTCTAGTACAGCTATATGAGTAGTTTCGCCGCTCATATAAACCTTGTCCGCTAATCGCCGAATTCGTTGACAATTTTGAGCAGCGATTTCTTCAGATGCTGTATATGTTGGTTCCAAATTTTCTGGTTTAACTGTAGGTAAGTCCATTTTCCACATCCTAATAGCACAACTATGAAGATTCACCGCATTAATTATGCACCAACATCGGGAATATTGTTTTAAATCTGGATCGCCTTTAGAAATAATTTGACAAACTTCACCTACTATTCTTGGATTAGGAACGCGCTGTTTGTCTTTAATTTGTTGAACAATACTTGTATTTCCTCGTTTATTATCAAATATCTGTTGAGCAAAAGTACTTCCTTGAGTATGGGCTACTTCAGCTAGGGATAGAATATCTTCTTTGGTCATCTTGGGGCTACGAGATAAAATTGAGTGCTTAACTTTTTCTCCTAATGCATCAGCTAAAATGTCTAATGCTTGACTTAATTTTGCATCGTTCTTGATTGTTCTGGGACTAACTTTATATTCAGCAGCTAAAGATTTCGCTTTGTCCATCGAGATAGCATCTTCTAATTCTTCTTCCGAAGTGCAAAACTTGCACTTCGGGGAATTCTGTTTTAAATTATCTTCACGATTACCCTTCAAATGCAGATAGCGTTTACCTCGGAGGTAACTAGCAACTTCTGGTGTAGTATTGCGCCGCCCTAATTGATTATTAACTATCCAGCAAATAGCATTATCTCTGGATGGCATATCAATTTCTACAATTTTGTACGGAATTTGATTTTTAGTACAAATTTCATAGCGGTTGTGTCCATCTAAGATAATAGACTTACCTTTCCAAACTACCAAAGGGTCAATACAACCAAATTCTTTTAAATTTGCTTCCAATTGTGTTTTCTCTTCTACAGAGAGTGGAGGAATTAGATTTTTAAATTCAGAGTCAATCTGAAGTTCTACGTTGAATGAGGGTGGTATTGATGGTGTAACTCTTTCTTCGTTTTCTTCGACAGTCTTTGCTTGTAGATCCTGTTGTTCGTCACAAATTATTGAAGCTGAATTTATACTCATAATTATTCCGCTCACGAGTTCTATTTTTTTAAAGTGAAGATTGTTGTCGTAAATTTCATTCCATTAGAGACGCAATAGCTCCATAAGATTTGTCAAATAGAACAGTGGCTGTTCCAGTTTCTCCATGTCTTGCTTTAGCTACAATCAGTTCTAATATTTTTTGGTCTGAAGTATTCGGGTTATAGTACTCGTCCCTATATGCGAGGATAATGTTATCGGCAACCATCTCTAATATCCCCGACTGGCTAAGATCGCTCATTGTTGGACGCTTAACTGGTCTACTTTCGACAGCCCGATTAATTTGGGAAAGTGCCAATATGGGAACATCTAAATCGCCTGCCATTTTATAAATTTCCCTTGCTACTCCTCCCAACTCATAACTGCGATTGGCACTAGAATCTTCAGTCATCATCTGTAGGTAATCAATTACAACTAACCCTATTTTTCCTTTCTTGGTCTTGATTTGACGACATTCGTGAGCAATATCTGACACTTTAATCCCCCTACTGTCGCTAATGTAGAGCGGTAAAGTTGATGCAATATTGACAATCTTGTTGATATTGCTTAATTCCCAATCAGCCAAGGTTTCACTCAAAGCTCGGTGTCTGCGGATGCGGTCGCTCGGTATCGGAACAAGGTCACAATTTTTATAATCGGAAGCAATGCTAATTAAACTCCATAAACGATATTCCAACTGCTCCTTAGTCATTTCCAATGAAAAAAATATCACTGGAAGAGAATGATGCAATATCATCCTCAGTGCCAGGTTTAAAGAGATAGCACTTTTACCCATTGATGGTCTGCCTGCAACCAAAGTTAAAGTACCAGCTTCAAATCCCACTATCAACTTATCTAGTTGCTCAAATTCTGTTGAATAAATAGGATTAACATTTTCTATTTCTTTGTAAGCAGCAGAGGCTATTGTGCTATTGTGTTCGATATTTGAGCAAGTTCTTTGATTAGAAATTTGGAAGATTTTTTGTTCGGAACTATCTAGTATTTGTGGTAGCTCAATTTCTGTCTGATAGCCAAGTTTAACGATTTCGTTACCCGCTCTTATCAATTGCCTCCTTCTATACTTTTCCATAATTAAATCGGCAAGAAAATCAATGTTTACGGCTGATACAGTGCGGTCTACAAGTGTTGCTAATTTATTCCTACCACCTATGTTTTTAAGTAAATCGTGGTCATTAAGCCAACTGATAATAGTTAGTAAATCTGTTGGTTTACCTTGATTATCAAGTTGCAGTGCAGCACTATAAATATCGGAATGACCTTTGATATAAAAAGCTTCTGGAATTAAGTTAGAGCGTACTCTAGCAATAGCTTGGGGGTCTAGAATTATTCCGCCGAGAACAGCTTCTTCAGCTTCTATATTTGCAGGGGGCATTTGATGAATCATGTATTTATCCTTTTGGGAATTATGGTTCAATTTTCACGATTGCCTGAAGAGCTATTATTTTGGTGGCAATCGTTCTCTTTCAACAACGACTCTTTACAAGCAACAGTCGCTGCAACGGTTTGTTCTTCTAATTCGTGTTTCCATTTTTCTACTTGCTCTCTTGCTTGTATTCGAGAAAGTTCTTCTTGATGTCTGGAACTTTGAGAAGCTTTATAAAAACGGTATTGAACTTCCCAACGGTTTTCTCCAGCTTTAGTTTTACTTGCTAACCATGCTTCTAAATCAATCACCTCCTGACTAAGATTTTTCGCTTTTTCTTGACAAAAATTCAAAAAACTCGCTCGGTCGAAGTCTGAGAGAGTCTTTATAAAGTCTGAATAAGTCTTAATAGTCTGAGGGGTTCTCAAATCACCATCTGACAAAGGTTCTAGCTGCTGTTCGTTTCCTATAGGAAATTGTGGTTTCCTATAAGAAACCTCGGTTTCCTCTACGAAACTTCGGTTTCCTATAGGCAACTGCGATTCACTATACGAAACCTTGTTTCCTATAGGAAACTCAGTATCTTTGTATTGGTCAGTGGTTATTTTAATTCTGACCTTCGATATTTGCGCTTCAATCAAACCAATATGGTCTAATTTTTTAACTGCTTTTGATGCTGCTCCTTTGGAGATATTTAGCTCTTTCGCCATTTCTGTAATGCTGTATTCGAGATGGCGATCGCCAAAGGGGTCAAGCGAGCGCAAGTAGTACAGCACCTTGATTTCGGCTCCAGTTAAGTTTTTCACAGTTTCAACCCATTCGTTATGAGTTAGTCGATAAAAAAGAGGTGTTTTTTGCTTGTGTTCGTCAGAATTCAACTCGCTTTTTACGCAGCAATTGTTTTTAGTCATATATTTTTAGAAAGCTTGAAACATTTAAGCCGATTATTGGTCTATTAATTGGACGCTTCAAAATCACTACCTCACGCTCGGTTGTTGGTGCTATGATATGGGTACTCAAAGCCGCCTCACTTATGCGTGAGTCGTCTTCCTTGAAAAGTAAGCATTGCTGAAATAGCAATCACAAAAATATAATATTGCTAATTCGGCAATCAACAAGTAAAGAAATGTTGCGATGAGCCAGCACAGAGAAATTTTCAATCAATTATTGTTGGCTTTTGATTATTCAGCCAAACAAGTCAGCGCTTGGACTGGAATTCATCAAAGTCGTCTCAGTCGATTTCGCACGGGAAAACTTGATTTAGAAGCAGGAGAATTTTTCAGCTTGCTTGGTTGTATGCCAAAAGAATTTCAGGATAGTTTTTGGTTGAAGATTCGTACAGAAGAAACGGATTGGCGCGTAAAAATACTATCTGCAAGTGATAATGACATTGAAGAAATCCTTAGAGGACTAGCAGATAGATGGGCAAGCGTTGTAGATAAAGCAAAAATTGCTTCCTAATTTATTTTTTGATGATGAGGGAATTTACTTAGCATTATGCTACTAGACTCAAATTCTCCCAGAGCAGAGAATGATTATCCTGCTGTATATGTAGCAGAAAGTTATCGAACTATTGAGAAAACCGAAAATTGAAATAATTAGCTTCCGTTATTCCTTTCGGGATTTAACTATCAGGAGAATAGTCGATACTATTTTTCAACGAAGCAACTGAACGCATTTTCAGCTTACACAATCGCTGCACTAAACGTAAGCCATGCTGCGTTATTAGAATACGAACCGCAAATGCGCGAAATTTTTTAGTCATAACTGTAAACTCCAAGTGCGAGTGAATAGGGAATCAATTATCGCTTGGTAAATATCCGCACGTTATAAAATTACGCGGGTATTAAAATCCATCAACAAATTTTCTGATGGTTTTGCTGTAGCCGAGAACACTTAATAAAAAATGATGACTAAATTACCAGGAAAACAAATCTATCGAAAGTGATATTTGTTTTGCTATTTGTAGTTTTCAAAATTATTTTTTGTGCTTAATAAAAAAGTTTTTATACAAAAATATTTTTGAACATTCTATGTAATTACATAGCTAATTTGAAAATTAATTCTATTAAATTTATAATTTACAAACAATCAAAGACTAATGTAAACTGGCTTACAAAAATAGATACGTAGAAAATATAACATTCTAAGCAAAACTATATATCATCGAGTTACAACTATTTCTTGTTAATTATTTTTTTTAAAATACCTGAAATGCTGATAAAACAGGAGAATTAAGCAGAATAAATCAAATTTTATTTAAATTTAGCTGAATCTAAGTATTCGGTTATCTCTATGCTTCATGAATACTACAGTTTTTTACTTAACTACTTACGATGATTTTTGTAAGTCTTATCCTGATTAGATTTACAGTAATGCTAATTTTTATTTATTTACGTATTCAGAAATCTTTTAATTACAGGTTATTATACAGCTTGATATTTGCTATTAAATATTCGTTTATCCAAAAAATTGTCAAAATACAAAAATTTGTGTATTAATAGTTCAAAGAGCTTCTTTTTGAGCCAAAACAGGTTTAATCGATAGATTCGGCGCGATATTGTATGGTAAACAACAATTTTTCTGCACTTGCATAGTGGGGGCTTGCAATCAGAAAAAAGGCTTGTTTATAAATTGCTTTCTTTGACTGCTTTCTTGTTGATTGTCTCGAATGTTATGAACTTTGAGACATGTTCAAACTTTAAATTGTTTCCAATCGCAATAGTTTTAATTACGGTAAGTCCGAAAAGGATGGAAGAAAAACTATTGCAAACAAGTAATTCATGCTTTGGTGAAAAACAATAAAAATTTGGAGGTTAGTAACTTGGCTAAACGAACAATGTATAAGTTACCGCCCGATGCGGAACTGTTAACAATTCAGGAAGCATCAGAAAGGTTAGGAAAAGGTTTTAGCCGTACTTCCATTCTTCGCCGAATTAGTTCCGGACAATGGAAAGAAGGTTTACATTGGGTGGATGCAAGACGCAATGATTCAATGAATCGTCTTATAAGAATCAATGTTACTGCTGTGTTGAACGGATTTACAACTCCAGCAGCTTTTCGTTAGATTTTCTAGGAGGGATTGATTATCCCTCCTAGCTAACTTGAGTTAAAGTTTTAATGCCAGGGCAAACGCATCTAAATTTAAAAGGTGTGGGTGCAGCGTAGCTGCACTCAACACCGCCAGTGCGATCGCCCTCTCAAAGTACTGCTGCTCCGTCAATCTGTGGTAGCCTAAAAAAATCAGAATGGGGTGTACTTTGACAAAATGAAACTAAAGCCAAAGGAAACAATTGCGGACTATTTTATGGGTGTTGAAGATCCTCGAATTGAACGCACCTTCGCGACATCAGCTAATTGATGTAATTACGATAGCAATTTGTGCAGTAATTTGTGGGGCTGAGTCATGGGTAGCAATTGAAACATATGGACAAGCGAAAAAAGAATGGTTAAAGCGTTTCTTAGAACTGCCAAATGGTATCCCCTCACATGATACATTTGCAAGAATATTTTCTTTGATAGATCCACAAAACTTTCAAGAATGTTTTGTGTCATGGATGAAATCAGTTGCAAATTTAACCGATGGTGAAGTGATTGCAATTGATGGTAAAAGTTTAAAACATTCATATGATAAGAAATTTGGGTATCGCGCAATTAATATGGTTAGTGCTTGGGCAACAAGCAATAAATTAGTTCTTGGTCAAATAAAGGTTGATAAGAAGTCGAATGAAATTACGGCGATACCGGAACTGATAAAAGTGTTAGATGTTGCTGGCTGCATCGTTACTATTGACGCAATCGGATGTCAAAAAGAAATAGTTAATGTTATATCACAAAAAGATGGAGATTATGTAATCGCATTAAAAAAGAATCAAAAAAATTTGTATGAAAGTGTAGAATCACTATTTAAAGAAGCGATATCAAAACGTAATAAAGGTGAGAATGCAAGTCACTACAGTACTCGTGAGTTGGGTCATGGACGTGAAGAGATACGTAATTATTTAATGCTTTCCGACATCTCCAATAGAATTGATTCAGAGAATAAATGGGAAAAATTAAACAGTATAGGTATGGTTGAATCAGTTAGAACCGAGAATGGTAAAACAACTGTTGAAACTCGTTATTATATTAGCAGTTTAAACTTAGATGCAAAGAAGTTTGGTGAATCAGTTCGGAGCCATTGGGGTATTGAAAATTCGTTACATTGGATATTGGATGTAGCGTTAAATGAAGATGATTGTAGAATAAGAAAGGATAACGCACCACAAAATTTTGCTGTTCTCCGTCACATCGCGGTTAATCTTTTAGGTAAAGAAAAAAGTAAAAAGCTTGGAGTTAAAAATAAGCAATTTTTAGCTGCTATGGATGATAATTATCTTGCGAAAGTTTTAAATTTAGCAATTTAAATCTAATTCTAATAATCTTGAATATTTTAAAGTTTTTAGATTATTAAATCTACTAGTATGTGCTGTCTATAATTCATAAGTTTGTGTAATATAAAATACTTATCTTACTGACAAAAGCCATACAGTGAAATACCAAGTATATT
Source organism: uncultured Rivularia sp. (assembly GCA_964395005.1). Classification (GTDB taxonomy): domain Bacteria; phylum Cyanobacteriota; class Cyanobacteriia; order Cyanobacteriales; family Nostocaceae; genus Rivularia. Next base: position 68,484 of record CAYMZW010000002.1, read on the forward strand.
TCGTAGTTCAAGAGGCGATCGCACAGTGGCGCTGGTGCGGCTACGCCGCACCTAGCTTAATTTTAGATGCGTTTGCCCTGGTTTTAATGCTAAGTTATCGCAATTGTTCGGTAGTCTATTACTGACAATAAAAGCACCAAAGTAAAAAACTTTGATGGTGCGACTTCATTTTTCTAGAATTACTAATTGCCTGGTAAATTATCAGGGTCAATACCTTTTGAGCGTAAATATTGTGCTAACCGTTCTGCTCTTTCTTCTTCCGCTTGTGCCTAATCGCTTTTCTTGAATAGCAATTTCTTCTGGCATCAAATAACGATTTCCACTTTCGTCATACCAAGATAAAAATTCCTGTTCAATTCCACCAATTTCACCTTGATGTCTTCCAATTCCTAAACCAATTTCTGGTAGCCATAATGGTTCTTTAATTTGTAACTCGTAATTACCATCTACCAATTTATAAACGGACAGCGGTTGATGTTGGTCGCGCTGCCAATATTCAGGGTTGTAAATTATGTAGTAAAGTACGCCAAGTTTTCGATAAATTTCTAATTTATCGTCGTATTCATTACCTGGAGTGTACGATACAATTTCTAAGGTCAGTATTGGTACTATGTCATTTTCTTCCCAAACTGCATAGCTCCTGCGAGATTTTCCACCTTTTTTACGCTCCACTCCCAAACTCAGAAATCCATCTGGGACAACATGTACTCTCGGGTTAGCACCTGTTGTATGGTAAATTGCCATATCTACGCCAAAAAACCAATCAGTACGGCTTGCCCAAATTGAGTTAAGGAGGAATAATAGAATATTGGGCAGAAAATTCTGGTCTTCGTTATCCACAGGAATATCATCCGAGCAAGCTAATTCGTCAGTACTTGGTAGCTCTATGAGTTTAAGGTTGTCTGAAAGCATGACATTACCCATGTATAGTACACATCCGGATCCAATGGCATTCATTATAAGCAATTGATTAAGATTTCAATCAAAGGGCTTTCCGGCCTTATTTGTCCGGAGAGATTATTACAAATTAGCCCTCCGGAAATTTTAAGTTAAGGAACAGGAGGTCTACCTGTTTTGTTAACTAATGTTTCATACACTTTTAGGTAGGTTGCTTCATCAATCCAAGCTCGATATGTTTTGCAATGGGTTGTAACTGAATGTCCCATCAATTTAGCTCCAAAATCGGGAGTAAAACCAAACTCGAAACATCTACGTGCATAACAATGACGTAAGTTGTATGGAGGAAACGGAATTTTAAAATCGTAGAAAAAACCAGACACTTTAGTTCCAAGTTTGGCATTGGAAGAATCTTCGATTGATTTTAAATTCGGTAAAACGATTTCTT
>CAYMZW010000003.1:0-37287 GCA_964395005.1 uncultured Rivularia sp.
CTAACTCCTAACTCCCAACTCCCAACTCCCAACTCCTAACTCCTAACTCTTAACTACTAACCACTAACAACAAATATGAGCATTAAAGTAAAAGGAACTGTTGAACGCCGTGATATCGGTATGGGTGCTTGGGCATTCGTCGGTGAAGATGGGAAAACCTATGAAATTATGAGAGGAGCAGATAAAAGTTTACTTCAAGCAGGACAAAAAGCAGAAGTTACCGGAGATGTGCGCGAAGATGTGATGACTGCTGCTATGATTGGTCCAGTGCTAGAAGTGAAGTCTTTTGATATTACCAATTAGCTGCCCCAAAGCATAATTACAAAGCAATTTTCAAAAATTAACAAACCGGATTTCTATGGGTGGGAGTAAAATATTCTCTTACTCGATCGAGAAGAAACCCGGTTTCTTTAATACCATCTTCAGTTAATTGCTGCTTTCATCAATAACCGATCGCAGACGAGTTCTAAATTCTCCTTTAGGATGTCCTCCTTTAACTTCACCCAGAATCTTTGGCTCTTCTTCTGGAGAGTCGCACACGATATAGGTAGGCCATCCCATTTCTGATTTATCGGGATACTGAGTTAATAAAACTTTACGATATTTGCGATAGGTAGCTGTATCCTGCATTTTGACATCAATAAATTGTAAACCAAGTTCTTCAGCCACTTTTTGATCATAAAAAGACATTTTGTGACAAATACCGCAGTCTTCGCTAGAAAACTTAATTACAGATAAACGCATAATTTTAAATTTGAACCCGAATCGTAGTTTATAAAATACAACACGAAATCATACCATACAAGACGATTGCAAAAAGAGGGAACTTTTTATGTTTGGGGATCGACTGGTGATATCAAGTAAGGTATGCAGCTTGACTGGCACGACTGGTTGAAGTAACACGTATCGCAATTATTCTAGGGCGCTATTTACCAACCAATATATCGACATATCAATTTGGTTTACGTAAATACAGGGAAATCTTTAAGGATTATAAACACATTACTCACCTTCTACCTAGATGAAGCGCAGATCGGTAGAAATGTGGAGAAAGCTTGATTGCAGCGCAAGTTTGAACTAATCGCTTTGATCTGGCAATTTATGGATTGCTTCTACCAAAAATCTTTATAGCAAGGCTTACAGCAATCAATTGAATAAATCTGAAGGGTTTTAACACAATATAATTTTCATCAATAAGTATGTTATATTGAATACACAATTTCAATATGTTAGACTACTCAGTGTTTCGTAAAAGGTTATACTTAGAGAATAGTTGAGTGAAGTCGAAGATTTTAGTTGTATTACTTAAGAAAAAATACTTAACAGTTATAAATTTCTTAAGGTAAGTTAGTTATCAAACTGTATCTAACAATTTCAACAGTTCTCTTTACTCCGGTAAAACTTTAATCTCCGGAGAAGTTCTCAATAAAGCTTTGTTTTGACTTTGCGAATAAAACCCCCAGTCAGCTTGTAGGCTTACCGAGGGAGTTAGTTATCAGGGTGCATCTACCAATTGTATGTACTGTATTTAACAGCCTTTTTCCGGATAAAACTGTATAAATATGTTTAGGTGTAGAAATTTAGCATATAAAAATCCTCCAGCTAGCTTGTAGGCTTACCGGAGGAGACAGTTATCAGGGTGCATCTACCAATTGTATGTACTGTATAAAAAGGTTACTTTCCGGATAAAACCTTAATTAAATATAAAAATCCCCCAGCTAGCTTGTAGGCTTACCGGGGAAGACAGTTATCAGGGTGCATCTACCAATTGTATGTACTGTATTTAACAGCCTTTTTCCGGATAAAACTGTATAAATATATATGGGTGTAGAAATTTCGCATATAAAAATCCCCCAGCTAGCTTGTAGGCTTACCGGGGGAGACAGTTATCAGGGTGCATCTACCAATTGTATGTACCGTATAAAAAAGGTGGTTTCCGGATAAAACTGTATAAATATGTATGGGTGTAGAAATTTCGCATATAAAAATCCCCCAGCTAGCTTGTAGGCTTACCGGGGGAGACAGTTATCAGGGTGCATCTACCAATTGTATGTACCGTATAAAAAAGGTGGTTTCCGGATAAAACTGTATAAATATGTATGGGTGTAGAAATTTCGCATATAAAAATCCCCCAGCTAGCTTGTAGGCTTACCGGGGGAGACAGTTATCAGGGTGCATCTACCAATTGTATGTACCGTATAAAAAAGGTGGTTTCCGGATAAAACTATAATTAAATACAATCTGAGCGTATCTTTAGGCTTAACTAAAGTAGAGGTCAGTCAGTAAGTATATACCAATTTGATGTGCTGTACGTGACAATTAGCCGTACTAAATTATAATCAAATATAAAAATCCCCAGCAGCTTGTAGGCTTGCGGGGGAAGTTAGTTATCAGGGTGCATCTACCAATTGAATGTACTTTAGATCGCAGAGTATTTCCGGATAAAATGTATAAAAGTTTTTAAGTACCGATATTAAATATAAATAATTGTTAATAAAGCAATCTGAGTGCATCTACTAACTAAATGTTTTAAAATTAACCAGTCTCTGGCAGGTAAAATATAAAAGTTAGTACTTACGGTAGTGAAAACCATAAAAAACCCCTAGTGGAAGGCAGTCAACTAGGGGGGTGAGTTATCAGGGTGCATCTACCAACTAAATGTTCTAAAGTTAACCCGTATCTTCCGGATGAAATCATTAAAATGCTGATAAAAGTTGTATACCGAGCAACTTGTATTGAGCCGTTTTGTATATGCCCGAACATTTTCCTTGTTATTTCTTAGTGTTTAACTAGTAACGAAGGGTTAATAATAAATAATCCAAGGAAAATATTAGTATTACTGAGGAATTAAAGTACTTTTCGCATATATAACTAAGTTAGTTCTAGGCATATTTAATTGAATCCGGATAAAGTTGTAAAAGTAGATCGACGAAAAAACCACTTTATTTCAGAAACATGGAAGCAGGTAGATGCATCTAATGTATCAGGAAGAGCGAAACATAGACTCAAAACAAAAGCCTTTCCAACTAGATAAGTTAGGTAAACAGGAGAAGTTGTGACCCAGGAATTTCACATTTCCGTAACCCCAGTAGGGCAAAACGACTACTTGGTGCGGACGGAACAAGTCGCCCCTGGGGTACCCTTAGCAGAAGAACTGGTAAGGTGGCCGGTGGCTGATTGGTTAGCGGCTGCTGGGACTTTAATGAACGACCCATTGCAGTCAGTATTGCAGGGTGATGCGATGGCGCTCTCTGCCTGTCTTGAAGAGACAAATGCAAGAAACTCAGTTAACTTGGTGGCACTCGGACAACAACTTTATAACGCCCTGTTTCAAGGTACTCTAAGGGACAGTTGGATTACGGCACAAGGTATTGCCCAAAATCACCAACAGGTATTGCGACTCCGTTTGGGCTTAAAAGACACTAAGTTAGCTCGTCTTCCTTGGGAAGTAATGCACCAAGGCGATCGCCCCATTGCAACTGGCCCTTACATTGCTTTTTCTCGCTATCAAAGCGGAATGAGTTCTACATCTCGTATACCATCGAGAAACATACCGCAGTTATCAAATGAAAGTGGTATCAAAGTTTTAATGGTGATTGCTTCTCCCGCAGATCAAGTGCGTCTAAACTTGTTAAAACAAGAAGCAATTAGGCTGCAAGCGGAACTCGAACGCAAAACGCAAGGTGGAGATCACCTTCCAGAAATTGAACTATCGGTACTCGAACAACCTGGAAGAGAAGAATTAACCCAAGCTTTAGAACAAGGAAATTACCACGTACTGCACTACTCAGGTCATAGTAACTTCGGTGCAAACGGCGGCGAGATTTATTTAGTCAGTGGTAGAACGGGTTTAACCGAAACTCTTTACGGTGATGATTTGGCTGGGTTGCTGGTCAATAATAATATCCAAATGGCAGTGTTTAACTCTTGTTTGGGTACTTATGCGGCGACTTCAGAAAGTAATTTAGATACGGGACAGCGCAATTTAACTGAAACTTTAGTTAAGCGAGGCATAAAAAGCGTTTTGGCGATGTCAGAACGTATTCCTGATGAAGTAGCGCTGACATTAACGCAGTTATTTTACCGCAATTTATCTGGGGGATATGCTGTAGATTTGTCCGTGAGTCGGATGCGCCAGGGATTAATTTCTGCTTACGGTTCCCATCAACTGTATTGGGCGCTACCAATCTTATATCTTCAGCCAGAATTCGATGGTTATTTAGACCCAGAAATTTACTTACCTCAAAGCGGAGAGTTATTTAACGACTACGACCCCAGCACCGCAATATCACCACTTTACACGAGTCAATCCTCCTCAAGTTCGGATATGGTTCCAATGGGAGGAGCAGCTTTGTCTTATGAAACAGAACATCCTTCCGACTTAGATTTGCTTGGCGAAGATATGTGGGGGGATCTTGTTGATGAAATCGAATACGATGACCCAAGCTATTCTGAAGATTCTGCAATTGTTTCCGATCTATTCCGTCAGATAGATGACGAAAATTCTTTGGCAGATTCTCCGATGAATGCTGAGTTAATCGGGCAATTTGAAGATGATTACGAACAAAAACAATTGTCCCCAGATACAAACGATCCGTCTGAGGATACTTTGATATGGGATGAAAGCAAATACCCATTACCAATTAATTCCGGACAAAGCTCCGTAACAAACGAAAGCCCTTCTCAAGATGCACCTTATGGAGGGCAATCGAATCAAGTTGCCACTAAATCCGCAAAAGCCGCAGCTAAAAAGCACAAACAAAACCGGCGCTTAGCATTTCTTGGAGCCTTGGGAATAAGCGCGATCGCATTTGTAGGAGGTATCAATCATTGGCGTACTCAGCCGAATCCTTTAATTTCTCCACCAATTGTGAGTAAACCTTCGTCTGTTGAATCTGCCCCAACTGAATCTTTGACTGCACAAGCTAGCGTGCAATTAACACAAGGTAAAATTAATCAAGGTCTTAAAGCTGTAGAAGAACTGCTTTCACGTGGTGCATTGAGTAATGCTGAAACTGCATTAGAAAATGTTGATAAAGAACAAATTAACAATCCATATGTAAACTTTGTTAAAGGTCGTTTAGCTTGGCAATTTATTCAAAAAGGTGATACGAAATACAGTATTGATGATGCTCGTCGTTACTGGGAAGTTGCTACTCAAAATGACCCAAATTCATTTTTGTATAAAAATGCTTTAGGCTTTGCTTATTATGCAGAAGGTGAAATAGATCGCGCTAACGATTCTTGGTTACAAGCTTTGGACTTATCTTCCAAAAAGAATGCCGCGCAAGACGTATCTAATTCCAAGAATTTAATGTCAGTTTCTCAAGTAGTTGATAAAGAAGCGTTAACTGCTTATGCTGGACTCGCTTTAGGTTTATACCAATCTTCTCAAAATCTATCTTCTGAGAAGAAAGTAAAATATCAGAAGGAAGCAATTAAATTTCACCGCAGGGTAATGAAAGATGATGCAAAAAGTTTTCAAAAAAATAGCTTAGCTCAAAATTGGCTGTGGACGGAAAAAGCGATTAGAGATTGGCAAGCTCTGCTTAAACTAGATTCGGCAACTTAAAAAAAAGGTTGTCAGCCCTAAAAATTTATAAATATAATTTTTTTTAATCTGCTTTTAATCAATCAATTCCGATCCGAATATATATCATTTTATTGCGTACAATAATCAGTTTATTAAAATCAATGCGGATGAGAATCTATTTCGATTAAACTATTACGTTTAGAAGTTACCACAATTTCAATTTTGAGAAACCCGCCTTATCCGATAAGACGGGTTTTTAGTACAGCATTGGGTTAGGTGAAATATAAATAAAATTAGATTGTTCTATTGTATTCTGCTCAACTAAAGCTATAAAGCCTTACAAACTGCCGGTTTATGTTATTTAACATTAATAGAAAGCTAAATAACAAATAATCAACTAAAAAATGTAGCAATTAATTATAAAACAATCAACTCGATTGTAAATGTCTTATTTTGTACTGGATATTCTGAATCAATAACACTGATAATAGATTGAATAGTTAATCAAGCGGTATTAACGTCAATTTACAAGTTTCAAACGTATCTACCAATAGCTAATTAGAAGTTATCTTTCATATTCAAAACTGATAAAAGATCGGTAGCAAGTTTAAGATAATAACGCTTGCCGATTAACCATACCCTACGGATGAAAACTGTTAACTGTTAAACGTATGCCTAAGAAAAATAACACGTCCCAACAGCAAAGTAAACCCTTTGTTTTTCGTTGTCGCGTGCAAATAGATTCGGGATGCTTAACAAGAGAAATCGCGGAAAGACTAACTCCGTTTCTAGATGAATCCCAGACAAAATATGATATCGGCGATTATTTACGCAAACAGAAAAAAGCCGGTCACGCTTTGATAGATTTTAGAACTGATATGGGTGTTTGGCAAGTAGAATTCAGTGGAAGAAAAGGTGGATGTTATTTATGGGATTTATATTTTATTTCGCCTTATTGTATCGCAGGTTGAAAAATGATCTTTCTACTATTCCCTACTCCCTACTCCCTACTCCCTACTCCCTTTTCTTAAAATTATTCAATCCCTTCAAAAGGACCTAAAAAAGTTGGTTGGGGACGAGTGATATGAACTTGCCACAATGCTTTAATCGTAGAAAGATATTCTCTAAAGGTGTAACGCATTACAGTATCTCGGCGATAGCTTTCCCAGTCAGGAGTACCCAATCCTACAGCATCTACACCTAATTGATTACAAAGATAAACCGCACGGGGTAAATGAAAATTTTGGGTAACTATAACTGCTTGTTTGATTCCAAAAATTTCTTTGGCGCGATAACATGTTTCATAAGTTTTGAAACCGGCATGATCTAAAGTTATATCTTTTTGAGGTACGCCTAATTTCACTGCATAACGCTGCATTACAGTTACTTCATCGTAATTTTCACTGCTGTTATCACCGCTCATTAACAGCTTTTGTACTCTTCCGAGTTTGTAAAGTTCTACAGCAGCAGATATTCTATCAGCCAGCATCGGTGAAGGATTATCGTTGTAAATTCCCGCACCTAAGACAATTGCAACAGGCTGCGGAGCAATTTGATTTGGTTTATCGTAGCGGCGACTACTAGTAACTGTTTGTACATATAAATTTAGTGCCAAAGTGGTTGCAGGCACACTCAAAAGCAGCACTCCAAGTAATAACCGCCAGTGCTGCAAAAACCATTTAGGTAGCATTTATATTCGGTGTGTTGTTGTGTGATGTTTTAGCAGACGTAGGATGGATGTTGATGTTTCGCAAGATTATTCTCGCTTTAAAGTTAATTAATGCGTGTAATAAAAGTGCGTTAAAGTGTGTTACAGAAGGCAGAGCCTTCCTGTTATGCATTACAAGGTAGAACCTTGTAACGAGAGTAAATGTTGCTAGGTTCGTAGTAAGCGATTTATCGCTCGGATTTAGGACTAAAGTCCCTACTACGAACCTCTGTTTTAAACGGGAGCTACTTCACCCGCACCTACATTTACATTTAATCGCTTCAACATCGCTTCCCGCCCTTGCATCGCTAAAGTATCATCCAAGGGTGTCAAAGTAACAGCTTCTTGATATTTATTTCGTAATGCAGTTTGAATTAACCAATCGGCGACAACGGGATTTTTGGGTAATAATGGCCCGTGAGAATAAGTGGCGATCGCATTCTGGTGAAATGCTCCCTCGGTTCCATCTTCACCGTTATTTCCTAAGCCGTAAACTACCTTACCTAAAGCTTCGGTTTCTCCTAATTTAGTACGTCCGCCGTGATTTTCAAAGCCGACTAAATAAGGTGTAGCTCCACCCAACATTTCTTTTAAATCTTTCGCTAGTTTAGACGCGGTAACTTCTATAACTAAATTACCGATGCAGCGACGGGTATTTTCACCGGGATGCACGGATACTAAATCTAAAATTCCTAAGCCTTCAATTCTTTGTCCCAAACCGGGTTCGTAATAATGTCCCAACAGTTGTGGGGAACCGCAGGTGAATACGCCGGGGGTACCATTATCAAGCTTGAGGCGCATTGCGTCAGCCTTTGCACCTTGCAAATCGCGCATTACGATTTCTTGCTGTCTATCTTGTGCCCCACCACCAACAATAATATCCACAGATTTAATATCTTCAGCGGTAGAATTTTGATCTAGAGGCACAACTTTTACATCATATCCTCGCCATTGAGTGCGACGCTCGATAACGATAACATTACCCCTGTCACCATAAGTACTCATTAATGTTGGGTAAAGCCAGCCTATAGTTAATTCAAATTTTTGGTTATTCATAATAAGGGGAGTAGGGGAAGAGTTAGGAGTTAGGAGTTAGGAGTTAGGAGCTAGGAGTTGGGAGTTAGGAGTTAAAAGTTAGGAATTACCAATTACCAATGCCCTATGCCCGATGCCCATCATCGAATTTTCTTACCAGTTAATGCTTCTCGCACGTCTAACATCGCTGTGTATGTAGGTAAGATATGTAAGGTTTCGTTTTCGGGAGTATTTTCTAAGGCGGTTGTAATTGCTTGCTGTAAATCTTCTTCGACGATTAAGTTAAAATTGCTATCGTTGGACTTTTGGCTGTAGCGCAGACGTAAAGCCATATCATAAACGCGATCGCCGCTGACAACTAAGGTACCTCCGCGCTGTACTAATTTTTCGGTGTCAACGTCCCAAATCCAGGATACATCTTCGCCATCCTGTACGCGATCGTTTAAAACCAGCAAGGTTGTTTTGTTGTTGCTTTCGGTAACTACGCGAATCGTTTCATTGGTACCGACGGGGTTTTTCGATAGCAGAATACGTACTTTTTTACCATTAATAATTAATTCTTCGGCACGCCCAAAAGCTGGTTTAAATTTCGGAATTGCTTTACGGATGTTAGTTTCTTCAATTCCTAATTCTTTGGCGGCTGTGGCAGCTGCTAAGGTATTGTATTTGTTATAAAGTCCTACTAGAACTTGTTCCCATTCGCGACTCTTTAAAGCAGGTTCGCTTTTTTCAAAGCCGCAGCTTGGACAAGTGTAATCTCCTAAATGCGATAGATAAACTCCTTTGTAATCCAAAGAATGCCCGCAATTAGGACAGTAAATTGAATCTACTGCGTGAGGAATTGCTTCTAAATACTTTTCAGGTTCAGTTAAACCAAAAAATACGACTTTTTGAGATAATTGCTGACCTAGATAAGATAAAGTCGGATCGTCAGCATTCGGAATCACTACCGTATTTGGTGCAAGAGTAGAAATTGCTTTTGTCCACCGTTTGCTAATAGAATCTACTTCACCGTATCGATCGAGTTGATCGCGAAATAGATTTAAACAAAGAATAATTGTTGGTTGAATCGGCTCCAATACTTTAGCAACAATATTTTCATCAACTTCCAAAATGGCGTAATCTACATCTAAATTACCAACCAAATTGGCACTTTCCATCAAAGCCGTTACCAACCCATTTTCTAGATTGGCACCAGTAGAATTAAGAGCAACCACAAACCCTTGTTCCTCCAACATCGTGCGTAAAAGCAAAGATGTGGTAGTTTTACCATTGGTACCAGCAATTAAAATAATGCCTTTTTTAACTTGCTGACTCAAAGACTGCAACAGTTTGGGTTGAATACGTCGCGCAATCGAGCCGGGTAATACAGAAGCAGCACCCAAACGCAAAGTACGGACACCAAAAGTTACGCTTTTTGCAGTAGATACAGCCAAACCAAGCCGTAATTTATCTATAAATTGAATTCCCACAAACGTACCACTAGTAGATATAAGTTTTAAATTTAATAAGCGTGAGTTTAGCGAATCCCCGGAGAAAAAGCCAGTGTTAAGGTGACAAATTCGCAAGAGGGGGAGTTAGGAATTAGGAGTTAGGAGTTAGGAGTTAAGAGTTCTAAAGTCATTTTTAGTGCGTTAGCGAAGCTCTCGATGCCCAATTGCCTATTCCAAATCTAAAATCCACAATCTTTTAATTCCTAACTCCTCACTCTTAACTCCTAACTTAATAAGCTATTCCCAATCCCCTATTCCCAATTTTCTATATATCCATATGTTAAAGTTCATTTCAGCATAAACTTAAAACAATATCTAGCTTATTAAAAGGTGCTTTGGATGAATAAATTAAAATTGCGTATTTTACATATTTTCTCTTATGATTGGCGACGTTGTGTGTCTTTATTAATACTTATTAGCTGCATTTTATTTACAAGCATACAACCGGCGGTTGCGGCGATCGATGATGATAACTATGAAGGCAATATCTTTATGGTTTATGCTGGCAACGGCTCGCTGGTTCCGGCACACGCGACTTTAGCTGAAGCTTTGACAAATCACAAACCTACAATGTTAGCTTTCTACGTGGATGATAGTCGCGATTGCAAACAGTACGCTGTAGTTATTTCCCGCATCCAGTCATTTTACGGTAGCGTAGCAGAAATTATCGCTGTGGATGTAGATAGAATATCACTCAAAGCAAAGGATTCTCCTACAGAACCAAATTATTACTATTCCGGTGGTGTTCCTCAAGTAGTACTATTTAATCAAGAGGGAGATGTGATTTTAAACAAAAAAGGTCAAGTGCCTTTTGAGGAAATAGATGACAAATTCCGGGAAGTGTTTGATTTGTTACCGCGTTCTGAGTCGGTAGAATTAAAGCGGCGCTCCTTTAATGAGTTCAGTAGTGAGTTATCTGAATAACTTAAAGTGCCGAAAAATTTGTTCGGCACTTAGTTTTTAGTGATATCTAATACTGCAATCTCGAAAATGAAAGGATAATATCTAGGAGTCAGCGATAAAGCAATTATAAATTGCTGTTAACTGACCAATGGTAAATATAATTATTATAAGAGTGTATTCTGATGTCAGAAGTTTACACTACCGAGGAACTGATTCAAATTTTAACTGACGAGCGCCAAGCTTGTCTGACAGGAAAACGTTTGAAATTAGAGGTGAAAGTATCTGGTAATCCTGTAATCGATCAGTTTATCAAAACTGAAGGCTTGCAAAAGTTTACTGCCTATCAAGATTTTAAATCTGCCATTCACGAATATCAAAGAGAACATCAAATTTCTGGTATTGTGTGGCGAGAGGTAAATGTCAAAGGTGAAACTTTACGTTACCCCGAAGTTGATGGACAATTAATTTCGCTACAAAATGACTTAAAAATATTAGAGTCTGCCAAAAGTTCTATTTTTGAATTTTGGTATAAAGTCACTGTAGGAATGGACTTTTATTTAAGCGTTAGTAACGGTAAACAGTATCAACAAATCAATATAGAAGATATTAAGAGAATTGACCAAAGAATGCAATGGTCTAGTTTGTGGAAATGGGAAAATACTAACTTTTTAGAAATCATTTTACAGTTGGGATGGGGAAAACCGGAAGAAGCTTGTTATAAAAGAGGATTCCCCGCATCTGGTAGTGAATTCATTCACGCTGTTAATCCAGGTAAACAACCGATTGGATGATTTTAAATTCAGATGAAGGCAATAAGTTAGCGGGAGATATTCTTTACGCTAACTTTATAATATAGTGCTATAAATATATTTATTTTGAAAGCATGTAATTAAGAAATCAGGTTCTTCAACAATTAGTATGCTAAAAATATAAACTAAAACTTGAAATTCTTGCTGTGCTTACTACATTCGCTTCATTAATTGATTTTAAGAATAAATACTATTGTTTATTCCAGGGCAAACGCATCTAAAATTAAGTTAGGTGCGGCTCCCGCCGCACCAGCGACGACACCTAAAAGATCGCCTCTTGATCTACAAAATATACTTGGTATTCCACTGTATGGCTTTTGTCAGTACGATAAGTACCTTATATCGACGTGCAAACACTAACTTATTTTTCAAGAGAGTTAGGTAATGCAGAAGGATAAATCGTTTTAACGATCAAAACGGGCTTATCTTTGTAGTCTGCTTCTAATTTTGTTTTGATACCATCATCCCAAGTAAATTTATAATCTCTTTCTAAGTCAGCAACTGTAAATTTTTCCAAAGTACCAGTAGTAACAACCGTTTCACCGGCTTTAACATTCTTTCCGTATGGAACTACATCTTTATCATCTGGTACCAAAACTAATAGCTCTTCAGCACCAATCAATGAACCATCCAAAGTAAATACATCTTTACCAGTTACATTTTTGATTTTACCCGGTACCGCAATCACTTTATCGTAATATTCGTCAGGGTTTGATGTAATTTGACCTGGTTTTGGCGCTAGTGCGATGGATTGAGCAACCATTGCTGCTTTACCTTCAAACTTTTCGTACTCTTTCGAGTCAAGGTTCAACTTATAATCTTTGTTGAAATTATCAGTTCCATACTTTTTCACTTCACCCGTGATTTGCAATTCTACATCTTCAGGTAGTGGTTGAGTATCTCCGGTTGCATTCACAACTAGGATAGTATCACCACCAAAAAAGTCATCATCGGTAACGGCAAATGTAGACTCGCTAATCTTATTTATAGCGTTGCTTCTAATAGTAACTGTTTGTCCGATAAACTTATTAGTTTTATCAGCAACTTCTTCAGCCGTGACGTTTTCTTGCTCTTGTTGTGTGGTATTGTCTGCTGTCTCAGCACAAGCTGGAAGAATTACCGCAGCTAATGCTAGAGCCAAAGCTTTTGAACGAAATCTATTAAGCATGAAAATTTCTCCTTTCAATGTTCTTGTCTAATAATTGCAATTAGCACTTAAGGCTAAAATGCATTGCCTGAAATAGGAATTAGGGATTATTATTTAAAACTTTTCCTATCCTCCTCACACTGCAATCACGTCAGTTATTTATAGATTTGCAGCTATATAATTTTTTTTTAATTCTTTTAGATAGGCGATGATTTGCAAAATTTCAGACATTTAACTCTGTCAAGAATAAAACATAAAAGGTCAATTGGCTTCTATCTTAAGAAAGAGGCAAAAGACAGAGATAATCTAGATATTCTTAAAATAAATTTATTCTTTAATCTTAAATTCACATTAATACTGAAATTTTCAATTTAACAAAAACTTAACCAATAATTATTATCTAAGATACTAATTAAATGCATTTGTCAACTACTGAAAGGAATGTTCCCAAATATATCTTTAGAGAGTATTCCAAAACATATATTTTATATAATCAATTATTATTAAAGATAGGAAAGTTAGTAGGGTGCATTATGGCTTCATTCCAACACCAAACTCCATTCGTTACCAAACTCCTAACTCCTAACTCCTAACTCCTAATTCCTAACTCCTAACTTTTAATCCTTTGCAAAGTATTTAATAACTCACTAGCACTAAAAGGTTTATTTAAAAAAGCTTGAATATTAGTGTTGCTAGATTGTGCTAGAGCTTCATTAGAAACTAATCCACTCATCGCAATAATTTTTACTTGTGGATTCATTTGTTGTAAGGTACGGATGGCTATTGATCCGTCCATTGATGGCATCATTATATCAATTAAAACAACATCAATTTCCTTTTTATGCTGTACGTAAACTGCAATAGCTTCGATGCCATCTCTAGCTATCATTACGCGGTAATTATAGGTTTCAAGTGTGCTTTTGAGAATTTCACAAATTGCCACTTCATCATCTACAACTAAAATTAATTCGTTATTTCCTATAGGTAACTGTTCCCCTGCCGATGTCGAAGAAACCTCTCCTTTTATACTTGGTAAATAAACTTTGAATTGAGTACCTTTGTTAATTTCGCTGGATACTTCAACAAAACCACCGTGGTTTTTGACAATGCCTAAAACCGTTGATAAACCTAATCCTGTCCCTTCTCCTACTTCTTTAGTGGTGAAAAACGGGTCAAAAATTCTATTTATAACTTGTGGAGAAATCCCAATTCCGGTATCGGTAATAGTAACTACAATATAGGAACCAACTTTCGCCTCAATGTTCATTTTGGCATAGCTTTCATCAATAAACTTATTTTGAGCTTCAATGCTTAAAATTCCTCCATCGGGCATTGCATCGCGGGCATTAACTACTAAATTCATAAATAGTTGATGCAGTTGAGTCGCGTCTGCTGAAACTGTCGATAAATCTCGCGGAAAATCTCTTTCAATTGTGATGCTCTTAGGAAATGTACCTTTAGCAAACTGCTCAATATCTTTCAATAGATGCTTGATTTGCAGCACCGTGCGCTTACCTTCATTACCACGAGCAAACGAAAGAACTTGTTTGACTAAATTAGCTCCCCGTTTAGCAGTAGCTTCGAGCATTTCCAACATTTCACTCGAAGTTTTATCTACATTCCCGAGTCTAAGCGGCAATAGTTGAGATATAGCCAATATTGGTGTGAGCATATTATTTAAGTCATGGGCAATACCGGAAGCTAATGTACCCAGGCTTTCCAGACGTTGAGCGCGGAGAAACTGATTTTCAAGCTGTTTTTTCTCGGTGATGTCGGTATCTACACTCAATATTGATTTGGGGTTTCCGGCTTCGTCGCGTACCAAAGTCCAGCGACTGGCTACAGTAATATCTCTACGAAGCTTGGTAACTTTTTTTAATTCACCTTGCCACGCGCCATTCACCGTAACTTCCCGCATTGCTTCTGCCAATTCTTGAGTATATTCCTTGAATAAAAGCTCGTTGGCACTCTTACCTAAAAATTCCTCTTCCGTCCAACCATACATTCTTTTCGCGCTTTGGTTGCAGTATAAAATTGTTCCTGATAAATCTCTTAATAGAATTGCATCTGTAGCAACATCAAGCAAAACTGCTTGCTCGGCAATTTTCTTTTCTGCTTGTTTGCGCTCGGTTATATCTATGCAAGAGCCAATGTAGCCTTCAAAATTTCCATCTGAATTAAATCTTGGTGTACCTTTATCCAAAATCCAGCGATATTCCTTATTCCTGTTTTGCAAGCGGTATTCCATCGAAAACGCTTGACGGGCATCGAAAGCATCAACATAAATTTTCACACATCTTTCTCGATCGTCTGGATGAATTCCCGCCTCCCAACCATTACCGATTTCTTCTTCTAAAGTTCTTCCGGTAAATTCCAACCACACGGCATTAAAATAGTTGCAAAGTTTATCGCATCCAGCCATCCAAATCAGTACGGGGGCTGTATCTGCCATCTTGCGAAATCTGGCTTCACTTTCCCGCAACGCTGATTCTGCCTGCTTATATTTGCTGATATCCTTAGAAATTCCGTAAAAACGGACAATTTTTCCGGCTGCATCTCTTTCTATTTTTCCACAAGAAAATGCATAACCAATCGAACCATCGGAGCGGATAAATCTAAATTCTGTCTCGTAAGGAATACCTTTTTCTATCGCATTTAAAGTCAGTCGATTTACTCTCTCCCTATCCTCCGGATGAATAAACTGACTTATAGTTTCAATTTTGGGTGTAGAATTACCTTTATCGCGATTAGCAAACCGATAAAATTGTTTTGACCACCAAGCTTCGTCTTTAGTCAAATCCCAAGACCAACTACCGATTTTAGCAATTCTCTGCGCTTCTTGCAGCAAAGCTTGAGTTTGACGTAACTTCTCTTCAGCTTGCTTGCGCCCAGTTATATCTCGAACCACAGCCAACAAACCGATTTTTTCACCGCTATTATTAACTAAATAGCGAATCGATAACTCAACATAAATTACCTCACCATTCCTCTTAATATGAATATTTTCTCCCTGCCACCAACCATTTTTAGCTAAACTTTGTTTGGCAACAATCCCATCGTTTCGATTGAGCCAGCGATATTCATATACTTCTGTTAAACTACGTCCAATAAACTCCTGGGCATTAATGTTGTATTGCAGCTCGGCTTGTTTATTTAAATAAATAATTTTATGTTCGTTATCGATCGCAATAACCGCATCGCTAATATGAGCTAAAATATTTGCATCAAACTTAATTTGAGCTATTTGAGCTTCCGCAGCCAAAATACTATTAGCTTCTAGCTTGCACCCAGCACTTGCATTTTTTAATCTGCTAACAACACCATTATCTTCGTCCGCAAAAAATTGCAATAAACTTTTCTCTTTGACAATTCCCAGTAAAAAATTTTGATCGTCAACAACTGGTAAATAAGAAATCCCATACTGATGCATTACTTGTAACGCTGTAAAAACATCTTGAAAAGGAGATTTCTTAATAGTGATTACATCTCGTCTCATCACGTCAGCTATTTTCACAGACGATGTTTTACCAGAAGCTGCAAACCTTAAAGCATCAATTTGAGTTAATATTCCGACTAAACGACATTCTTGGGTTACTAAAACACAACTTGCTTGCTCATCCGAGGCATAGCTTATATTCAGCATTAAAGTAATTGCATCATTTACCAGAGTATCGGGTGTCACTGTCAAACAATAAGTTTCAATAACCCGATTTAAAGCAAATAAATCATTTGGATTGGTAATAGATGACATAATTAAAATGCCTTACAAATAATATAGGCAATAATAAGCTAATTTTGATAAATTTGAATCAAAAAAAAAGATTGAATTAAAAGGTTTTTAAGAAAATTTCAGTCACATTAATATTATAGCGATTTTCAATAAACGAACAATTAACTGTAGAGACACGATACCTAAAATGTCTCTACAATTAACAAAATATAGCCAAAATCTTCAAATACCTACAACTTCTGCTTTTTCTCTTCGATCTACTTTCTCTTTCTCAGAAGCTATTCCTTGTATTGTAAGCACCGAACAATGAGCATGATGAAGTACATAATTGCTAACGCTGCCCATTAATAGTTCGCTGATTCCCCGACGACCACGACGGCCAATTACAATAACATCAGCCTGCCAATTTCGAGCTATATCGCAAATCATTCGAGATGCTTCGCCAATATTTAGAGAAAATTCCGCTTTAACTCCTAATTCGGTTGCTTGCTGACACAAATAACGCAGCCAATTAAATCTATCTTGTTTCAGCTTTTCCCAATCATTCGCATATTTACTATTATTCCCCTGCAATTGCGGATAAAGAATCGTTGGCTGTAAAAACAAAGGATCGACGTATTGCTCATCAAGGGGAGACAAAACGTGTAAAAGCATTAAATTAGCATCTGTTGCTTTTGCCAAAGATACCGCTTCATCAAACACTTGTTGACTAGATGAAGAACTATCGATCGCTACAAGAATTCTATTTAACATATAGATTATTCCTTACTTAACTACTAACTACTAACTGATTTCTTTATAGATAAAAATTATGAGGATTTCGTGAGTATTAAGTTCTATGTAGCTCAAGCCCTCACAAATTTCTCACATTTATTTGATAATCTCAAAGAATTACCGTTCCGAAAGCTTGAGAAGCAAAAAGTTTTTATCTGACTTTAGATAATTGCAAATTATTAAATTAGGTTAAAAAACATTATGAATTATTGCCCTTGTTGTAGAGACACGCTTTTATGCCATATCAGTCATAACCATATTTACTGGTTTTGTCCTAGCTGTTGGCAAGAAATGCCCGTATGCGAATTAGCAAATTCTCATTCATTAACGGAAGCAATATCGGGTAAACTGTCTATAATCCATCAAAAAAGGGAAAAATCAAGTTTAAAATCCCGTGCCTGTAGGATTAATTCTTCCGAACTTGCTATTAGCCATGTTTATTAATTAAATCAAAGTTACATCAAAAGATCGTTCAGTTTTGCGATAGGTCACTCCTTGATTAATTAGGTAGTGACCTATATTATTTGTTTGAATAAAAATAAATAATAGTTGACATTTGTTAAGTAAAGCAAAGCATAATTTATTTGATATTCTAAAATTTAAACTAAGTCTTTTTATCTTAATCCTTCCTCGCTTTGATACTAGAAAGCTATAGAGTTAATTTTCAGATGAA
The DNA here is from genome assembly GCA_964395005.1 of uncultured Rivularia sp. Lineage (GTDB taxonomy): Bacteria > Cyanobacteriota > Cyanobacteriia > Cyanobacteriales > Nostocaceae > Rivularia. The sequence goes on from CAYMZW010000003.1 coordinate 17,806, forward strand.
AATATTAGTTGTAGAAGATGACCAATATGTTGCTTCATCGCTGAATTTGATTCTTGCTTATCAAAATTATGTAGTTGAAATTGCCTTCGATGGAGAAGAAGCTTGGGGATTTATAAGACTTTTTGATTATGACTTAATTATCCTTGATATTACTTTACCTAAAATAGATGGCATTAGCCTATGCCGACAAATTCGTTCTGACGGTTTGCAAACACCTATCATGCTATTAACGGGATTAAGCTGCCCTCATGAAAAAGCAGTAGGTTTGGATGCTGGTGCAGACGACTACATGGTTAAACCCTTTGACGAAGAAGAATTAACCGCTCGTATCAGGGCGCTTTTACGTAGGGGAAAAATAAAATCCTTACCCGTTTTAAAATGGGGTTCTCTACAGCTCGATCCCAGAAGTCATCAAGTTACTTATAATAAACAGTTCCTAACCTTAACTCCTAAAGAGTATGCGTTGTTAGAGCTTTTTTTACGAAACACTCATCAGGTATTTAGTTGCAGCATCATTTTAGATCGTATTTGGACTTATAAAGACGCTCCCACAGAAGAAGCCGTTCGCACTCATATCAAAGGATTACGAATGAAGTTAAAAGCTGCGGGTGCCCCTAGCAATATTATTGAAACTGTCTATGGTATTGGCTATCGTTTGAATCCCCAGGTTGAGGAAGCGGGGGAGATTGCTGTAGAGAAGTGAAAGGGGGGAGATGGGGAGATGGGGAGATAGGGAGACAAGGGGACAAGGGGACAAGGGGAAAGATTATTCCTCATTCTTAACTCCTAACTCCTTACTCCTCACTCCTAACTATTCTCAATTACCAATTCCCAAATAACAAAAGGCGACTAGTTAATAGCCGCCTTCTATACCATACTTCTATTTAATTTGCGCTGTTCTGCCATAATTTTTATTTAATTACGCTATAATACGTACAGATACATAAAATAGCAAAATTGTCAATTCTAGTAATCAATTTTGATGTCAAAGATATTTAGGCTACAGAATTATTCCCGGCAGAGTGCAATTTTCTTGGCGCACTTATTGAAACTACCTTAGAATCAGTTTCTAGGTTTTCAATATCTTCTGGGGTAACGGTTGCTGTAAATAAATTTTCTGAAATATGACCTCTTAATTTCACGCCTGCGGGTACGTAACCAGGCTCTGCGACTTTTATGGTTACACCGAAAAGATCGCCGCTATTAGTTTGTTGCGATTGAGCCATTTCGGAGCCGTGTTCTTTTTTATGACAGCCGTGCAGCATACTTTTTCTAACGCGCACTGGTTTACCTGCTACATAAAGCATAGGTAACTATTCCTTGTTCAAAACTTTAATTTATGGTCGAATAATATTATATTCTATGACCTAATGCTATCACATCGCTCTAATGAGTGAAAGAGCAACATTAACATCTATCGGGCCATAACCATAACGGGCTTTCTCTAACGGATCTTTTGGGAAGTTTTTTTCAGCGCTTTGGATGAGAATATCGCGAATTTGGTTGATATCTAATTCAATGTTGCGATCGCGAGCTTCACTTAACATCAAAGCGATTATTCCCGTAACAACGGGTGCGGACATACTGGTGCCGGATTTTCGGTAAGATTGAATTTGAGTAAGTGAAGATGCTGCCCATATATTTTGCCCAGGAGCAATAAAATCGGGTTTTTTTCGTTCGTCACGAGTTGGGCCGGAACTAGAAAAGTATGATATAGGTTGGCTGGGTTTTGTCGGATCGTAAGAGCCAACCATAATGATATTACGTCCGCAGCCGATGGAGTTAACGGTGTGGGTATTATCGTGAGGTTCAACAAAGCTGGTTTGAGAACCATCTTCGCGTTCTATCCAAGCGTGAAAATCACCGTTTTCTACTTCAACTCCATGCAGTCGTAATGTCCAGATCCCTCCCGGAATTCGGGATTCCATAAAAACACCAATCATATTATCGCCGTTGTTGGGATCGCAAAAACGGTGAGATAAATAAATTACGGTGTTATCATCTTCGTCTACAATTTCTCCATTTTCTCCTAATTGCAGACTTACCAAAGGTTCGCCATCGGGAGGAATAATTTCTAAACGGAATTTATCCGAGCCATCATACCAAAGTTCCAATGCTTTGTACTGCCAATGCCCTCTAGGAATATCCCAGTGCAAATCGGTAAAACCATTTTGTTCTACCTTTCCTGAAGCATGAATTCCTTTGAAATAAGAATTACCAGCAGCAATAACTACGGCTCGATTTGGTTTTGCTTCCACCAAAGCATCTATACTTTGTTCAACTAAAGCAGTACCATCATGAGGGCCGCCATGCATCGCTAAACTAATATTTATGGTACAGGGGCGATCATCCGCCATTTCAAAGATAAAATCTACCGCTTCTACAAGTTCGGTAGTATCTCCCAAAGACTTATCCACAGCCGAATTGCCATTAGTTGAAACTGTTTCCACAGCACCAGTAGAAAAATGTACAAACACAATATCAGCTTGGGGAGCCATACCCGGATTTCCGGTACCGTTTCCATTTCCCGCAGCGATATCCATTACATGAGTACCGTGAGCATATTTTCCGGGATAGTAACCCAACGCCTTATAAGGATCTTCAGCTTGTAAAGCTTGATTAATTTCTGCACTGCTATAAACTTTTCCATAGCCGAAAGGGCTATCGGGTGCGGAGGAACCATCTTGATCCCATAAAGCAAGTATTCTGGTAGAGCCATCCGGGTGACGAAAATTTTGGTGAACAAAATCACAACCCACATCAATAATTCCTACAACTGCATTCTTTCCCTGCTGTTTATCCAACGAACTCTCGACATCAAACAAAGGCTCAAAATTCTCCCCATTCTCTTGCAGGTAAGGGGGCTGGGAGATTAATTCTTCCGTAGCTAGCTGCAAACTTTGCGACGCTTGTAAACTGACAACGCAAGGCGAAGTACGCACAGATTGCAATCGCGATACGGGAACTCTGGCAGTAACAATAATATCTCCATCTGAAGTACTTCCAAGCACAGCACCTTCTCTTACTTCCGTCATTGAGAGCCATGCTTTTAGATCGTTCACCTTCGCGATCGCAGCAACTTCTCCCACCTCTGTTGAAGCTGTGGGTGGAGTAGAAAGTCCTCTGCGACGACGTTGTATAAGTATTTGCAATCTTGGGTCAATATCTGCAAAAATATTTGTCCATTCAAATCGCATCAATTACTCCCATTACGAACCATATCGAGCTTAATTATCTATCGTATATATCTATCTTAAATTACGATTTTTTATCTTTGTTTTTTATATCATCAGATAAAAAGCTCCGTAATAAAACTGATATTTATTATTTTAATAGTAGCTCAAAATACAGTGTATTTTATTTTGGTAGAGAATATTTGTAATAAAATAGAGGATAAAAATAGGAAAAGTTCGTAGTAAGAACTTTAGCTGCTAAAACTTTCCCTAATTTCCTATAAATCAGGACTTAATAGAGCCCCCCTTAAAAAGGGGGGTTGGGGGGATCTAGAATGTCTGAAATACCTGCGGACACCGTTGCGATTGCGTAAGTCTTATAAATATGTTGTAAAGTTTATTTCACTAACTTTTCATTGCTAACTGCTTTGAGCTAATAGCATTCGATTTTCAATTTCTGACCAAGTTTTAGAAGATACTCTAACTGCTGCTTGCTTACAGCGTACTATCAGCGAATTAATATAGATAAAATTATCCAGAGCTTCTAATTCTTCATTTGATAAGTTGACTAAAGCGGAATTTAGTTTTAAAGAACTAAACCAGATATTAGAAACCCGATTGTTAAATCCTTTATGCGCTCTGTAAGGTTCGTAACTTCTAGGAGCTTGATTTTTAATTTTGTTTAAACGTGTTACTACAGTGTTAAATTCCACATACTTAAATATTTTAAAATCATCTAACTGTTTGACTACAGTACGAGAGAAAGCATCAGACAAAGCGCGACTTGTGCTATTTTTACCGCGAGGATAATTAACCGCACGAGCAAAGTTTAAAGTGCAGGTTATTTCCATTATGCTTGAAAGTTTCGGACTTAAAAGTGTCACAAAATCTAATACGCTATCTCTTGCAACTGCTAAAAACAATGCTGTTGCACGTTTTGCACTTAAACTATAATCTTCGTGAGTATCTGTAGTAGCTTCTTCTGCCCATTTTAATAAACCTTGTAACTTTGAAGTATTAACATATTTTTGTGCTTTTGCTTCCATCATTAATAGTAAATCATCTACTCCACCGCGCATCAAACCCGCAACTAATTGAAATACCTCGTGCCAACGTCTATCAGTAAGTTGCCGATCTACTAATTGTTGAATTTGACAATTATCGACAATATGTTGCGCTGTTAAATATTCCTGGAGCGTCAAATGAGAAAACGAAAATACATCTTCAGCCCTCTCTACTAAAATTCCTTGATGAATTGCGATCGCAGTTAAAACCTTTTCTCCATCGAGATGCTTTGGTGCATTCAAATTATCTTGCAAAAAAAACCTAATTCTATCAACAACATCTCGCTTACCAAAAAATAATTGGTCAATTTCAAACCCAGAATGAGCAATTTGAGAAAGTAATATTTCTTGATATTCTGTATTTAAACCTTCGTAAATAGCCTTTCGCATAATTCTTCTTTCGGCAGCCCACTCTTCTAAAAATAGTCTTAATGACTTTCTATATAAAACACTGCGATTATTAGGAAAATTTTGCGAACGGTGATAAACCAAACATAGTAAAGTTAATAATAGAGGAGTATTTGCTAATTCTTTTGCTCCTGCATTTATTGGCTTTTGTAGTAATTCCCAACATTTAGCTGCCGTATCTATTTTTTTATCAGATTCTGACTGAAACCAATTATAAATGAACTGCTTAATTTGAGTATTGCTAAACTCTGCCATTGCTACATCAGTAAAGCGAAGAAAATTATGATTATAGGCAGCAGTTCGACAAGAAATAATGAAGCGATTCTTATCGTATTTATCGCAAAAATTGTGAATATGCTCAATTACATCATTAGTGACTTTTCCTGGAACTTCATCCAAGCCATCTAATATAATTAATAACTTACCTGAGTTAAGTAATTTTTCTGTAGCTGCTTCTGCATCGGGAAAGCCACAAATGCTAAACTCTTCAACAATCGCTTGTAAGGTATCAATTTCTTCTTTTGACTCAAACCTTTTTAAATCAATAAAAACTGGAATACACTTATGTCGATATCCTCCTTCGTTTCCCTTGAGTGCTTCGAGTCCCATTTTACGTAAAAACGTAGACTTCCCAACACCTGGGCCACCTAAAACCATTAAATACTGCTTTTCATTAGCTACTTGAATTCCATTTAAATCTAAAGTATTTTGTGGTTGAAAACTGCGATTTTGTCGGTAAATTTTTTCCAAATTTTCAATAGATTCAAACTGACGAATATTCAATCTTTCTAGAAAACGTACATTAGTATAAACCTTTTCCAGTTCTACAGGCTCCGGCATACCCAAGACTTTCAGACAACCGTGACGCTCTGTATAGTTTTGTATATACTTTTGCGATGCATTAAATAATATTTGCTGAGTCTTTCTATCTAAGATATATCCTAGCTTCGATACTTTATCCCAGCTTTCTCCGATAAAAATACTAACCAAACTTTTGACAATTTCTTCGGTAATTTTGCTTGCCAAAGCTTCTGAAAAAAACATAGTCAAAAATACTTAAAAAATACAATACATATATACATCTCACGCTTATTGTTTCCGGATATACTAGAAAATACTTATAAAATTGACTGTTTTTTATTTTTGACTAAGAAAGTTTAATCCTTAAAATATTTACAAATTTCAAACACATTGCTATATCTAGCGCAGGGTTGAGATCGTAAAAGCCGTAACTAACTTAGAAACAAATATATTGAGTATTTAGAAAACCATGTTGCTTGTTAACAGAAAAATTATTGCTTTAGCAGCCTTAGTAATATTAGCTTTAGCTGGATGTAACACTTCTACATCCGATCGAACTACCGCGAGTCTAGGTAGCCAGGGAAACGTAATATTTATCCATCCAGATGGTACAAGTGCATCCCATTGGGGTGCGGCACGAATGCTTAATTATGGCCCGGATAGTAGATTAAATTGGGATAAGATGTCAAATAGTGGTGTTTATCTAGGACATCTGAAAAATCAACTTACCGCGACTTCTAATGCGGGTGCGGTAATTCATGCTACGGGAGTAAAAGTAAATGATGATTCTTTTGGATTAGATCAAAACGGACAACCTATAATTGCAGCTTCGGGTAAACCACAAACTATTATGGAAGAAGCGGTTGAAGCCGGTAAAGCCACGGCAATTATCAATTCCGGTATTATACCGGAGCCGGGAACTGGTGCATTTGTTGCAAAAACCAAGACTCGTCGCGAGTTTACAGAAATCACTAAGCAAATAGTTAATTCTGGTGTCGATGTTATTTTAGGTGGTGGTGAAGTATTTTATTTGCCTAAAGGTACTGCGGGAAAATACGCCAAAGCCGATGAAAGTCAGCGAGAAGATGGATTGAATTTAATCGAAGAAGCCAAAAAAAAGGGCTATACCGTAGTTTATACCCGCGACGAACTTTTAGATTTACCCGCAGATACTAAAAAAGTATTAGGAATATTCGCTGCAACAGATACTTATAACGACGAATCCGAAGAAGATTTAAAAGAGAAAAATTTACCCTTATACGTTTCAGACACGCCAACAGTCTCGCAAATGTTAGATGCAACTTTAAAAATTGTATCTCAAAATTCAAATGGCTTTTTCATTGTTTTAGAAGAAGAAGGAAGCGACAACTTTTGTAATCGCAACAATGCTAAAGGCTGTATAGAAGCAGTCAAACGTGCCGATGACGCGGTTGGTGTAGCAATGGAATTTATCGATCAAAAAAACAAGAATACATTATTAATTACTGCTGCCGATAGCGATGCAGGCGGCTTAGAAGTAATTGGAGGCACCACCGAACAATTTCCTTTAGATAAACCCGTACCAGAAAAAGGAGATAACGGCGCACCTTGGGATGGTAAAGATGGCACAGCTACCCTACCTTTTATGTCGGGGCCAGATAAACAAGGAAATAATTATCCCTTTGCGATCGCCTGGGCAGGGTTCAATGATTTTACTGGTTCTATTGTCGCTAAAACACACGGATTAAACGCAGATAAACTACCTACTACTGTAGATAATACAGACATCTATCGTTTGATGTACCTAACCTTGTTTGGCACAGAGATCGAGAGTTAGGAGTTAGGAGTTAGGAGTTAGGAGTTTAGAGTTAAGAGTTTAGACTTATAAATACAGCAGTTTTCACGCTTAGTGTAATACAAATTGACCTCACCCTCGTTCCCTCTCCTTACTAAGGAGAGGGATGTCCGGAGGACAGGGTGAGGTTTCAAATGTATTCTACTTAACGGAAAAGCGCTATATTTCCCTATTCCCTATTCCCTATTATCCATAAATGGTGGACAGACTAATAATTGTCCACCATTAAATCGTTATGGGAAGTCGCTAATTTAGATTTCTAGCCGAGTTCATGTGAAGAGAAACACCCTTTTAGAGATGACATAAATGCAGATTAACGACCTTTGTTCATTTTGGTATAAGTCTTATTTGTTCCTACAAGACTCCCAATCAAGTATCCACCTAATCCCCATAAAACAGGCATTATCCAAGAGTCATCGGAACTTTGTATATTGGATGATGGTACATCATTTTGACTAATCTCAGAATTCTCATCAATAATTGGTTCATCATTGAAGGACGATTGCGCTATCAATTGCCCTGATATGTTGTTGTCGATAGCATTTACTGGTTTCACAGCTACAGCCGAAAATATGGTCAGACAAGCAGTAGCAAGTGCTAATTTTTGATTGATCCTCATCATAATCCTTAACCCTTTTAGTTTGAGTAGATATTTAGACATAGGAGGATAATTCCTCACTCTGACTCAGAAATTAGTTGAGAGAGGAATAGTCTTTATATACCTAAATTTTGGCCAGGAATAGCAGTTAACTTCTGTTAATTTACTAGTTTTTACTGTTCTAAATCAATAACTTAATGCTACAATTAAATATTTGTCTTTAGAAGCAACTTGGCTATTAGTGTTAATTATCATACAGCATTAACTGTACTTAACCTGATAGATAAATATTATTAATTTCTCTGGTCAGAATTTAATAATGGCTTATTTATCGAGCTATCTGTCAAAAATTGGAGTATTTTGGTATCGACTATGCAACTATCGTAAGAAAGATGCTGATTTGTATAGTGCTTAACTAATTGCGTAGTTTTTACATTCATAGGTGGTATCTTTTTTACCCTGTTGGTGATATGGGAAGCAATGCGAAATTTGAATATTGATAGCCTTTATTGTCTTCACTCTTATATTCAAAATTTCCGCAAGTATTTATGAAAAATTAAGTAAACAGTGAAGTTTGAGTGAATGACAGTTAATATACCTGGTATGTTCCCTTACAAAGTAAAAAAATTTCAGGTACTAAAAAACCCGGCTTGTGTGGGAAAAACCGGGTTTCTTAATTTTTTGGAAAAAATTTATTGTAAATCGATTTAAACTTAAACAGCAACTGCTGCTTGCTTGAGTTCAAAAATCTTCTCGATTACATCTTCTACAACTTTATCCGGTGTAGAAGCACCAGAAGTAATCCCTACAACAATCTTTCCATCTGGTAGCCATTTCTGAGATTTTTCGATATCGCCATTTAACTGACGATGTTCAATGCTATTTACTGATAAAATTCTTTCAACGCTATCAACATGATAAGAAGGAAGCTCTTTTTCAACTGCGATTTCCTGTAAGTGAGCGGTATTTGATGAATTAAATCCACCAATCACTATCATTAAATCGAGTTTTTCTTCTACTAACTCCAACATTGCGTCTTGTCTTTCTTGGGTAGCGTCGCAAATGGTATTAAAGCTTTGAAAATGCTGATTTAATTCGGCAGGGCCATATTTTTTCATCATAGTACGCTCAAATAGCTTACCAATTTGTTCGGTTTCTCCTTTGAGCATTGTAGTTTGATTGGCAATCCCAACTTTTTCTAAATCGGTGTCGGGATCGAATCCTTCCGAACAAGCTTTGCTGAATTTAGACATGAACTCTTGTTTATCGCCACCATTCAAAATATAGTTGGTAACATATTCAGCTTCTGGCAAATTAAGAACAATCAGATATTTACCAGCAAAAGAACTAGTTGCAATAGTTTCTTCGTGCTTATATTTGCCGTGAATGATCGAAGTACAGTCAACTTTTTTGTGCTTTTCAACCGTATTCCAAACTTTAGAAACCCAAGGGCAAGTTGTATCGACAATTTTACAGCCTTTATCCGAAAGCACCTGCATTTCTTGAACGCTTGCGCCGAAAGCAGGTAAAATTACAACATCTCCAGAACCAACTACAGAAAAGTCTTTTCGATCGGCATCTACAGGAATAAAACCAACCTGCATATCTCGCAAACGTTGGTTTACAGATGGGTTGTGAATAATCTCATTAGTAATCCAAATTTGTTCGGAAGGGAAATGCTGGCGAGTTTCATAAGCCATTGCCACAGCACGCTCCACGCCCCAACAAAAACCAAAAGCTTCCGCCAAACGAATAGTAACATCGCCCCTGTTTAAGATATAATTATTATCTCGAATTTCTTGAATTAAACCGCTTTGATATTCCGAATGTAACTGAGTAGCCACTTCTTCTTGATGTCCAAATCCCCGACGATGGTAATTTTCCGAATGTTGTAATGAACGTTTAAAAGCTTTTGTATCCATAATGTTGGTTGTTAGTTGTTAGTTGTTAGTTGTTAGTGGTTAGTTGTTAGTTGTTAGTGGGAATAGAGGATTGGTAATTGGTAATTGTTCCCTATTCCCTGTTCCCTATTCCCTATTCACTGTTCACTGTTAATTGTTCACTGTTCACTGTTAATTGTTCACTGTTCACTGTTAACTGTAAAGCCGAACTCCAGACTAAATAACCATTGGGATTAAGGTGTAATCCATCAGTTGTAAAGTTAGATTTGAGATTTCCTTGTTTATCGGCAAATAAAGGGTATAGGTTTAAGTATTTTACGCTTTCTTCTGCTGCTATGGTTCGCAACTGTTGATTTAAGTTGCGAATGCGACTATTAGGAATAGCTAAAAGTTTTTCTTTTCCTTCCCAAGTAGCTTCTTCGCCTTGATGCGGCAAAATTGACTGTACTACTATTTGGGCTTTGGGATGCTTTTTACGTAAATAATTTAATATCTGTCGTTGATTGTCTAATATTGTTCGATCTTTCACACCAGCAATTAAATCGTTGATGCCTATCATCACAAAAATGCTTTGGGGTGTGGTTTCGTCAAATAAATTTAATCTTTGTAATAAACCGGCAGTTTTTTCTCCAGAAATTCCTTGATTTAACCACGTCTTATTCTCAGGTAACAACTCCGAGGGAAACCATAAACTCAAAGAATCTCCAGCCATGATGGTTAAATTCCGGGGTTTCTTCTGCGCTGCAACTTCAGCTTCCTGTTGGAGAATACCTACCCACTTTTGATAATCAAATTTATGGCGCTTACCCAATTGAGGGGCAGCGGCTTGCTGTGTTTGAGTGTTAGGAGTAGCTTCCGGAGTCGGGGGAAGAGCATTATTCAAAAAAGCGGTAACAGCCTGCTGTTTGCCAATCAGCAAGATTACCGCTAGTAAAAGTATGACGTTACTTAATAAAGAGAAAAATGCCCAAGCAGGAAAAGATTTAGCAATTCTAGACACGACGGGTAGCGAAGTACATCAATTATCTATTTGGATATGATAGTCTACCATCTAACTTTTTTTGGGTGATTGGAAATAGCGAATTGGGAATTGGGGATTGGGCATTGGGCATGGGTAGTTGATAGTTGGTAATAGGTAGTTGGTAATGGGTAGTTGGTAATTGGTAATAGTAAAACAGGGGCAGTTAACTACTAACTACTAACTACTAACTACCAACTCCTAACTACCAACTCCTAACTCTGCGAGCTATTTACCATGCCCCATGCCCAATCCCCCATGCCCAATCCCCAATTACCTTTTACCAAAATTCACTTTCTGTATATTATGAGTGATATGCTTCTTCACCATGTTCGCTGATGTCTATTCCTTGTAATTCGGCGTTTTCGTGTACTCGCAATCCTACGGTACTTTCAACTACTTTGAGGATAATCCAGGTACCAAATCCAGCGATAAAGTAGGTAACTACAATTGCGGCAAGTTCTAAAAGTAGTTCTTCGGGATTTCCGTATAATAAACCGTTTCTTCCTCCTGGATTGACGGCTCTGGTGGCAAAGATACCTGTCAAAATCGCGCCTACTGTTCCGCCTATGCCATGTATGGGGAATGTATCTAAAGCATCGTCAACCTGCATTTTATGCTTGAGACTGACTGCGTAAAAGCATATAAAAGCGGTGATACTGCCGATCAAGATTGATGCTATGGGTGTAACGAATCCGGCTGCTGGTGTTATACCTACTAAACCTGTAACGGCTCCTGTGGCTGCACCTACTGCTGTAGATTTACCGCGCAATACTTTTTCTAAAATCAACCAGGTTAAAGTCGCTGCTGCTGCACTAGTATTGGTATTTACAAAGGCTACTACTGCTAAATTATTGGCTTCTAAGGCGCTACCCGCAGTCAAGCCAAACCAGCCAAACCATAATAAACCAGCACCTAGCAAAATAAAGGGTACGTTATGTGGTGGACTCAATTTATCGGGAAAGGTTTTTCGGGGCTTGAGGTACATTGCTGCAACGAAAGCAGATACCCCAGAGCTAATATGTATGACAGTACCACCAGCAAAATCTAAGGCACCCCAACCACCAGATAAACTTAATAATCCACCTATACCCCATACCATATGCGCGATGGGGCAATAGATAAAAAATGACCACAAAACCACGAATACTGAGTACCCGGTGAAACTTACCCTTTCTGCGATCGCGCCGGAAATTAATGCAGGGGCAATAATAGCAAACATTCCCTGATAAGCCATGAATGCTAGGTGGGGAATTTGTGGTGCATATTCACTTGGCTGCACGCCAACATCATTTAAACCCAACCATTCAAACCCACCAAAAAATGCGTTACCGGGTGAAAAAGCAAAGCTATAGCCCCATAAAACCCAAGTGACACCGATAATAGCCATCGTGACAAAGCTCATCATCAAGGTATTGAGGACATTACGGGCACGGACAAACCCACCGTAAAAAAACGCAAGTCCCAGTGTCATCAAGAACACTAGCGCCGCACAGATTAACACAAATGCTGTAGAAGCATTACCATTATTTACAGCAGGTGGAAATCCTGGTGATTGTATCTGAGCAAAAGCATTATTAGTTGCTCCGCTTAAAAAAAGTAGAGTTATAACTACTATCAATGTAATTTTTTTCAACACTTTTTATTGTCCTTATATGCCGACTATTTTTGCGGAAGATAAATAGATGCAATTACTTCAATAATTAAGAAATGAAGCTGTAATTGAAGAACGGAAAATAGTACGCAGAGAGTAATAAATATTTGAGATAATTCGTTTTCTGTATTGGAAAAGATTATCAAGAATTATTTAAATGTAAACCTCATCTTAATTGTGAAGAAAAAAACAATATGTGAAATTTTAGCTTTTTAGTAAAGAGTTTTGTTTGAAGTTGACAAAATAATAATAGGTAATTGTTAATAGGTAATTGGTAATTAAGAATTGATAATTGATAATTGATAATTGCTAATTGGTAATTGGACATGGGGCATGGTAAGAGTTGTAGAGACGTAAAATTTTACGTCTCCTCAGAAGTAGTTAAAATTATTTTACCTATTACCTATTACCCATTACCTATTACCTAAAAATTAATGTTAAAAAGTTTTATCTTAATTCTATTTGTCGGTTTTTTTGTCGGACAAATTGCCCAAAGACTGAAAGTTCCTGCATTAGTAGGCATGATTTTAGTAGGAATTATTCTGGGGCCTCAATTTACTGATTTAATAGATCCTGGCGTACTTGCAGCGTCTGCTTCTTTGCGAACTATTGCCGTGATGGTAATTTTAATGAAGGCTGGGTTGGGGTTGGATCGAGAAAAACTTGTACAGCAGGGAACGGTGGCGCTGCGGTTGGGGTTTTTACCTGCTACTTGCGAAGCTTTAGTTATTGCTTTGGCTGCCATGTGGATTTTTAAGTTTGATTTTTCCACGGGATTATTATTAGGCTGTATCATCGGAGCGGAATCGCCAGCGGTGATTGTACCGGGAATGCTGCGGCTAAAAAGTTTGGGTTGGGGAGTTAATAAAGGAATCCCCGATGCCATACTTACTGGGAGTGCTTTATCAGATGTACTATTACTATTAGTCTTTAGTTTATTATTGAATTTTTTGGCGCAGGGAACAACTTCTGAAATTGCATTACCTTTCGGTTTAAATGTAAATGCGTTTGTAGTGCTTCCTATTCAAATTATCTGTCAAATTGTTCTAGGAATAGTCATAGGTTTATTGACTGCAAAAATATTGGTTTCATTATTATCTAAGCAAAACTGGAGTCAAAACACTGTTCAAGACACTTTAGTTGCGGCAAGTTTGGCATTATTGCTAGTAGTTTTAGCAGAAAATTTACCAATATTTTCCGGTTATTTAGCGGTGATGGTAACGGGATTTTTCTTAATTGAATTTGATGCTCCCTTAGCTAGAAAATTGCGTTCTGGTTTTGATAGTTTATGGGTAGTAGCGCAAATTATTTTGTTTGTATTATTAGGGGCAAGTATTCAAATACAGGTTTTAGAAAATACTTTAGTATCTGGATTAATTATTCTTGCAGTTGGAACCTTGATAGGCAGGGCTTGCGGATGGTATTTATCTACAGTCGGAAGTAACTGGAGTTGGAAAGAAAGGTTATTTTTATTACCTGGTAACTCAGCAAAAGCCACAGTGCAAGCCGCAATTGGAGCCATTCCCCTAACACAAGGAATTGAAGGAGGAGAAACAATATTAGCGATCGCCGCTTTATCTATCTTGGTAACAGCACCTCTGGGAGCCTGGGCAATTCCGACTTTTGCACCAAAGTTGTTAGAAAAGGGTGAAGTAGATCCCACCAAGGTAGCAGTTACCGATTCAATTCTGCTACTAGCTGCCGTTGATACCTCTTCTATGGCAACTCAAGTATTAATAAAAGCTGCTGATATTGCCCGTCGTAGCGATGCAAAAGTAATTGTACTGCACATCATCCAAACAAATAATCCTCAAGAAATAGAGTTATTAAAATCAACATCTCAACGGCTTTTAGCAGATATTCCTCATCAGTTTGTTACGCTTAGGGGTTCAATTCCAGAAGAAATTATGCGCGTTACTAAAGATTATCAAATTACCGATATTGTTATGGGTAAACGGGGGCATCAGTCTAAAGATAAAATTTTGCTGGGTTCAGTTTCTCAAACTGTATTAAAATCAAATTCAATTCCTGTAATTCTAGTTAACGAGGGTTCGTAGTAAGGGCTTTAGCCCAAAATTCCAGGGATAAATCCCTTACTACAAACTTATAATTGAAGGTTGGTAGTAAGGGCTTTAGCCCAAAATTCCAGGGATAAATCCCTTACTACAAACTTATTACTCAAACTGGCAATTCAATTACAAATTCAGTTCCTTCCCCAAGTGTAGAATTACAGCTTAATTTACCACTATGAGTTTCTTCAACAATAGAGCGGGCGATCGCCAATCCCAATCCCGTACCTTTACCAACTCCTTTTGTTGTAAAAAGATTGTCAAATATACGTTCTCTAACTGATTCTGGCATTCCGCAACCATTATCTTTGATACTAATTAATACTGTATTTTCTTCAGTAATTAGTTCAGTTTGAATAGTTATTTTGTGAGGATTTGCTTCTATTTCGGCAAATGTTTTTTCTTCGCCAACTGTATCCAAAGCATCTATGGCATTAGCAATAATGTTCATAAATACTTGATTTAATTGCCCTAAAAAACATTTAATTGGTGGTAATTCACCATATTTTTTAATAATTTCAATTGCCGGACGTTTCTCGTTAGCTTTGAGACGATATTTTAAAATTAATATTGTGCTATCAATACCTTCATGCATATTGCAAGCAATTTTTTCAGATGTATCGGCTCTAGAAAAAGTACGCAAACTTGTACTAATATCTTTAATACGTTCTGTTGCTAATCTCATTGAATTTAACAGCTTTGGTAAATCGTCGCAAAGGAATTCTAAATCAATATCTTCGGCATTCTCTACAATTTCTTCTTCTGGATTTGGATAATTTTCTTGATAGCATTCTATGTAAGCAAATAAATCTTTAATATAATCTTCGGCATTGCTAATACTACCTTTGAGAAATCCGATAGGGTTATTAACTTCGTGTGCTACCCCGGCGACTAAATTACCCAAAGTCGCCATCTTTTCATTTTGCACCATTTGTAATTGGGCAATATTTAATTCTTGTAGAGCTTTTTCTAACTCTTGCGATTTCTTAATTACCGCCAATTCTGCTTGTTTTCTGTCGGTAATATTGCGAGAAATACCAATCATTCCTATAGTCGTTCCTTGCAAATCTTTCAACGGCTTTTTGACAGTCAAATAAATGCAATTTTCTCCCTTAGTTGGCACTACTTCTTCAAAGCTTTCATTAATTTCTTTAGTAATAATTTCTCTATCTTTAGCCATAATTGGTTCGGCAACTTCTGGAGGTAACAATTGAGCATCTGTTTTACCAATGATTTCCGCAATTGGTTTACCGAAAAAATCAGCGATATTAGCATTAACAGCAATGTGCCGTCCATTTAAATCTTTAGCAAAAAAGAAATCAGGTATTGTTTGCAAGAGTGAATTCAGCAAGGTATTGGTTTCTTGCTGCGATTTGTACAAACGAGCATTTTCTAAAGAAATCGCAGCTTGCGTAGATAAAACTTTAATTACTTGCAATCTTTCTGGTGTAAATGCACCTCTTGTTAATTTGTTTTCTAAATATAGTAATCCGACTAATTTACCTCTATCTAAAATCGGCGTGCATAATAAACTTTTTGGTTGTTGCTGTATTATATATTCGTCTCTCATAAAATCTGGAGAAACCGTAGCATTATCTAATACAACTTGTTTGAAACTACGCTTGACGTAATTGATAACTTTATGAGGAATATCAAAGCAGTTTTCGTATGGTATTGATAAGTGAGTTACACCATTATCTTTAGTCGCGATAGCTTCTAAAATTAAGTTATCTTCGTTCAAGTAAATTAAAGCCGCTTTTTCTGATCCGGCGTTTTCAATTACTATTTGCAGTAAAGTTGAAATTAAATCTTCTAACTGAATTTCGCTTGATAAAGCCTGTGTTGATTTGAGAATGCTGGCGAAATCTAAAGTATCAGAAATTGTGCTACTCGAACGAGTTGTTTGGATAGTTTGTAAGGTTGGAATCTGAGTTTCGTTGATATGAAAACTATTTTGTTGCGTTTGTAAAATTGGTGTAAGTAGTTGGGGATAACGTTTTTCTAAATCATCAGTTTTGGCTTTAGCTCCCCAGCGAGCATAACAATAATAAGCTTCTTGCATATAGCCAGCAGCGACTTTTTCTTTACCCCAATCTAAATAAAATTTGGCTGCGAGTTCGTTAGCTAATCCTTCTTCGTAAATATATAGATTGGTTTGAGCTTTAGTCATAGCTTGTTCGTACAAATCTATTACCTCTGCTTTTTTTCCATTTAACCGTGCTTTTTCTGCTTGAATTAACAAACACTTGTGTAAAATATTTTCAGGACAAGCTTTTGCCCAAAGTTTTAATTTTTCTTCCAATAAAGCTAGTGCTTGCCAATGAAGTTGACGCTCGGAATCTTCGGTAGTAGTCTCAATTAAAGTCAGATGCATTAATGCTACATAAAATACGCTGGAAGGAACTTTGGCATGACTTGAAATAGCGTTTTCAATTATGCTTAGTTGAGAAATTAAATCTGGATATGCGGCTTTATCGTCAAATAAATAGGCATGACGAATTTTGACAGAATATAACCAAGCTAGATGATAAGGTGCATTACTATATTTTTGTAAAAACTCAGCTTCACTGAAACTTTCATCATCAAAAGATAAAGGAATTTTTGTCAAACCAAGAAGATTGCGAATTGGTTGAATAACTCCGACTATTAAAGCATCTAAATTTTCTAAACTTTTAATTTGACGAAGAAAATCTGCATGAGCTTGAGCAATCCCATACAACTCATCCAAATTTTTACCGTAGGTAAGCCTATCGGAACCGCTTTGCATCATCATAAAGCCAACTGTTAGCCAGTTACCGGCTTCCATGCCATACTTATAGGCGTTATTGTAATAGGTGTCTGCTTCTCTAATTGGGCGACTCCAGCTATGCACGTCGGCAGCAAAGAGAAAATTAGTCATCCCTCGCACATCAGCATTATCAAACTGCTCGCAAAGCTGCACAGCCATTTCTCCAAATTGGTAAGCTGTTGCAGAGTCTTTCAACATAGTATTAGCAATTAAACCATAACCAACATAACCAAAGGGAGACATATCGCTATTGCCATATTGCAAAGACAAAGTGGTCATTTTAGCGATTGCTAAAAGTGCTAAAGTAGGTTGACCATCAAGCCATGCAGAATAAAAAAGTATTTGTAAAATTCGTAATATTTCTGCGATGCTGGAATCTTCCATCTTAGGGAAGTTAAGAATTAATGCAACTGTTTGCTGTTCTAAAAATCTTTGAACTTGATTAATTTCTTCATCCAAACTAGCTTGAATTAATTCTTGTTCTGTAGGCATTTCCCAGCCAAGCAATTGTAAACTTTGACGTTGAATTTCTATTGCTTCACTATTTCTGCCTTGAAGCTGATATTGAGTCATTTGTACCCGATAAATTATCGCTTTATCCAAGGGTGTTTGAGCATGAGTAAGTGCTTTTGCGTAAAGAGTTTCTGCTTGTTCAAAGTTGCCAGATAAATATGCTGCTTCTGAGCCATAAAGGTACAAATTGTAAATTAATTTATAGTCAGTCTGCCAACTGTTTGCAGATAATAAATTCATCCCAATAAAACAATAATTTTCAGCCGCTTGATAAGCACCAGAGAGCTTCGCTTTTTTTCCAGCTTCTAGGTTTAAGCGAGCCAATTGTTGTTTTTCTTCAGCAGTTTTTATCGCAGCTTGTCCGAGATTCAATTGGTTTACTAAATCAAAAACTCTCTCGGATTTTTCTGACTGTGATAATCGTTGTAATAATAATTGCCCAATTTGTAAATGTGTCTTCTGCCTGTCTTCTTCGGCAATCAAAGAATAAGCAGCTTGCTGAACCCTGTCATGCAAAAATTTATAGTTTGATTTATAGCTTGTGATTTGAGAATCTTCCGATTCAAGATAAAACTTATAAACTTCACTTTGCGGTAAAATCAATCCTTCTTGCAAAGCTTTCCACAAATAATTAGCTGTTTCTGCTTCCGATTTTTCGCATATTATCGCCAAAGTTGCTAAATCAAATTGATTGCCGATACAGGCTGCTAACTTTAAAACATTCTGCGTTGATTCTGGCAACTTTCGCAATCGCAACCCCATAAATTCAACAACATCATCAGTAAGTGCTAATGTTCTTAACTGACTAATATCACATCCCCAAGAACTATTATCAAAATCAAACTTGATCAATTCGTCATCATACAATCCTTTTAAAAACTGCGTACTAAAAAATGGATTACCTTGAGTTTTTCGATATATTAGTTGTGTTAATGGCTGCGATATTAAAGGCTGACAATTAAGAGTATCAGCAACCAGTTGATTTAAACTTTCTGCGCTCAATGCAGTCAAAATAATTGTATTTATATTCCCTTGTGCTTTACCAATCTCTTCTAAAGTCAACATCAAAGGATGAGCCGGAAACACTTCATTATCTCGATAAGCACCAATTAACAATAAATAATTAGTTTCAGACTCGCTCATCAATAACTGCATCAATTGCAAAGAAGCAGAATCTGCCCACTGCAAATCATCTAAAAATATGACTAAAGGATGTTCTTTTGCTGTAAAAACTTGAATAAATTTTTGAAATAATAAATTAAATCTATTTTGGGCAGCAGCACCTGATAATTCTGGAGCAGGTGGTTGTTTACCAATTATTTGCTCTAATTCGGGAATTACATCAATTATTATTTGTCCGTTTTCACCCAAAGCTTGTAAAATTTTACTTTTCCAACTTAACAATTGAGTATCAGTTTCACTTAATAATTGTCCGATTAAATTTCGCAAAGCTTGAACAAAAGCACAATACGGAATATTACGATTAAACTGATCGAATTTACCTTTAATAAAATAACCGCGCTGCTTAACAATCGGTTTATGAACTTCATTAACTACCGCAGTTTTACCAATACCAGAAAAACCAGCAACCAACATTAATTCAGCCTTCCCCTCGTTACAAGGCTCTGCCTTGTTCCCCTCGTTACAAGGCTCTGCCTTGT
>CAYMZW010000003.1:37387-68233 GCA_964395005.1 uncultured Rivularia sp.
TTCCCCTCGTTACAAGGCTCTGCCTTGTTCCCCTCGTTACAAGGCTCTGCCTTGTAATGCATTTGTAGAGGCTCCGCCTCCTGATAAACTAGAGGCAGAGCCTCTTGATGGGCATTCCCAGGCAGAGCCAGGGAACGAGAAGTACGAGAAGTCACACCAGAAACTCTCTCAAACGCTGCTAACAAATCTTTAATTTCAGTTTCTCTACCATTCCCCTCGTTACAAGGCTCTGCCTTGTAATGCATTTGTAGAGGCTCCGCCTCCTGATAAACTAGAGGCAGAGCCTCTTGATGGGCATTCCCAGGCAGAGCCAGGGAACGAGAAGTACGAGAAGTCACACCAGAAACTCTCTCAAACGCTGCTAACAAATCTTTAATTTCAGTTTCTCTACCATAAAGTTTTTCAGGAATAATAAATTTGTCACAGATATCCCGTTGAGCAATTTGAAAATTTTCAATATTACCAGTTTCTTGAAGCTGTTTTAAACAAACTTCCAAATCATACTTTAATCCCAAAGCACTTTGATATCTATCTTCAGCATTTTTCGCCATCAACTTCATGACGATATCCGACAAAACTTGGGGAATTTCTTGTTCCCTCTCCTTACCAAGGAGAGGGTTAGGGTGAGGTTTTCCACCAAGGAGAGGGTTAGGGTGAGGTTTTGCACCAAGGAGAGGGTTAGGGTGAGGTTTTCCCATGATTGGAGGCATTTTCGCAATATGACAATGCACCAACTCCATCGCATCATCCGACTTAAACGGCAATTCACCCGTTAATAACTCATAAAAAGTTACACCCAAAGCATAAAAATCACTGCGGTAATCAATCCCCCGATTCATTCTTCCGGTTTGCTCTGGTGATATATAAGCAAGTGTGCCTTCTAAACCATTGGGATTTTTTATTTCTTGAGTTTCTTTAGGTAGCAACGAAGCAATACTAAAGTCAATTAATTTAACTTCTTTAGTTTCGGGATTAATTAAAATATTGGCAGGTTTGATATCTTTATGAATAACGTGATTTTGATGCAAATTGTGGAGAATATCAGTAATTTGCACGCCAATAGATAATAAATCTTTAACAGAAGTTATATTTACTGTCTTTATATATTCTTGCAGCGAAACTCCGCCAAAATCTTCCATCACCAAAGCATAGCTATTCTGGTAAGCTTCGAGACTATAGACATCAACAATACCAGGAATATCTAAGTTTTT
Organism: uncultured Rivularia sp.; assembly: GCA_964395005.1. Lineage (GTDB taxonomy): Bacteria > Cyanobacteriota > Cyanobacteriia > Cyanobacteriales > Nostocaceae > Rivularia. Next base: position 38,599 of record CAYMZW010000003.1, read on the forward strand.
GGCAATAGTATATTGATTGCGAAATTGCAGTAATTCGTTGAAGTTGGGATAAGGATTTTTCAGCAGTTTGATAACTACAGGTTTTTCGTTTAAATCTCGAATAGCGCGATATACCAAAGTTCTCGAACCGTTGTAGAGTTCTTCTTTGATAGAATATCCAGGAATACTAATTTGAGTTGCAATCATACTACCTTCATCCTTAATACTTCTGAATGTAGTATTCCCAATCCTTCAACAAAAAATCACACCTATACAGGAAAATCTTGATATTATCATTGACTAATGTTGCTAAGTATGCATTAGTAAAACAGTTGCAAAAAAAATGTAGAGACGGTCATAGTTTCGCGTCTCTACAAATTTAATTATTCAATAGACAAAAACTTTCCATCAAGCAACTTACAAAGTTCTAGGAAAATCCCCTTGTGTAGAGATTCCAGGTCTATCTAATTCACCATATCCAATAGTGTCAGCTTCTTTAGCAAAACCTGTATAAGCTTCCATTCCGTGTTCGCCAATATCCAAACCTTCTAATTCTTCTTCTTTGCTTACGCGGATACCCAAGGTAGCTTTTAATGCATACCAGAAGATGGTACTGAGCAATACGGTCATACCGCCAACAGCCAAAGCACCTAGTAACTGAGTGATTAAGGGGCCAATTCCACCACCGAACAATAAACCTGCTTCGGGGCCTTCAGTATAAATACCGTTAGGGTCATTTCCAGCAGCAAACAAACCTACAGCCAAAGTACCCCAGAAACCACAAACCAAGTGAACGGAAATCGCTCCAACTGGATCGTCGATTCTAATTTTATCGAAGAAAGTTACCGCAAATACTACCAAAGCTCCGGCGATCGCACCAATAATGACCGCACTAGGCAAGTTAACCCAAGCACAAGGTGCAGTAATACCTACTAAACCAGCCAAGGTACCGTTGATAATCATCGATAAGTCTGGCTTACCCAAATAACCCCAAGCTACGAAACAAGCAGTTACCGCACCAGCAGCAGCAGCTAAGTTTGTGGTTAAAGCAATGTGAGCGATCGCATTTGCATCAGCAGCCATTGTACTTCCAGGGTTGAAGCCAAACCAGCCCAACCATAAGATCAAACAGCCCAAAGTAGCAATGCTCAAGTTGTGAGGAGGAATTGCATTAGTTCTATTGTCAGCATACTTACCAATACGTGGCCCAAGAATTGCCGCACCCATCAAAGCTGCCCAACCACCAACGGAGTGTACAACTGTGGAACCAGCAAAATCCCAGAAACCAGCATCAGCTAACCAGCCACCACCCCAAATCCAATGTCCGGTAATTGGGTAAGCAATACCAACTAACAACAAGCTGAAAATTAAGAAGTCAACAAACTTAATTCTCTCTGCTACTGCTCCAGATACGATTGTCGCAGCGGTTCCAGCAAAAGCTAATTGGAACAAGAATTTAGCAGATAAAGGCACCCCAGCCCAGTTAAGAGAACTGAAAACACCTTGATAAGCTTCTGCTGTTGCAGGGCTATTATCTGTACCTGAGAGCAAGAAACCATTCAAACCAAAGAATGGAGTTCCATCGCCGAACATGATGCCAAAGCCGATTACGTAAAACGCTAGGGTAGCCAAAGCAAATACAATCAAGTTCTTAGAAAGAATATTGACAGCATTCTTTTGACGACACATTCCGGTTTCCAACATCCCGAAACCAGCATTCATGAAAATTACCAAAAACGCTGCAACTGCAACCCAAAGCGTATCTAATGCAACCTTGAGTTCCGCTGTAGTTGGCCCTGCATCTGCGGTAGGAGCTTGAGCAACAGCCGCATAACCCGATGCCAATACAATAAAACCTGCAATCGGCAAACAGGCACGTAAGCTAGGATTTAAACCTTTAATTCCTTGTCCTACTTGCTTGACAAATGAGCTATTACGTGTAGCGCTAGTAGGCTGTTGCAAACCACTCCGCCTACCGTTTTTAATATTCTTTTTTCGCGTCACTTTTTGCATTTTCACTCCAAGACTTCCTTAACTGGAAAAAACACTGCTTATCGCTTTTCAATTAAGATATCAAATGCAGAATTTTTCCAAACGTCATAAGCTACTGTTTGGGAATTCGTGCTTGATTCTTATACCTATGAGAAATAATCGAAAAGCCTATTAAATAATTAGGAAACCAAACAATATAGCTGCCAGTCAACAAAGTAATGATACATATGTTGCTGGAACTAGTTTTTGTTAGAAGATTATTATTATGTATTTTTGCAAACCTCTCAAGTAGCCTTATCAATTCTTTAATATTTCGATTTCTGTCTAAAAGCCTTTGTGTTACTTCATTTGCCGCATTTCAAAAAGCTACAACGGTTAAGAAACAATAATTACAGTACGTCCTTTGTTAATTCTGTAACTGTTGTTACTATTTTTATGTATTTTTAATTATTGTTGGTAGCATTTTAAGCTGCAAATAGCTGCCAGAAAAGGCTTTTTGTCAATATCTCATAACTTTCTCAACACAAAAAAATCGGCAATATATTTACTTTTAATACAAACAAATTGTTTCTTACCTACGTATATTATTATTAATTTTTCATAATTTATGTAAATAAATCTTTATATCAATATTATTTGATGAGAGATTTGAAATTTTAATTTTAATGTGCAAATTTTATTTTCAAAGACAGTAAAACCACTTTTAAAGTAAGTTTGTCTAAACACATTCATTTTGATTCGTATTACCAGTAGCAATTATTTTTATTTACATCTGATTTAAATAATCTTGGTAGCCCAATTTTTCTAATTTTGTTTGTTTATCCATCACCGAATCGCGAAGATTTTGGCGATATTGAATTACTTTTTCCAGTAAATCCGGTTGATAGATAGCGAGTATTTGTACTGCCAAAAGTCCGGCATTTTTCGCATTACCGATCGCTACAGTTGCTACAGGAATACCACCAGGCATTTGCACAATTGAATGTAAAGAATCCACACCTTTTAAATGACGGCTAGCGACAGGAACACCAATAACGGGAAGAGGAGTTAAAGCAGCAACCATACCGGGAAGATGAGCCGCACCACCTGCTCCAGCGATAATAACTTTAATGCCTTTATCTAAAGCGCCAGTCGCGTATTCCACCATTTGTTGCGGGGTACGATGGGCACTGACAATTGCAACTTCGGTAGAAACTCCGAACTCTTCACAAACTTTAATCGCATCTTGCATGGTGGGTAAATCGGAGTCGCTACCCATAATAATTCCGACAGTCATAAGTAATTTTAGGTTAGGAGTTAGGGGTTAGGGGTTAGGAGTTAGGAATTCGGAGTTAGGAGTTAGGGGTTAGGGGTTAGGAGTTAGGAGTTAGGAGTTAGGATTAGGAGTTAAAGACTTTTTCTACTGCCTGCTGCCTACTGCCTACTCCCCACTCCCTACTCCTTCAAAAACAAATAATCTTGATTAAGTACTAGTAATCATCTCACTTTTAGAGCATTTCACAAAAACACCTTGCGAAAATATCTTCCCCTATGCCCAATGCCCAATGCCCAATGCCCTACTCCCTACTCCCTACTCCCTACTCCCTTGTACATATTTATTCTTGATTAATAGCCCTAGTTTCTATCAAAATAAGCGTCATCTTTCTTTAAAATCTCGTAAATCCCATGACTCAAAAAAAACTCAGCAATTTTGCGACACCTTTAAACATTATTAATGCTCTGGTTCCCGGTTACGAGGATAAACAAATGCTGTTTATCAATCACCAAGGCATTATTGAGCAAATTGTGCCGATGGGCAACATCATCAAACGAGTTCCCCTCAAGGATTTGCAAATATTGGATGCACAGGGCGATCGCATTTCTTTGGGTGGTGTAGATTTACAAATTAATGGTGGCTTGGGAACTGCTTTTCCAGATTTACATATAGAAAATGCCTGCTTCTTGCAAAAAATCTGTGATTATCTTTGGGATAGCGGTGTTGATGCGTTTTTACCTACCGTGGTGACAACTTCTGTGGAAAATATCCACCGCTCTCTTGGAGTAGTTGCTAATTTTATGCAAAACCAAAATTCGGGTGCGAAAGTTTTGGGAGTGCATTTAGAAGGGCCATTTTTAAATCCTGAAAAACGTGGCGCACATCCCCAAGAGTATCTTTTACCTCTATCACTTGGGGAAGTAAAGCGGGTATTAGGTGATTTTGCAGAAATTGTTAAAGTTATAACTCTAGCGCCAGAGTTAGACTCGCTTGGGGAAGTAATTTCTTATTTACATCAACAAGATATCATCGTTAGTCTAGGGCATTCCCAAGCAACCGCAGAGCAAGCCCAAACAGCTTTTGAGATGGGCGCGACTATGGTGACTCACGCTTTTAATGCGATGCCATCCTTACACCACCGCCAGCCCGGATTATTAGCTGCGGCTATTACCCACGAAAATGTCATGTGTGGTTTTATCGCCGATGGAAAACACGTTTCACCGATGATGATAGATTTACTATTGCGAGCCAGCGATTATACTAAAGGACTTTTCTTAGTTAGCGATGCTTTAGCTCCTTTAGGATTACCCGACGGCACTTATCCTTGGGATAGTCGAGAAATTACAGTTACCAACGGTACCGCACGTTTAGCAGATGGCACTTTATCGGGAACAACTTTACCATTGCTTGCAGGCGTACAGAATTTGGTTGAATGGGGAATCTGTGACTTAGATACGGCAATTAATTTAGCAACTACTGCGCCACGAAAAGCAATTAACTTACCAGGAATCGAAGGCGCTCACGCTAGTAATTTACTGCGTTGGAATTACGATCAAGCAAGTAAAGGATTATCCTGGCAGCGCTTGTTGAATTAAATAGTTGTACAAAGGGTTTGTAGTAGGTAATGCGTACTCTAAATCTGAGGGATAAATCCCTTACTACGAACCTTTTTATCCATAAAAATAAATGAATAAATTTGTCAATAAACCACAAAATTAGCGCCATATATTTGTGGTTTTCTGCTTCTTTAATAAGTTTTGTCGTCCTCAATTGATGTATCCTACCGATAATAAGCACTTTTCTCGATTTAGTACTGTTAATTATTAAATTTTATGAACGCAACAGACGATAAAACCATTGTTAAAGATTATTTCAATTCCACGGGGTTTGACCGTTGGAAACGTATCTATGGCAATGGTGAAGTAAATACGGTGCAGCTTGATATCCGCAAAGGGCATCAAAAGACTGTGGATACAGTACTTAGCTGGTTAAAAGCTGATGAAAACTTGAAAGAAATCTCAATATGCGATGCTGGATGTGGTGTAGGCAGTCTCAGCATACCTTTAGCCGAAGCAGGAGCGAAGGTTTACGCCAGCGATATTTCCGAAAAAATGGTTCAAGAAGGTAGAGAAAGAGCCGAACAAACTTTAGGAAACGCTGATAATCCAACTTTTGCGGTGCAAGACTTAGAAGGCTTGAGTGGTAAGTATCATACGGTTGTTTGCTTGGACGTTCTAATCCACTATCCCCAAGAAAAAGCTGCCGAGATGATATCTCACTTATGCAGTACCGCAGAATCGCGGATAATAGTTAGCTTTGCGCCTAAAACTTTTGCTCTGGTTATATTAAAGAAAATCGGAAGTTTCTTTCCAGGCCCCAGTAAAACTACCCGTGCATATCAACATAAAGAAGCCGATATCATTGATTTTCTGCAAAAAAACGGCTTTGAAATTCAGCGTCAAGCAATGACACGCACGCGCTTTTACTTTTCGCGCATACTGGAAGCTACACGTAAGTGAGGTTAAGATCGCGGCAAGATATAATATCTTGTCGTGTTTCTATGAAGTTACTTACAAAAGTTTCCGCTGGTTTGCTACTCTCATTTGGTTCTATTTTTCTTATGCACGTAACTGTGGAGGCATTATCGACAAATAATAATACAGCAACTCAAGAGCAAAAGCAAGAAATGGCTTCGAGAGCTTTCGCTGGTTTAGTTTTAGGCTTATCCGGTGTAGGTTTGGGTTCGTCGCTGATGTTAAGCTTGAAAAAGCAGCATCAAAGACAGCTAACGAGTCATCTTCAATCTACTTTTTATCGCCTTATCGAAGAACAAAGAGGAGAAATTTCCTTATTGCGCTTTGCTAAAGAAGCCGAAATAACAGGGGAAGAAGCAAAATTATTCTTAGATTCAAAAGCTCAAGAATTCAACGCGACTTTTGACCACAATAATAATGGTGGTGTTTATTATCATTTCCATCTTTAGCAATGCGGTATTTATTTTAATACTGTAGAGGTTTTAATTAAATTGTAGAAACGTTGCAATATGCGCGTTTCTACTAATGGGAATTTATTTTTTTAATTAGGGAACAGGGAGTAGGGAGTAGGGAGTTGGGAGTAGGGAGTAGGGAGTAGTGATTATTTATATTTATAGGACAGATATAACAGGACTTACGCAAAGCCCCTCTTAAAAAGGGGGGTTGGGGGGATCGAGGGGGTCTGGAACACTATATTTCCCGTTGTCGCTGCGTAAGTCCTGATATAAGTTTTAATCTAGACTTAGCACTAAGTAAAATTAAGTAGAGAAAAAGACATTTTAGCAGGACTTACGCAACGGCAACGGAAGTAAGCGTGTTCCAGACATTTAAGATCCCCCCAACCCCCCTTACCAAGGGGGGCTCTATTAAGTCCTATTTAGATCAAATTTAGATAAAAATTGCTAGTAGATCTACTTTTGTACCTTACAGATAGCCATCATTTGATGATTAATGACTGGAATCTTCTATAAGAGTGAGGTTAGAATCAACCTTAAAAGTAAAAACTTTAAAAATATTATGAAGACTGTTGAGAAGTTAGCTGCTGGTTGGTTGATTGTATTGGGATTTATGCTGATGACACTATCAGGTGAAGCAATGGTAAGTAGGCATCGCTTGCATCAAAATATACCACCTGGTGTTTATAATGAAAACGATTATATAAATCCCTATGCAGACGCTCAGCTAACTACCACAGCAGTAAACGGGCTTATTTTCGGATTGCCTAGCTTAGCCTTGGGTGGATGGTTAGCTTTAGGAATGCGCCGTCAAGGTAAAAAAGAAGAAAGCGCGATCGCCAAACAAATAGACTTGCATTTGCAATCGATGTTTTATCGCATGATAGCTGAAAACCAGGGACGCATCACAGTTTTAGGCTTCGCCATGCAATCCCAGCTACCAGCAGCCACCGCCAGAGAATTCTTAGACGACCAAGCCAAACAATTTAATGCTAACTTCAAAGTAAGTGAAGACGGTGCAGTATCTTATCACTTTGATATTTAAAAATTAGGCAATTGGTGAAGCAGCGCGGTCTTGGGGGTCTCCCCCATGAGCGACTGCTGAACCCGAAGGGGCAATGGGCATAGGGGATTGGGCATAGAGGATCGATCGCTGATAATTCAAAACTCTTAATTCCTAACTCCTAACTCCTAACTCTTAACTCCTAACTTTTTCCCCTTCTCCTCACAATCAGTAACATGACAAAAATATTCATCAGCCTAGCAGGTTTATTCGGTGGTTTATCCGTAGCTGCTGGGGCTTTCGCTTCTCACGCTTTGAAAGAAAAACTTAGCGATCGCGCCTTAGAAATTTTTGAAGTCGGCGCTCGCTATCAGATGTATCATGCTCTAGCGCTATTACTAATTGCAATATTGTTAATTCAAAGCAAAACACCATCAACAGCCTTAATTGCAAGTGGATGGTTATTTATCATTGGTACATTTATTTTTTCCGGAAGCTTATACGCACTAGCGATTAGCGACATAAAAATCTTAGGAGCAATAACACCCATAGGCGGCGCAGCATTTATCGCCGGTTGGGGTGCATTGGCGATCGCTGCATTCAATTATCAGTGAGCAGTTAACAGTGAACAGTTATCAGTGAGCAGTTATCAGTGAGCAGTTATCAGTGAGCAGTTATCAGTTATCAATTATCAGTTATCAATTATCAGTTATCAATATAAATTTATTAATTCCTAAGTGCATCCGTTGCCAAAGTGCATCCGTTGCCAAAGTGCATCCGTTGCCTAAGTGCATCCGTTGCCAAAGTGCATCCGTTGCCTAAGTGCATCCGTTGCCAAAGTGCATCCGTTGCCTAACTCCTAACTCCTGATTAAATCGCTATAGTAAAGAAGATCAAATTTGAGTTAGACATTTTGTACTATTTTCGTTACAAATGACTAATTGTCTTAAATTGTCTTAAAAAGATTTTGTAGCGTCGGCATCTTGCCCACTATACATAAAGGATCTTAATGTTCCTATTGGTAACTGATAACTGTATGTCTCTTTAGGGACACGCTGCGCTAACACTGTTCACTGTTCACTGTTCACTGATAACTGATAACTGATTTTATGTGCCGATTACTTGCTTATTTAGGTTCGTCTGTTCGTTTAGAAAGTTTACTTTATAACCACGAACATTCACTGATAACCCAAAGCTATCAGCCCCAGGAAATGAATTCAGGAACTGTGAATGCTGATGGCTTTGGTGTGGGTTGGTATGATGCTCAAAAAGATACCGAACCCTTTACTTATAAAAGTACGCTACCTATTTGGAATGATGTTAATCTACCTAGTCTTAGCCGTTATGTAGAGTCTGGGTGCGTAGTTTCTTATGTTCGTAGCGCGACTGCTGGTCAAGCCCTTGATTTAAGTAATTGCCAACCATTCCAAAGGGAGAATTTATTATTTATTCATAATGGTAAGATTGATAAGTTTCGTCAGACGTTATACAGACCTATACGCAGTCAATTAAGCGATGAAATCTATCAGTGGGTAAATGGAACTACAGATTCGGAACACATTTTTGCTCTCTTGCTTAACGAGTTACAAAGTAACCCCGGTAAAAGTTTAGAGCAAGCCATGCATATAACTTTGCTGAAGCTCAAAGAGTTAGTGGAAGATTATGATACTCATACTTTAGCTAACTTAGTTGTAACTGACGGAAATCGTCTTGTAGCTTCTCGCTTTAGCACAAAACCGACCTATGCTTCTCTTTATTGGCTGCAAAACGATCCGACTTTCCCTAACTCCGTAATCATTGCTTCCGAGCCACTGTTTAAAGGTAATTGGAATTCGTTCCCAGAAAATAGCATTCTCAGTGTGGGAGAAGATTGTGATATTAGAATTGGGCAAATCTAATTTAAAAGAATCTACAACAAAAGAGAGTATTATTCGCGCTTTCATTGAATGTCGCGCTAAAACTCTCCTTTTATTTCAAGATATGGATGAAACTACTTTTTGTAGTCAAGCTCATCCCGATTTTAGTCCTGTAGGCTGGCATTTGGGACATATCGCCTACACTGAATGTTTATGGATATTAGAGCGTACTGCTGCTTTACCTTGTGCGTTTCCGCAATACCGTAAACTGTATGCAGCAGACGGTTTACCTAAAAATCAGCGCGTTAAATTACCTTCTTTAGAAGAAACTCGCTATTACCTTGATACAGTTCGAGAGAAAGTTCTGTATCATATGCAAAAAACTAACTTACAACAGCAAGAACGTTTGTGGCGCTTTTTACTACAGCACGAAAGCCAGCACAGCGAAACGATTAGTTTTGTGTTGGAGTTGATCAGAAATCAGAAGTCGGATACAGAGAAAGAAAATTCTTGGCATCTTGCTTATCCTTCTTCTCCTCTACTTAGCAATCCTCTCAACGAAATGATTCAAATTCCTGCCGGAGAATTTGAAATAGGCAGTAATTCAGCAGACGCACTTGATAATGAACGTTGTGCCCATAAAGTTTATTTAGATACATACTCAATCGATCGATATCCCATCACCTGCAAACAATATCGAATTTTTATGGAGGCTGGGGGTTACAAAAATCCTCAGTGGTGGTCGGAAGCAGGTTGGAAATGGTTGCAAGCAGAAAAAGCTACACAGCCGCTTTATTGGGAAGATAACCCAGCTTGGTACAATAATCCGGTTTGGGGTGTAAGTTGGTACGAAGCAGAAGCTTACGCAAAGTTTGTTGGTAAGCGTCTACCCCGTGAGGCAGAATGGGAAAAAGCTGCAAGTTGGGATCAAAAATCAAAATGTCGGCGCATTTATCCTTGGGGAGATAAAAAGCCCGCACCCGAACATTGCAACTACAATAATATTCACAGTCAAACAACACCTGTAAACGCTTACCCATCGGGACAAAGCGCTTATGGATTATACGATACTTTAGGAAACGTATGGGAATGGACACAGTGCTGGTTTGATGGCTATCAAGGCTTTCAACATTATCCTTACAAAGGCTTCTCCCAGACATATTTCGACAACCAACATAAAGTTCTCAAAGGTGGAAGTTGGGCAACTCGCCCCTGGGCATTACGCAGTAGTTTTCGTAACTGGTACCATCCCGGAGTGCGTCAGATATTTGCTGGATTCCGCTGTGCTGCTTGAAGAGAGATGGGAGAGGGGGAGAGGGGGAGAGGGGGAGATGGGGAGATGGGGAGACAAGGAAAAATTATTTACCAACTCGCTACTCACTATTCCTAACTCCCAACTCTCAACTCCTAACTCCTAACTCCTAACTCCTAACTCCCAACTCCTAACTTAAAACTGTTCACTGGTAACAATTTGCTGATAATCTAGGTTGGGTTTGAGGTTTGCGTCAAAAGTTACCTCTCAACCCAACCAATCGGAGATTCAATGACATTTTCTAAAACGATTAGCGACAATGTTGGTTACTCTAAGAGCGTTGAAAGTAGGTTAAAAGTACAGCATCTGCCTCAATACAAGCCGAAAGCTGCTGATTCTGCTGGAAGCGATGTGATTAAAGGATTGACTCAGACACCTAAATATATTTCTCCACATTACCTGTATGATGATCGTGGCTCTGAGTTATTTGAAGAGATTTGTGAATTACCAGAATATTATGTTACCAGAACCGAAGCTGCGATCTTACAAGATTGTGCAGAAGAAATTGCTCAAATAACTGGTGCTTGCGAGTTCGTTGAACTTGGTAGCGGTAGCTCTACTAAAACTCGCGTCTTATTAGATGCTTATCAAAAACTTGGTCTTCCCTTACATTATTTACCAATTGATGTCAGTGCCGGTATTCTCGAAGCAAGTGCTAGACAACTCTTGGTAGATTATCCTTCGTTGAAAGTTCATGCATTAGCAGGAACTTACGAACAAGCATTAGGAGAATTGCAGCGCAGCGAATTACCCACCCGCGCGATCGCCTTTATCGGTAGCAGTTTGGGTAATTTGACTCCTCAGCAGTGCGAAGAATTTCTTTCTCATATCGCTGCTGCTTTGCAGTTAGGAGAGTATTTTTTATTAGGAGTAGATTTACAAAAGCCCAAGCATATTTTAGAAGCTGCTTACAATGACTCTGCGGGAGTAACTGCCGATTTTAATCTTAATGTTTTAGACCATTTAAATAGCCGGTTTGACGGTAACTTCGATCGAACTAAATTTGAGCATTGGACATTTTACAATGAGACAAAACATCAAATAGAAACTTATTTGCGTTCTTTAGAAGCTCAAACAGCACAATTAAAGGATCTTAACCTCAAGCTAAACTTTGAAAAAGGCGAAACTATTCATACCGAAATTTCCCGCAAATTTGATATTAATGATATGAAAGAGTTACTTAAAAGTAAGGGTTTAGTTACACAAAAAGTGTGGACTGATGAGAATCAATGGTTTGCTTTAATTTTATCTAAGTTATCTTAAATGTAGGGTAGGCAAAATGCGGTGTAGATTTTCTTCCCGCATTATTGCCGTTGTGTTACGGCGCGTATAATTTTGAAGATAAATTACTATGTAATTAAGCCGTAACGCACCATTTTACAATTACCAATTACCAATTACCCATCCCCTATGCCCTATGCCCAATTCCCAATCCCCTCTTACAATTGCCATTGAAAGAAATCAACCACATTACCTAATATTCTATGCTTAATTAAAGAACGCTTTTTCCAATCGTCATAAGAAATCTGCTTGCTTTGTGCAAAACCTTTTTCAAAAGTCTCTTTAATGCCCTTAACTAACTCAGGTTGGGCACTACAAATATCTAACTCTTCATTATGAACTAGACTGCGAGGATCAAAATTAGCACTTCCGGTAGTTGCCCAAAGATCGTCAATTAATAACAATTTTGCATGAGTCATACTAGGCTGAAATTCGTAGATTTCTACACCACCTTCAAGTAACTTACCGTAATGCTCGAAGGAAGCATAATAAACGGGCTTTTTATCGCTACGCTTACTAGTAGTAAGAATGCGAACGTCTACTCCTCTTTGTTTTGCTTCTACCAATAAATTTATAGAGTTGTCGTCAGGTAGAAAATAAGGGCTAGCTAACCAAATTCGTTTCCTAGCACAAATAAAACTATTGTATTTAAAATTCTGAATTGGTGAAAAACGGATTCTGGGATTTGCTCCCGGTACAACTATCATTAAATGGTGATTATCTTTTTCTTCAGGAGGTTGAAATTTTTCTTTTGCAAAATTCGCCGTACAATCTGCAAAAGTCCAATGTTGCGAAAATACCCCTGTTAAAACTTGAATTACTTCTCCTTCGAGACGCATTTCTACATCTAACCAAGGCTGCGTATCATCCTTTTTTTGCTTACCATCCCAAAGATCGGAAATTCCTGCACCACCAACTAAACCAAACTTGCTATCAATTAATAATAACTTGCGGTGAGTTCGTCCGGCATAATCTAAAGGAGCTTTCCAATTAAAGGAATTGAAAAAAGATACCTTTACCCCCGTTGCTCGCAAACGCTGCCAATACTGCTTAGATATATCTTTCGTACCGTAACTATCTACAATTAACCGTACTTCAACACCCTCTGCGGCTCTTTCGGCAAGCGCTAGAGCAAAATCATCTGCTCTCTTGCCGGGAGTCATAAAAAAGGTTTCAAAATCAATTGTATATTGTGCTTGACCAATCGCGTCTAAACGAGCCTGTTGAATATCAGCAGCTTCATTCCAGAAATCGGTGACTATACCCTTGCTAATAAAAGAATTAGTCGTGCTAGCTAAAGCAAACGGAAATTCTGGCGCGTCTGGTTGCAGCGCATTTTTGATTCTATACTTTATGCGATCGCGAAAGGCTCCTCGAAAATAAAAGCCGATAAGAATAATCAAGCTGAGTATCAATAAGGCAATAAACAGTCGCAACAGAATTGATGTAATCATTATTTATATAAAATAAAATATCAAATAAAGTATTGGGAATGTATTTATCATAAATTCCATCAATACAATTGTCACTATTAAATTATTGTTAATACAGTAAATACATCTAGCTATAGAAGTAAAAACTGTAACTTAAGAGTATAAATTTTCTATTTCTTATGTTTAAGATTACTGGCTCATCCCCACTTAGTATGCTAGACAAATAGTTAAAAAAGGAACAGCGTTAGCAAAGCGTGTGCGTTAAGACATAAAATGCGGTTTTGGAACTTTTCAGTCTGTGGGAACCCCACCACCTGCATAAATATTTCATCCTAAATACAGAAAGCTATCTACCTTTTGAAAGAAGAATTTGATTAAGAGTAAAAGATAAGCTAATAATAGATCTGATTTTTGATTCTACAGATTTTACTATTACATTTATTTTTGCAAAAAATCATAAAGGAGAAAATATTAATGCAGTCTAAAACATCTTCATCACCAAGTAAAAGAGAATTTGCTGGAACTTTTCGTTTACTAGGTAGAATCAGTTTTTGGGTTCATTTACTTTTAGGTGTGGTTGCTGGAATTATGTTGTTACTAGTAATGTTCAGCCGTAATTTTAGCGATATTAATAATCCATTTGTTGGATTTGGAATATTTCTAGGAGTATGTGGTGTTGTTGCAGTCGGTTTCCGAGTATTTTGGACTTATCGCTACACTCGTTTAGCTAAACGTTTGCAGTTACCCGATAGCAATTTACATCCCAAAAAAGAAGAAATTATTCAGGTTTTACGTGTTGGTTTGATTATTAGTTTATTAGGAATTGGGTTAGGTTTTTTAGCTTCTGAAGTCGCAGCGATCGCCGCTTTAGGAAAAACTCTTGCTCAGCCTCAAGGAGTAGCAGTTTACAATCCAGAAACGGTAGTACGCTCTATCGATTTACTTCTGATACTTGCAGATGTAACTATTATTGGCGCTCATTTGTTGGGTGCTGTTAATTCTTTAGGATTAGTTGAATGGTTGGATAATTAGTTACTTCCTTGTCACTCTACAATAAATAAAAAAATGTAGGTTGGGTTGAGAAAGGAAATCAACACCCCGAAAAGTTAGATAACTAGTTAATTAGATAATTAATCAAAAAAACTAAGGAAAAAATTGTAGAAAATAGAGGTTGAATGTGCGCTTCGGTAAATTAATTGGCTTTCTATTATTTGCAGTTGCTCTATATATTTTATGGCAAATAAGACAAGTATTGCTGTTAGGATTTACGGCGGTAGCTTTTGCAACGGTTATTAACAGGTTGGTAAAAATAATTCTGTCTCGTTTTCATATGAAGCGGGGGTTTGCTGTTGCTATTTCAATTCTTTTGATTTTAGCTGGTTTTATAGGAATTGCCGCGATTGTTGTACCTTCTATTATTAATAAAATTCCACAATCTAATAATTTGTTTAATCAAGGATTAGAGGAATTAAAAAATAGTTATAATTGGTTACAAAATATAATTCCGGGGCAAATTCTTACCGATATTAATAGTTTAGAAAATTTTGGACAGAAATTAATTAGTACAGATTCTAATTGGTTTGGCGGCTTTTTTAAAGTATTTTCCAACTCTCTTGACTTTGTATTAAATTTGTTATTGGTGGTTGTTGTCACCATAATGCTTTTAGCCAATCCTTCGGCTTACAGGCAGGTTTTTTTGTTGCTATTTCCAGGGTTTTATCGTTCCCGTGCCGATGAAATTCTTTCACAATGCGAAGAATCTTTGGTAGGTTGGTTTATTGGCATTGTATTTAATATGGCGGTGATTACGACGTTAAGTTTTATCGGATTACTTTTATTAGGAGTGCCTTTAGCTTTCGTAAATGCTGTATTTGCAGGTTTTTTAACATTTATTCCTAATTTGGGGCCAACTTTAAGCGTAATTCCCCCTGCTGCAATGGCTTTAACTGTTGCACCTTGGAAAGCTGTAGCAGTAGTAGTACTTTATATAATTATTCAGCAAACTGAAAGTAATATTTTGACTCCTTTGGTAATGAAGCGGGAAGTTTCTTTATTACCAGCAATTACTTTATTATCCCAGGTAGCTTTTGCGGTGTTTTTTGGATTATTAGGTTTATTTTTAGCTTTACCATTGGTAGTAGTTTCTCAAGTTTGGTTGAGAGAACTTTTAGTTAAAGATGTTTTAAATGATTGGAAACTAAATAATCATATAAATTATACTAATCATTAGTAACAATCTAAATTATAGAGTTTTTTACGCTTATTAAAATACAGATCAACCTCACCCCTTTCCCCTCTCCTTATTAAAGAGAGGGGTATCTAAATAACCGTACTTTTTGATTTTCATTAAGAGACATCAACATCAATTATTTCACTTTCTCCATCTGAAGATGTTGGTATATGTGCCCGCATTTTGATTTCGGCTACTCCAACAATTTTTAAATTGACTTCTAAAGACACATTTTCAGCAGTAACTTGTTTTTCTTTTACTCTCTGACTGGCAATTTCAATTATATGAATTGCTTTATCAACTGCTGTAACAATAGCTTCTTCTGTAATATCCTCAGCTTTATTTTTGGTAACTTCAGAAATATTATCAGCCATTTTTTGTCCTTTCTTTTTTACATTGTCCACTAAATCTTCAGCGGCTTTTTTACTTTGTTGAGAAATATTGTTTAAATCCATTAGTTTTTAATTTTTATAAGCTACATCTATTATTTTATAGTTAAAAGATAATTGAAACACAGTTAACATAAAACTTAGTAATTGTTGATGCTATGTTACGGCATTTTATAATTTACTCATATCATCACTTTTTATAGCCGTAACACGCCCTAAAAATTAAAATTGGAAACCTAATAAATTCCAATAAGCTAGAAAAGGAATGAAAATTAATGCGGCTATAGTAACTAAAGAATAATGCAATCTTGATAATATTGACCAGTATTTATACTTCCAAATTATCAGAGAAAATATTAATAATGCCAAAGTTAAAAAAGTCGTAATCAATGGCAGTACTAATAAAGCGACGACTATCGTAGGTATACCATAAACTAACTTCCAAAAACCGATCAGATATAGCGATAAGGGTAAACCGATTAAAAATATCAAATTTAAAGTACCATACACACCAGCGATTACCCAAGCAGCCTTAAGTTGAGGTTCAAATTTAGCAGATTTTCCCCACAAACGTTGAATTATACCTCGTATTGGATACATAAAAAACGCTGATAAAAACACAATGGCACAGAATACAACAATACCAAGCTGTACCCAAATATCTTCATACCAAGAAATTTTTTCGTAAGGTCCTATTTTAGGGTAGAGTGGATTAAATACATACTCTATTTCTCCATCGCTATTTTCACCAAAGGCTGTATACGCATTATCTTCAGGTCTTCGGAATAACAGTTTATCAATAGGTACTAATTCCTTATCGGGACTTTTACCTATAAAAAATAGCTTTGGGGTACTTATTACTAAATTACCATTATCAGCTTTCTTAATATTAATATCTTTGAAAGGTGCAGCTACTTTTGCTAAAGTATTGCGGGGATATTCAACATCTCTATAGTTACCTGTAAATTTTTCAAGTTCTTGTTCATTTAAAGCTAAAATATTAGCGGATGAAGGTGGTTTTGTAACGGGAAAATATCTGTCAAAGAATTGACTTAATAATTGACTAGTTAAGCTGGTAAAGCTGTTATTAGCAATAAAAATTCCAATATTTCGCTCTGGCATTAAAGTTAGAGAAGCTGAGTATCCGCGCAAATTCCCTAAATGCCCCCAAGTACGAATATTATTTACCCAACGCTCGCGAAAACTGTAGCCAATACCTGGTAACAATGGATGTTGAGTAAATTGTCTAGTAAGCATTTTGCGTGCGGTGGCTTCTTTTAGAATTCGCTTATCTTGATAGCGCCCGTATTGCAAATATGCATTCATAAAATGAGTCATATCTGTAGCCGTTGTACTTAATGCTCCTGCTGGTGCAATGTTTAAATGTAGATAGGGAACGGCTTGATATTTACCTTTTTTATACTGATAACCTGTAGCCAAATTATCCGCAAATTCTGGCGGTGGGGGCTGTTGGAAAGTAGTGCGACGCATATTCAGCGGTTGCAAAATATTTTTGTCGATGTATTCAACAAATGGAGTTTGAGAGATTGTTTCTACTAAATAACCTAATAAAGTGATACTATGATTTGAATAACTATAAAGTGTACCTGGTAGCCATTCAATGGCGGGCATATATTTAGCTAGATAATCGCCCAACGGTAGCATTTTTTCGGGTGTATTAGCTGCTAACCCGATCCTTCCAGTGGTTACACCATCGGTATGAGTCATCATTTGAGCTGCGGTAACAGGCTCGGGAAAAGGATTTTTGATTTTAAATTTTTTCAGATATTGATTTGCATCTGCATTTATATCTAATTTGCCTTGCTCCGATAGCTGCATTGCTGCGGTTGCTGTAAATAATTTGGAGAGGGAAGCAACGCGAAATAACGTTTTATCTGCATTTACTCTAATCTTTTTCTCTACATTTGCATATCCATAACCTTTTGTAAAAAATACTTCACCATCTTTGACTACAGAAATAACTACTCCAGGTATATGAGATTTTGACATCTCATCATTCATAAATTTATCTACCCATGTCGTAAATTCTTCGGTACTACTTAAACCCGGTGCTGAGTCGGATGGTGCTGCGGGTGTTTGCTTTTTTACGGGCTGTGGCTGAGAATCTATCGGTGGAGCAATTTGAGATGGTATATCTCTAGCAAAACTTGTTAAGCCAGATAGAGATAAAAATAGAATCAATCCGATTAATCCAATACATAGGCGCTTCATCCACTTTACAAATATCATGATTGCGATAAATATAGGTTCAGTCTTTTATTAAGTACAATAACTCTATAAAGAAAATCGAAACGATTGAGTGATAATCAATCCTAAACTTAACAATACTTTGATAAACAGTTATTTTGGTCTTTCTAGAGATGGATATTGCTTTATTTAGTTCCGATTGTAGATAAAATGTTACTTACTTCCGGAGGAAGACACGAATAATCTAAACGGATATTCTACACATACGCTGGCTAACACTGGGAGAATAGGGAGGCATTTTGTGCGTATAGGTAGATGGATTGGCTTTTTTGTTTTTGTCGTATCAGTATATATCTTGTGGCAAATTAGGCAAGTGTTATTGATAGTTTTTGCTGCGATAATTTTAGCAACTGCTTTAAATCAAATTGTTAAAGCTTTGCAAAAATTGCGTATTCAGCGGGGAATTGCAGTTGGAATATCAGTTCTTTTAATGCTTACAATGGTGTCGGGATTTTTCGCGCTGATTGCTCCAAGAATTGTTGAACAGTTGCGCGAATTTACTTTTATAGTACCAAAAATTTTAGATCAAGTTAGAGTATGGAATAACTGGCTTTTGAACGTGATTCCCGAACCAGTTTTAGATCAAATTCAAGGTTTAGGATATCTTACTGAAAACTTACAAACTTGGTTAGGTGCTCTTTCAGGAAACGTATTTACTGTCCTCAGTCAATCATTTAATATTGTTTTAAACTCTTTACTATTTTTTGTTTTAACTGTAATGCTTTTGATAGATCCTATACCCTATCGAAGCGGCTTTATATTACTTTTTCCAGCCTTTTATCGTCGTCGCATGGACGAGATTTTATGCAAATGCGAAAACTACTTAGTAGGTTGGATCAAAGGTACGCTACTAACTATGTTTCTTATTGGTGGTTTGAGCTATATTGGTTTATTAATTTTAGGCGTGAGACTACCTTTAATTAATGCAATTATAGCTGGTTTCTTGGAATTTATTCCTAATGTTGGCCCTACTTTAAGTTTGATTCCACCGTTATTATTAGCGCTACTTGATGCTCCTTGGAAAGCTCTTGCTGTAGTTGCAATATATTTCGGTATTCAACAGGTTGAAAGTTTAGTTGTTGTACCTTTAGTAATGAAGTCACAAGTCTCTTTATTGCCAGTAGTAACTTTACTTGCAGTAGTAGTTTTTGCAAATTTCTTTGGTTTCTTAGGTTTATTCCTAGCAATTCCTTTAGTACTTGTGCTACAAACCTTTATCCAAGAAATTTTGGTCAAAGATGTTCTTAATAACTGGAAGTTGGAAAATGGGAATATAGAAAATAAAGAATTAGAAAGTAATCTTGCTTATGTAAAAGTTAATCCGACAAATCCAGATATTGAAGATGATTCTGTCGTGAATAATGAGTAAATAAATTAACAATGAACAATTAACAATTATTTTTCCGGTTTATCAGAGCGCGAGGAAAAGCCGGTTAATGTATTTTCGGTTTTCAAAACTACGTCTTCAACTAGTCTTTCGCTGAAACCAGCAACAAAAGCGATCGCCATATAAAGGTAGACGTTACGATTTTCGCGCTCGGCAATTCTAAATATACCGGAAAATATCCCAGATTCAATTAATGCGACTGCAAAAATAGCAAAAGACATACCGACAATCGGACGGAAAAAGCCGGTGAAAAATAAGTCAGATTGTCCTTCTTTTCCTTGTTTGATAAATTTATTTGCACGTACAATGACGCTAATAGCACTTCCTAAAGCACCCATTGAAACTGCTAGAGAAATAAAGAATAAATCTTGTTTAACAAACCAGTCTGTAAATGAAATTAGTTGATTATCATCTTTTTCCAAATCTTTTTTTGATTGTGTTTCAAGTTCAGAATTCGATCCATCGAATGCAGCTTGAACACTTTCTGGATTATCTTTTTTAGATTTCATTTCATCCAGAATTGATTGTCTTTGCTGATTGTTAACGCTTTTTAATTCATTATCGATGTTTGTCTGAATATTTATAAATTTATTTCTTATTTCTTTAATTTGAGGAATAACTTGAGCATTATCATTTACTTCCCCAGAAAGTTGTTTGGTAATAGAATCTAATTGAGGATTTACTGTTTCAAATTCGCTATTTACTTTACTTAATCGAACTTGAAGTGCATTCGCAATGTCATTAGTTGTTTTTAGTTGCCCTTCTTTAGTTTCTACTTCTTCTCTCAGTTGTGTAATACGATTATTCTCAGCAACTTCTTTTCTAGCACCCAAAAAATTCAAAGTAACAAACGTTAACCCAACTCCAAGAAGAGGGCAAATTACAAAGATGATAAAAAACCAACTTAAACCCGAAAGTAATCGATTATAAGCACCTCCGGTACCTTTAATAATCGCGCTGAAAGGATTTGGATATTCCCGCGATTGAATTGCTATCTGTCGTCGCGCTTCTTGGATAAAAACTAGGTTTCTAGAACTTTTATCAGATACTTTTTTAGGAAAGTTTGAATTTGTATCGTTTTGAATTACATCTTCTTTATTTTCCAGCAGAATCGAAATAGCTAAATCCAAAATATAAATTTGTTCCGGATTGCGATAATCTAATGTAGATATCAAACTTAGCAATCTCGCAAGCTCTCGCTGCATTTCGATACTCAATTGTTGCTGTTGCAAACTCGTTTTAATCTGAGCCAGCAAACTTTGTATCTTAGCTTGCATTTCGCTGTCGATAGCTATATTACTAGCAATATCAGAAAGTTGTTCAACTTCTTGTTGTAATTCATCAGAGGATTTGCTGTTTTCAGATGATGGTAGTTGCATCACACTTAGCCTTATCTCTTTTTGGTTATAAAGTATATCGTAATTAGAAATACACAGAAGTTTGTAATAATTACGCAAAGTTTATTAAAAAAATTTTAATTTCAATTAGGCACTAAATTTTAATTTTCAAGTCTTATGTGACTAGGTGTAATTACATATCATATTAAATCGGCAAACCAACTAACTTTCTGTTCCCTGTTTCCCATTCCCTACTCCCTACTCCCTACTCCCTACTCCCTACTCCCTACTCCCTACTCCCTACACCTATGTAATTAATAGATTCCTAATAATCCTGCATTACAGTTTTCTTCATCATAAAAGTATAATTTTGACTTTAATTTTTCTCGTAAATTTCGGAAAATAAACCTCGCACGTAGCAGCTTAAATTATTCTCTATTAAATAATAAATCAATCTAAAAATGTTAAAACTTGTTTTGAAAAGGTTATCATTTTTACTTACAGTTAGCTTATTAGTTAACGGCTTGCCTGCTTCTGCTTCTGAATTTGATACACTTTTATGTCTGGAAAGCTCCGGGAAAATAGCTAGAGATTACAGACGAGATAACTATCGAAGATACGGCGATCGCGATGGCAGCGATGGCAGAGATGGGCGCAGTGGTAGAAGTGGCAGCAGCGGCAGAGATGCTACCGTATTTGCCGATGGCTCTCCTGTAAGTCTGGATTTGTCGGGTAGAGATGGTGGAGATGGCGAGGATGGTGAAGATGGCGATCGCCCCTATTGTCGTAGATATGGCTCGGGCAAGGGTAAATTAAAGCGCGATATACACGCACCGGATGGTGGAAAAGGTGGCGATGCTGGTAGCGGTGGTAACGGTGGAAGCGGTGGTAACTTAAGTGTTTACTACAATAATATTGCCGATTTAAAAAGTATTTTAGTACGCAGTCTCGGGGGAGAAGGCGGGCGCGGCGGGCGCGGTGGTGATGGTGCCATCGGTTGCAGATGTCACCGTCGCAGTTGGACTGTTGAATCCTGTACTGGTAAAAAAGGCACCGACAATTATAAGTGTAAAAAGCGTAAGTATAGATGTTACAGCGGTAGCAATGGGCGTGACGGTTACGATGCTAAAGATGGAAAACGAGGAAGTTTAGGAGTTTTGAGTTTAGTTAAAGGTAAAACACAGCTTGCTCCAGATAATCCTCAAACAGAATTAAATTTTTTAGAATTACAAAATAAATCAATTCGTTTATCAAAAAATCGTTGGATTGCTCGTAATGGTGCCGTTTCTTTACTTGCTCCCGGCTCGGTAATTGCGGATAAATATCGCGAATTTGATAAGCGGATAGAAAGAGATTTTCAGGTAGTTTGGCGAGAAAAACAGCCTATAAGTAATTTTAGTAAAGCCAATCTCAAATTGAATTTAAACAACGACGGTAAAATCGAAGTTGATTTTCCTAAAAAATTGTGGCTTGACATTAGTAAAAAGCAAGAAGGCGATTTAACAAAATTAGTAGTTAACAATGCAATTCCCGAAAAACAAGTTACCGAATTAGCGGTAGCCGACTTTGTAGGCAGCGGTGAAGATTTGAAATTAAGTTTAGTAGATTTAGCTCGCAAATCAGATGTTATCAAAACTCGGTTTCGGGTAGAATACGAAATCAGAGGCGACAACGGAGGAGAATACGAAGCCGACATTCCCCCCGAATTCGTAACCCAAGACTACAACCGCTTTATTTTAGCTTTAGGTAAACTACCAATTCCCCAAGAAGGATTACAAGTAGGCACAAAAATTCGCATCAAAGTCTCAGCAATTCGCTCTTTAGGTAAACGCTCCAAAAAGCAGACTATTAATTATAAAGGTAGAGTGCGGGAAAGATAGTTGGGAGCTAGGAGTTAGGAGTTAGGAATTAGGAGTTAGGAGTTAGGAGTTAGGAATTAGGAATTAGGAGTTAGGAATTAGGAGTTAGGAATTAGGAATTAGGAGTTAGGAAAAGGATGCAGTTTGGTAACGGATGGAGGCGCGGAGTTAGGAGTGAGTAGTAAGTAGTGAGTAATGAGTAGTAATTAGTAAGTATGGAGTTTTAAATTTCCCCTTGTCTCCCCCTCTCCCCATCTCCCCCTCTCCCCCCTCTCCCCATCAAAAAAAGTCCATCATCCAAGGAGAGCTACCTGCAAATATCTGCGTAGCGGTGGAAATTACTTTTTCTGTCGCTTCAATCCCTGCAAGCTGCAATTGTTGGGGAGTAAATAATCCCGTATATAAAGTTGCTAATCCTTTGATATCTAACCTGAAGTTACCCTTGCCGCCTTTGGTGATATTTCCGCTGCCGTTGGCAATTGATAAAATAAATTTACCGTTGTTTTCTGCTATCAAATCATCTTCTATATCTAAATGCAATTCTGTTTCAATTTCTGAAGGATAACCGCGTGTTGATAATGCTTTCTCTACATTTATAATTCGCAGCATCCAGCGATTGATAAACCTATTTTTAGCTGTTTGCTCTGGTAATACTATAGTTAAATTATCAATAGCACTACTGCGCCAGCGTATTTTATCTATTTGAGAGCGATGATTGCTCAGAAATGACCAAAAACTTTGTGCGGCTGCTTTTGTCAAAACTACCCAATCAACTACGCTTAAAATATTGTCATTATCTACCGAGTACTGGCTGATTATAATATAACCTTCTGGTTTTTCTATCGAGCCAATAATATAACCATAAAAAACTTCTTTCTCACTCGGAAAGATGATTCGATTCCAGATAGTTTGATTCCGGTTTAAATATCCATTTATATTTTTTCCCTGCTTTGCATATAGTTGGTAAAAAATGTCTGAATCTAAGGGAACAGATTTTATCGGTAAAGGTTGTTTTTTAATTTGAATACTCTGCGCTGCAATTTCCCAACTGCAAAAACTACCTCCTTGCTCGTAACCCGCTTTGCGATAAAGCCGTTGAGTTGCCGGATAAAGTACCGAAATCGGCACATCTTTCTTATAAAGTTCTTTAACAGCTTGCTGCATTAAACTCAACGCCGCACCACTACCGCGAGACTCCGGAGCAACACCAACCCCAGCAATCCCCGTCATCGAAACGCTTTCGCCACCCCACCACTGCCCCATCGGAATAACTACCAATCCACCAACAACTTGTTTTTCCTCGCGGATTAAACGTATATTTTCCACACCCATCCGCTTCAGCCAACCTTCCTCTTCACCTGGAGAAGCTAAAAAACATTGCTCTAAAATGCTTCCAAATCTTTGCACATCCTCTGAATTGGTAATGCTACCGTATTCAAATTCCGAATTCATAATATTTAATCTTATTATTCATATTACAAAAATACTACATAACTGGGAGCAGGGAGTAGGCAGCAGGGAGTAGGGAGGGGGTAGAGGGGGAAGGATAATTAATTAAGCTGCTACTCATAACTCCTAACTCCTAACTCCTAACTCCTAACTCCTAACTCCTAACTCCTAACTCTTTTACCTCATTCGCCAAAACATAGTAGTGCCACCAATTGTACCGATAATCATACCGCTGATAATAATGGCGAAAGAAAATATTATGGGAATGCCTATAAAGTTGAAGCCGAAGATAAAAGAGCTACCGTCAAATAGTGCTAAAAACCAGCCGATGGTGACAAGGGAAATATTTTTCCAATCATTTAATAGTTGGTGGTGGTGTAATAGCAAAGCCGTAAAAAAACCGCCGAAAGTACCACCTATACTCATGCCGACAATCATACCTTTACTAAAAATTGGGCTTGAGGCATCAACTATAAAAAATTCCCAACCTATAGTTAAACCACACAAAAAACTTGCTCCCCAAATAAACGTTAAGAGAGCAACATGAGATGATTTGATGGCGGTTTTATTCCACATCAACACTATACCAATAGTCAAACCTCCGATAGAACCAATAGTTGTACCATACCGGGTAAACTCTGACATAACATCACTAGGTATGAGATGGTGTGACAGATTGGATAAAAACAGAAAAAAACTACCAATACTAAGAGCAATAGCCCATCCAAAGGCTATGAGGAATATATTCATGCTTTTTTAAATTGTGAATTACGAGGAGTTAAGAGTTAAGAGTTAGGAGTTAGGAGTTAGGAGTTAGGAGTTTTAAAAGTTAATTTCCCATGCCCAATTACCAATTACCAATTATCAATTACCAATTATCAATTACCAATTATCAATTACCAATTACCAACTATCAACTATCAACTAACAACTATCAACTAACATTTATTTATGAAACAACAATTAACCCAAGGCAATGTCAGCTCTACGTTGGTGAAATTAACCATACCGATGATTTGGGGTGTATTTGCGATTATTGCTTTTAATTTGGTAGATACATATTTTGTGGGGCAGTTGGGAACGAAGCCTTTGGCGGCGATGAGTTTTACGTTTCCGGTGGTGATGACTCTGGGTAGTTTGTCGATGGGTTTGGGTGTGGGGGCTTCTTCGGTGATTTCTCGCGCTATTGGAGAGGGCGATCGCCAACGTGTAAAAAAGTTCACTACTAATAGTCTGACTTTGGCGGTAACTGCGGTTGCAATTTTTGTGATTATAGGTTTATTAACTATCGATCCTTTGTTTACTGCTTTGGGTGCGACTCCTGATATACTGCCGTTTGTGCGCGAGTATATGCAGATTTGGTACTTTGGTATGGTGTTTCTGGTAGTGCCGATGGTAGGTAATAGTGCGATTCGCGCTTCTGGTAATACCCTAACGCCAAGTTTGGTTATGATATTTGCAGCAGCAGTAAATATAGCTTTAGATCCTTTACTAATTCTGGGAATAGGCGGTTTTCCTCGTCTTGAATTGCAGGGTGCAGCAATAGCGACGGTAGTTTCTAGAGGTACTACTTTGATTGCTGCTTTATTTGTACTGCACTTCAAAGAAAAAATGCTGTATTTAAAGTTGCCAACTATTAAAGATACGCTGTGGTGCTGGAAAGATATTTTATATGTGGGTTTGCCTGCTGCGGCTAGCAGTATGATTAATCCGATTTCGATTGGTGTAATTACAAGTCTTTTGGCAGGTTTTGGTGCTGAAGCTGTTGCTGCTTTTGGGGTTGCATCGCGGATAGAATCGTTTGCATTGATTACTGTGATGGCATTATCTTCTTCAATTGCGCCTTTTGTCGGGCAAAATTGGGGTGCGAAGAAGTATGCAAGGGTTGCTAAAGCTTTGCAGTTAAGTTTTATTTTTTGTTTGTTTTGGGGTTTATTGATGGCAGCAGTTTTAGCTGTTACCGCGCCAACTTTAGTTGCTTTCTTTAATCCAAATCCTGATATCGTTGCAATTGCTTCTAGGTATCTATGGATTGTACCTATTAGCTATGCCGGTGCGGGAATTATTTATGTTTCTAGCTCTGCTTTTAATGCTTTGGGAAAACCGATACCTTCGGTAATCATGACGGTAGTGCGGATGTTTGTACTTTATATTCCCTTAGCGTATTTTGGCGGAAAGCTTTACGGAGTTTACGGAATTTTTGGCGCTGCTTGTATTTCTAACTTTATTGTCGGAATTGGTGCTTATTTATGGAATCAAAAAACCTGTACTGGTAAAGCTATAGATAATGCTGAAATAGTTAGTAATTAGTTCGTAATTAGTTCGTATTTAGTTCGTAGTAAGGGCTTTAGCCCTTCTTCTTTTAGTATCTAAGATGCAACCTGAATTAAAATAAATCACAATTTTATTCACCATAAATTAACTTATCTCCTCATCATCAAAGTCTGTATCGCTTGGCCCCGGCATCCATTTAGGAGTATAAATAGGCGATTTTGCTTCGACTCTACCAACAATTGAAGCTGCTGCACCGCAAACAATTACTACTATTTGGGCAGCATCTTTACCGTAGTCTACAGTTCCTTTTCCTTGCACAATTGTATCGACATTGTTTCCGATAATTGGCGCGATCGCTGCGGTTGAAGTAAAAATAACTCCCCAGAAAGTTTTGCTGCCAAAGATGCTTTTTTTCTCTTTATTCATGTTTTTTGATTGTTGTTGTAAGTGATTATTTGCTTCTGGCTGTTGGTAGTTTTGTTCTTGTGGATGGTTGAAAGCAGTCATAGTTTTCTTTTTCACTCCGAAGTTAAATAAAATGATTAACAATTTGTTTGTAATTTAAGCTTCACCACAGCAATCCTATTTTCGGAAAGATTTTGGAAAATAATTTTATTTTTTCCGTGAATGTACGGTAGTCGTGCTTCTGCTCTAATCTTTTATTGGGTTGATGCGACGCGATTATGCAGCCGGAATAGCTCCGAACACTGATTAAATGGATTACACTGATTCCACGGATAATTGTTGGTTAACTCCGGTGGTACTAACTGCTCACTGTTTAACCATTTCTAACAATTCTTCTTCACTCAATTGAGTAATGCCCAATTTTTCGGCTTTATCTAACTTAGATCCGGCGTTTTCTCCTACTACTAAATAATCTGTGTTTTTACTAATTGAATTCGATACTTTACCGGCAAATTTCTGAATTAATTCTTTGGCTTCATCTCGCGATAAACTTGGTAATGTTCCCGTCACCACAAAGGTTTTACCAGCTAATTTTTGATTTACTTGTGAAGCTGCTGGTTGCTTTTCTATAAATTGCAATCCCTGATTTTTTAACCTTTTAATTAACTCTTGATTGGCTTCAATCCGAAACCATTTATCAATACTTTCGGCGATTTCTACACCTATTCCATAAATAGCTTCGATATCTGTAACTTTGGCTGCTGCTAATTTTTCTACGCTATCAAACTTTTCCGTTACAGTTTGAGCGATGGTGCTTCCTACATGACGGATTCCTAAACCATATAATACCCGCGCCCAAGGTTTACTTTTCGATTTTTCGATAGCATCTATCAACTTCTGAGCCGATTTTTGCCCCATTCTATCTAAATTCGCTAAAGTCTCTGCATTCAATTCGTATAAATCGGCTACAGATTTAACTAAATTCTTATCTACCAATTGATGCACTACTTTCTCACCCATGCCGCGAATATCCAAAGCGTTGCGACTTACCCAATGCTCGATCGCACCTTTTAATATTGCAGCACAGGAAGTATTTACGCATCTCGTCACAGCTTCACCTTTTTCTCTAACAACAGCTTGCCCGCAAACTGGGCAGTGAGTCGGCATTTCAAAAGGTACGGTGTTTTCAGGGCGTAATTCTTTGATTACTCGCAACACTTCTGGAATGATTTCCCCAGCTTTACGCACGATGACAGTATCGCCGACGCGGATGTCTAATTGAGTGATGCGATCGCCATTATGTAGTGTAGCTCTCGATACCGTAGTTCCGGCAAGCTGAACGGGCTGCATTTCCGCTAAGGGAGTCAGTGCGCCGGTTCTACCGACATTTACGGATATACGCTCAACGCGAGTTGGTGCTTCTTCTGCTGCGTATTTGAGCGCCACTGCCCAGCGGGGATATTTATTTGTAAAACCCAATTCTTGCTGCAATAAAAGTGAATTGAGCTTTACTACAACACCATCGGTCATATAAGCTAAATTTAACCGCTCTGTATCCCAATGCTGATAATAATCGGCAACTTCATCCAAGGAATGACAAAGTTGTTTATTTGGGTTTACCTTAAAGCCCATTTTTTGCAATAACTCTAAAGCTTCCCATTGATTATTAGCAATACTCGCATCATCCATACCGGGAATTTGCAAGGTATAAGCAAAGAAATCCAAACGTCTTTTATCAACTTTACGAGCATCTAACTGTCGGAGAGTACCAGCAGTTGCATTCCGGGGATTAGCAAATTGATTTTCTCCAGATGATAATCTTTCTTGATTAATCTTTTCAAATACATCCAAAGGTAAAAACGCTTCACCACGCACTTCTATACTTTGTAAAGCATCTTTATTTTCAATTTCAATCTCATCCAAATTTAATCTTAAAGGAATCGAACGAATTGTCCGCACATTTTGGGTAATATCTTCCCCGCTCACTCCATCGCCGCGAGTCACACCTCTTACCAAAATACCGTTTTCGTAGGTTAGCGCTAAAGCATTACCATCAATCTTCAACTCGCAGACATAATCTACATCTTGTTGAGGAGGTGCATTTCTGCGCCATCTTTCATCCCAGGATTTTAATTCATCAACATCGAAAGCATTTTCTAAACTGTACAGCGGAATATTATGAGGTACTGAAGTGAAGCCAGTTGCGGGTTTTTCACCAACTCGCTGGGTTGGGCTATCGGGGGTTATTAATTGTGGGTATTGTGTTTCTAAATCCTGCAATTCGCGGTACAATTTATCGTAAACTGCGTCTTCTATGGTGGGATTGTCGAGGACGTAGTAAGCGTAACTGGCTTGGATTAAGAGTTTTCGTAGTTCTTCGATTCTTTGTTGAGTTTCTGGCTGGATGGATTGCACTAATTATTCCTCCTTTAATAATATTGGGTTTAATATAAGAAGTATTTAGTGCATTTGTACTAAATTTGTTGGTGATTGTCAAGATTTGTTTTTTTAACGCAGAGTAACGCGGAGGTAAGCGCGGAGGAGGGCGGAGGGAAGAGGTTAAGGAGAGATGGTAGAAACCCAACACATAGTTAATCACACTTAGAATCAATTATTTTTTTAGCCCATTTCCTTAATTTTTCATCGGGATCGTTTTCTGCTCTATCTTGCAACAGGGGTAAGGTTTGGGAATGGTTGGGATAATGTTTGAGAATTAGTTTTAATGCGGTTTGACGGGGGTTACTTTCAAGCTCAGCAAATTCATCATCACTGCGCTTGAATGAATCATTAACTGCAATATCGTAGAAAAATTTAAACATTCCGGGTTCGTTTTGCCATTGTTGAGTTAATTCTTCTACCGCAGCACCTCGCACACCCGAATCTTCATCAGTTTGAGCGCGTTGTTTCAATATTGGTAGGGTATCTGGATCATCTTTG
>CAYMZW010000004.1:0-55334 GCA_964395005.1 uncultured Rivularia sp.
ATCGGATTCCTCCAGGTTGTGAAAAACTTTTGATTTTTAAAGATATGTTTTAGCGTCTTATGACGCATAAATTATTAAATACAACCTAAATTAATATTTTTATTTTTATTTGAAAAAGCTAGTAATATATAACATAAAGTGCTAAAATCACGCTCGGATAAAGTTAGCAGTTGATAATCGAGAGTGCTAATATTTATCTTGTAGAAAATTAGCAGACAGCTTCATAGAGTGCTAATTTTAATAACGCTATTTATATTAAAATATTAAAGTTTTTCACTAGTTGAAAAGGGTTAATTACTCTTTTTAATATTTCTTAATATTTGTAATGACAGATTTTATCGGGGAAATCGCGGCTCTGTTTGCTGCTTGTCTGTGGGCTATAGCGTCTGTAGTTTATGGTAAATTAGGTGCGCGTATTCCACCTTTACAGTTAAATCTGATCAAAGGAATAATTGCGATCGCGCTTTTTGTGTTCACGATTCTTGTAACTGGGGAGTTATTTCCTTCAATCGCGACTTTACCAATGTGTTTGTTACTGTTGAGCGGTGTAATTGGTATAAGTTTAGGCGATACGGCATTCTTTACGACTATAAATACTTTGGGCGCACGTCGAGCATTACTGATGCAAACCTTAACTTCACCGATTACAGCAGTTTTAGCGCTGATTTTTCTACAAGAAGAGTTAAATGTTTTGGCTAGCTGCGGTATCTTGCTGACAATATTTGGTGTGGCTTGGGTGGTAACAGAGCGTACTACAGATGTCAAACATATTTCAACAGCAGAATTCAGACGAGGTATAGTTTTTGGGTTGTTGACGGCTATAGCTGGCGCTGTTGGTGCGGTACTTTCTCGAAGTGCGATCGCGGATACTCAAATTAGTCCTTTATGGGCAGCTTTATTAAGATTGAGTGCTGGGATTTTCATTCTGCTGATATGGGCATTATTTAGACAACAAAATACTTTCCGATTAAGTAACTTGCTCCATTCGAGAGTAATTGCAGGAACTGTCTTTGCAGCTTTTTGTGGAACTTATTTAGGAATTTGGCTGCAACAAACAGCAATTAAATTTACATCTGTAGGAATTGCTTCTACGCTTTTACAAACTAGTCCAATTTTCGTTATCCCCTTTGCAATTTGGATGGGAGAAAAAGTTAGTATTAGAGCGATTTTAGGAGTTGTTATTTCTATTGCTGGAATCGCACTATTATTTTACTTTTAGTTACTGATTATCTCCCATAGCTTCATAAGTTAAATAAGTAAAAATTACATTCTATTTTACTAACCTTCAATTCTGTCGGCAGCTATTTTACGGAAAAAAGCGTATTTAAATTATGAAAACATACCTATTCCCCATTCCCTACTCCCTACTCCCTATTCCCTATTCCCTAAATTAAACATTTACCAAAAATGATCTTTCCAAAAAACACACTCTCTTTGTGAAGGGTTAAGATTTTTTGTTAACAGCTGCAATTCTTTATCACTAAGGAAAGAGGCACCGTAATGATTATGCACTATTGGTTTTCTAGAGGTGTAATCAAAAAATAACGAATACCTATCTGAAGATACAGGTATTTTACCTCTATGAAATATGTTACCAGTAGCAGCTAAAATAACTGTTCCAGCAATTCCGGGACAGCATTTAAAATGCGATGGAGATATTAATTTCTCCATTGTTTTATCTTGAATATAACCATGCGTGTATTTTAAAGCAGAAATTATTTCAGAATTAAAAGGTAGGGGAATATATTCAAAAGGTCCGTTATTCTCCGAAACATCATTCAGATAAATCACTACTTTCAAGACTTTTCTATCTTCGGGATCTATATGCCATAGTCTTGACTTGATTTGAACCGGGTTAGTATTATCTCTACGGAAGTATGCTCCATGATAAGCCACTGGCAAGCCTATATAGTTCTCAATTATATTGATTAAACGTTGTTGTAAACCCCAAAGAAAAATTTCTTTATGTTCTAAAATTTGTTGTGGAGTTGCATGAACTACAAACTCATTTTTATTTTGAGAAATGCTTTGGGGTATTTTTGGTTTTAAGTTGTTGGCTGCTTCAAGCATTATTTCGGTAGAAGGAATAGATAGAGCTTGCAATGAAGTCATGGCAACTCCTTCAGATCTCAATGTATCTATCAAATTTTGTTCATAATCCGAAATAACTGGTAAATTTTCAAAATGTCTTTTCCGTGCAATTTGATAGTTAAGCTCACCTTGAGTACACAAAAACGGAAGTTGACGAGTATTGAGCGATACTTCGTTCCGAATCTTGTAGACAATTTTTTTATACATATTTTACTCAGAATTACGGCATAGAAATACGCAAACCTTAACGATTATCCAAAGCTATATGTGTATAAAATCTTTTGGTTAAATCAAATATACAATTACATATTTTTTCAAACATAAACCTGGTAAAGCTTTGATTTTGCTAAAAATTTACTTTTAGGTGAGATTACTTAACAGTGGCTTTATATTACATCGACAAGATGATTAGTATTAAGTTTTATACAGCCCTTCAACTTAAAATAGTGTAATAATATAGTATTGATTTTCACATAAAACCAAATTTTTCTACCAATATAGAAAAGCTTCAGAATTTAATAAAACTCTGAAGCTTTGCTCAAACTATATGATGGAGAAATGTCAAGTAGAATCGGAATAAACTTTATATTTCTTCATGGTAGTCTACTTCTCTGTGTACCTTCTTTGACTCCGGAAACTGACAAAGTTTCCTTGACTCACGGCAAACCGCAACAATAAATTAACTATTTGGGGGCGTTTAGATCCCCCCTGGGCCGCACCCTTACATAAAACATGGATTTGTAGATATTTACGCTATCAAACACATATTCTTAACTAATAATTTTTCAAACTCCGCTACTGGTAAAGGATGACTCAACAAATAACCTTGTGTTTTATCGCATTTAAGTCTTCTAACAATATTTAATTCTGGTTTAGTTTCTACACCTTCAGCAACTACTTGTAGGTTGAGGTTGTGAGCCATTTCAATAATGCCCTTAGTTATTGCTAACTTTTGTCTATCTTTATCAATATTATGGATAAAGTAATGGTCTATTTTTAAGGTATCTATGGGCAGTTGCTTTAAGTAAATCAGAGAGGAATTTCCAGTACCAAAATCATCAATTGAAAGTTTCAGCCCGTGCGATCTCAATTCCTGCATTCTATTGACTGCTGTATTTACATCGCTTTCAATTATCTTTTCTGTGACTTCTAGTTCCAGGGAAGACGGTGCCAAATTATTTTCTGCCAACGATTTAAGTAATTTTGCAACGAAATCCGGCTGGATTAATTGATTGACTGAGATATTGATAGTAGCATAAAAATCTTTATAACCAGCATTATGCCATATTTTCGTTTGGTTACAGACACTGTGGATTAACCATTCTCCAATTGGAATAATTAAACCCGTTGATTCGGCTAGAGGAATTAATTCAGCAGGAGAGATTAAACCTAATTCTGAACTTTGCCAGCGAATTAAACTTTCAGCACCTAAAATTAAACCAGAGCTAGTATCAACAATTGGTTGATAATGAACTTGAAATTCTTGTAATTTTCTTTGTGCTAAAGTTTTAAGTAAACTACTTTTAATAATCTGAAGTTCTGGTATAAATCTAGCAGAATTTTGATTGCTTTTAGATAGATATTTTATATCTTCTATTTGCTTTTCTAATCGACTCATTATTGCGTTCAACAGTTCGGAACGGCTAAATGGTTTAGTAAGATAGTCATCAGCACCCAAGTTCATGCCTTGACGTACATCTGCTTTAGCAGTTCTAGCTGTTAAAAATATAAATGGAATAGTTGCTGTATTTGCTTGTAAATTTAGCTCCTTCAAGACTTCATAACCATCCATCTTTGGCATCATCAAGTCGCATAAAATTAAATCGGGAACTTGAGAAACTGCTAAATCTACTCCAATTTTTCCGTTAGCCGCACCCAGAGTTTCAAAATTTTCGGCTTCTAGTAAATCTAATATATTTTCGCGTACTGAATTTTCGTCTTCAATCACTAATATTTTAGTCATAGCTGTCAAATTTAATCTTAATTAGTTTTGGATTATTTAATTACTGATATTTTTTTGAGTAATAGCTTCTCAGATAATTTTCTATACTCAAAATAAATAAATAGCTAATGCATTAAAACACAATATTTTATTTTGCAATTATATTTTTTGGATATTCCTATCTGTATTTGTATTTCATTATTTTTCCATGTTGCCATAGTATTAATACTGAAAAATCAGAGATTTGTTTTTGAATAATATTGTGATGATTATCTAAATTATGCCTAGTTTTATATATCTTAACAGCAACCTTTCAACGGAATTGAAACTGTAAACTTTGTGCCTACTCCAAGTTCGCTTGTAACGCTAATTTGACCTTTAAGCATATCTACACACTTTTTTACAATCGATAATCCTAATCCTGTACCTTGAATATTACCGACATTTTTACATCTATAAAAAGAATCGAATAAAGATGGTAAATCTTCTGAAGGAATACCTATACCTTCATCTTTGATTTCAAATATTGCCTGTTTGTTTTGAGAATACAAAGTAAAGTTAACCGAAGTTCCAGGCTTAGAGTATTTAATTGCATTTGAAAGTAAGTTATTCAAAATATGTCTTAAAGGTTTTTCGTCAATCTTGCTGATTAATGTAGTGTTTTCAGTTATAAAATTAATATTAACATTTACTCGATCGGTTAATTTGCTTTGCTGATTAATTAGCACGTCTTCTACTAATTGTTGGCTGAATTCTACTATTTCTAAATCTGTTGGATTACAATCAAATTTTTCTGCTTCAAATTTACCGAAAAACAACACATCATTCAATAAATTAATCATGTGATTGACTGCTGTTTTAATTCTATTAAAATGCTTTAGCTGCTTTTGTTCGTCCCATTTATGACGATAGTTTTCCAGCAACTCTGATGAAGAAAGAATAGTACTTAAAGGAGTACGAAATTCATGAGAAGTCATGGAAACAAAGCGAGATTTAAGTTCATTAAGTTCTTTTTCTCTTTCTAAAGCTTGTTGTAATTTTTCTTGTGCTGTTAATAGCGACATTTCTATCTGCTTATGCTTCGTAATGTTACTTTGGATACAGATATAATGAGTTATCTTCCTTTGCCGATTATAAACTGGTGAAACACTAAATTGATACCAAAGCTCCCTACCGTCTTTACAATAATTACAGAAGTCTATATTGTAGTGCTTTGAAGAAGAGTAATATTCTGATTTTGGTAGTTTATTTATTTCATCCCTAACACATTTAACAAAAATATTTTTGAACTCTAATGGATGTAATATACTATCATTACAAATGCGTTCAAATTCTGAATTAGCATAAACAATTGGTTTAGAAGCTAATCTAGCGTCAAAAATCATTATGCCATTTTTGCTAGCATTAAAAGCTCTATTTTGTAATTGTAAAGCTTCTTGTGTTTTTACTTCTTCGGTTATATTCGTAAAAATGCCTATTATGCCAATAGGTTTACCGATGACATCTTTTATTGGATCGATCTTTATATTAAGATGGAGAATATCTTGTTCATAATCTTTGATTTCTAATTCATTACACCACGAATTTCCTTCTTTGATTCTTACTAACATTTGCTGATATTCTGCTTTATCCTTGCATAGAAATGATAATCCTCCCAATGCATTTAACTCTTCACAGGTACATTTAATAATTTTAATAAAGCTTGGATTAGCATAAATTGCATTGCCTGTTATGTCTGTGATGATAATCCCTTTACTGCTGCTTGCTATAGCTTGTCGAAAGTACAATAAAGTTTCTAACTCTTCATTTTGCTCTTCTGTTGTTGAGGATGTAATTTGTTGATTTTTATTGCTAAACTTTTCTGCATCGGCTATTTTTAATTGATAATCATTAAGTAATAAGCAAGAGATAGTTTCAGGTGTAATATAACCTATAAGCTGCTTTTGTTCATCTTCAATTATTATCGGCTTTTTTAATTGACTTAAAATAGGCAATACCGATTTTACATCTTGAAGCTGAGAATATTTAAGTTTAGTTATTGAAGTTGTCATGACTTCAATGATTTTACTGCTTTTTAAATCAACTTCCGACTTCAAAACCTGTAACAAATTTTCCCATGTAAATAAACCTACATTTTGCCAATTTTGTACAACTAAGACATATTGTAAGGGTGGTTGATATTGATTCATTAATACAATGGCATCCCAAATAGTTGCTTCTACTCCTACAGTTGGTGGAGTGTAGTCAATTAAGTCTTCTAAAGGTAGTAAAGAAAAAGCTGGCAGGGCAGTTCGCATAAATAAAAAATATATTGGTAAAATCACTTTTCATATTTTTGTCTCTAAAAGCTAATAATAACGGGGGTATAAATACTGAAATATAAATACTGAAATATAAAACAACTCACCAGAATTCTATCAACGCAGGTGCCTTTTTCTCTGCGTTTAAAAGCAGGTAGGCACAGACAGAAGCAGAAATTCCATAAAAAAACCGCAACCATTGCTCGAATAATCGCTTACATCATGGTTGCGGTAAAATTTGCTCGGTTACAAAAACCGTAACGAAGCCTTGAAAATGTATTATCTATGCATTTTGCGGCTCTACCAAATTCTCAATTCCTTGAGTAACTTTAGCTGATTCGATTTTGTCCCCTTGCTTAATTTTCTCTAATACTTCTTTGCCATCAGTCACATAACCAAAGACGGAATAACGTCCATCTAATAAGTTTCGTCCAGCAGGAGTAAGTTCGGGTTCAAATAGAAAGAAGAAAAATTGGGAAGAGCCACCGTTAACTTCTGTTTCCGGACGAGCCATTGCCACTGCACCATAAGCAGAGAAAGGTAAAACTGGCATTTCGGTGTAAAGTCCAGCTTCTTCGAGAGTAATACCGTACATTGGCTCTTTATCGCCTTCGACAAGCACCTCCATCGGAATAGCGCGATATTCGCCTGTTTTAGGATCGATAAAACCTACATCTTCACCCGGTGGATCTCCAGCTTGCAGTACATAAAAATCTTCAGCACGCAAGAATTCTAAGCCATCGTAAAAACCACGTTGCACCAAATCAACAAAGTTTCCAGCAGTAACAGGAGCGCTGTAACCATCTAAAACAACTTCAACATCTCCTTGACTAGTTTTTACATCTACCGTGGCACGCCCTTTTAATTGAGGTAAATTACTGTATTCTGCGGGTACTTCATAAGGAAAACCCGTCACCATCGATTCTTCAAGCTTGCTTACCAAATCCAAAAGCTTAGCTCTTTCGATCCAGGTTTCTTCTTTATCCTTGGTTTTCGCTACTTCTTGCAGCTTTTCCACACCAGTTTTCAGTTCGTTAATCCAAACAGAAGCCTGAATAAGATTTTCTTCGGAAACGCTTGCTAATATCTTCTCTGGTTTACTAAGAATGCGCGAAGCAGTTTTCAAGTCATTCTTAATAGCTCCCCAGCGTCGATTTGCTCTTAATTGGGTAGCAATATCTTCCAAGCTTTTCTGCAATTTCCGCACTGGTTCATTATCTATTGGCAGCGCATACCGTAATAAAGCTTTACCATCGGTAATAGCATTTCCTGCCGGTAAAGCAGCAATACTAGAGGAAGTCCATCCAATTGTACTTGTTCCTATAAATACCGCTACCAGTAACAACGTAATTAGACTATTCTTCAAAGAAGATTTTAATAAGTTGAACATGGAATCTAATAATGCAACATCAATTTTTTTAGATTTCGTCGTAATCTATCAACAATCTTCCCATAGCAGAGGAAGCAGAGGAAGTGGAATAAGTAGATGAAGCGAAAATGCTGTTTTGTTGTCTAAGATTAATAAAATAGAAGTCAATACTGCTCGGTTAAGAAATTAAATGGAATCGTTAGATCCCCCAAACCCCCTTAAAAAGGGGGCTTAGTTCCCTCCTTTTTAAGGAGGGTTAGGGAGGATCTCCTCTTAACCGAGCAGTATTGAAATGGAACTGTATATTTGATAAAACCCGATAACGAATATTAAGTACCTATTAGAATTAATAATTGTCCAAAAACTATTTCAATACATTGGAGTCATAGAAAATCATCAATGAGCAAAGATAAAAACAGTCAAGGTTTCAAAGTAATGGCTGACAACCGTCAAGCCCGTTATTTATACGAAATTCTGGAGACTTACGAAGCTGGAATTCAGTTAACGGGAACCGAAGTCAAGTCCATTAAAGCAGGTAGAAGTAATCTTCAAGATGGCTATGCACTAATTCGCGACAATGAAGCGTGGCTGTTAAACGTACATATTTCACCCTACAATGCTAGCGGACAATACTTCAATCATGAACCCCGTCGCACTCGCAAACTTCTACTTCATCGCGACGAAATTCGCAAGCTGATTGGAAAAACCGAACAGCAAGGTTTGACTTTAGTACCTTTAAAAATGTACTTAAAAAATGGTTGGGTAAAAATTAGTATAGCCCTTGGTAAAGGTAAGAAAATCCACGACAAGCGAGAAACCATTAAGAAACGTCAAGATCAGCGTGAAATGCAGCGTGCTATGAAAAATTATTAAGTTGGGGGATGGGAGTGGGGAGTAGGGAGTAGGGAATGGGGAGACAAGGAGACAACGAGACAAGGAGAAAAATAACTCCGATCGCTTCTCGCAACTCCTAACTCCTAACTCCTAACTCCTAACTCTTAACTCTTAACTATTTTAAAGAGCTTATTCCACAAGATAGCTATGCCAAATCGATTTATCTTCGTTACTCCCTGGAGGAAGTAGTAATCTCCAGGTTTTGCCTTCTTTTTGAAGCTGTAGGTAAATGTCAAATATTTTTTGTGGTTGCTCTATACTTCGCTTTGGCAATTTCAAATTTAAATCGTAACTTCCCTGGATTCGGAAAGCCGGTAAATGCTCAACCGTCATCAGCTTCCGCTGCTTAATTGATAAATGATTGATTTCAAGTTCGCGAAAATCCAAATTTAACTTTTCGCTCAACTGCTGTTGCGTTTCCTGCATTGACAAAGCGATCGCCTTTTTGACTAAATTCTTATTCGGTGATGGTGTACCAAAACTGCAAGCAGTCAATAACACCAGCAAAATTATCGTTAAAACCAGTTTTACCATTTGAGTTAAAAGTTAGTTGCTAGTTGTTAGTTGCTAGTTGTTGGTTGCTATGAATTAGGAGTTATGAGTTATGAGTTATGAATTAGGAATTATGAGTTAGTTGTTATGAATTAAAAATTAAAAATAGTTTCTACCCCCTCTCCCCCCTCTCCGTCTTCACTGCTCACTGTTCACTGATAACTGTTCACTGATAACTGAATTCCATGCAAATAAAAGAAATTGGCGAACAAGGACTTTTAAAAATATTGCAGCGCTTCTGTCCTCCAGATATTATCGGAGATGATGGGGCAGTATTACCAACGGCTGCCGAAAAATCTTTGGTTGTAACTACAGATGTATTAATTGATAAAGTTCACTTCAGCGAAAATACTACATCTCCATCAGATGTCGGTTGGCGAGCGGCGGCTGCGAATCTTTCCGATCTTGCTGCAATGGGAGCTTCACCGTTAGGTATTACCGTTGGC
This sequence comes from uncultured Rivularia sp., assembly GCA_964395005.1. Classification (GTDB taxonomy): domain Bacteria; phylum Cyanobacteriota; class Cyanobacteriia; order Cyanobacteriales; family Nostocaceae; genus Rivularia. The sequence goes on from CAYMZW010000004.1 coordinate 9,595, forward strand.
TTAGGACTTCCTGGAGATACTGCCGTTGATTGGGTAGAAAATTTATACCAGGGAATGACCGAATGCTTACAAGAATATAATACCCCGATTGTTGGCGGTGATATAGTGCGATCGCCAGTTATAAGTGTAGCGATTACGGCTTTCGGACAAGTTTCTGAGCAGCTTACTATTCGTCGCCATCAAGCCAAGGTGCAAGATGCAATTGTCGTTACGGGCTGTCATGGGGCTTCTCGTGGAGGTTTGGAATTACTGCTAAATCCCGATTTAAAAACAAATTTGAGCGCATACGATCGAGAGGCTTTAATTAAAGCACATCAACGACCAAAACCGCGCTTGGATGTTTTACCAATTCTCTGGGAAATTGTTGATTCCTTTAACGTCGTTGATATTTGTGGAATGGATAGCAGCGACGGTTTAGCAGATGCTATTTTACAAGTTTGTCAATGCAGCCAAGTTGGTGCAGTTATTGAAGCGTCTGAGATTCCTTTACATAAAGCTTTTGAAAATTGGCTGACACCCGAACTTGCTTTACAATATGCTCTCTATGGTGGCGAAGATTTTGAGTTACTACTTTGCTTACCCCAACCAGCGGCAAGTGAATTAGTACAAAAACTTGGTAATAGTGCAGCAGTAATTGGAACTATTACCAATGGCGATCGAGTGTTACTGCACGATCGAAACGAGAAAATCCCCGACCAAGTTTTAAACTTAAGTGGGGGATTTCAACATTTTACAAATTAACAACTACTCGTTACGAGCTATAAAGTTTTGAATTAAAAACTCATAATTCATAACTCCTAACTCCTAACTCCTAATTTTTAATGATTCCACTTCTGAGCAACCAATTCAGCTAAATCAACAACGCGCTGAGAGTAACCCCATTCGTTGTCGTACCAAGCCATAACCTTAACCATGTCGCCACCCATAACCATCGTTAGGCTGGCATCTACAATCGAAGAAGTATCGCTACCTTTATAGTCAGATGAAACTAAAGGTAAATCGCTATAACCCAAAAACCCTTTTAATTCGTTTTCAGAAGCATTTTTGAAAGCTTGGTTAAGTTCTTCAGCAATAGTAGGTTTCTCAACTTGGACTACGAAATCTACCATCGAAACGTTGGGAGTAGGAACTCGTAATGCGACACCATTGAGTTTTCCTTTAAGCGATGGCAATACTAACGCTACTGCTTTTGCTGCACCAGTAGAAGTCGGTACAATATTCATTGCTGCCGCTCTTGCGCGTCGCACGTCTCGGTGAGAAGCATCAAGTAAACGTTGATCTCCCGTATAGCTGTGAGTGGTAGTCATAGTACCTTTGATGATACCGAACTTTTCGTCCAACACTTTAGCTATAGGAGCCAAACAGTTAGTGGTACAGCTAGCGTTACTAACCACGTCATACTTGGAAGGATCGTAATCTTGATGATTTACTCCCATTACGAAAGTTCCGACGTTACCACCCTTTCCAGGAGCGGTAATTACAACCTTTTTAGCTCCAGCCTTAATATGCTTTCTTGCTCCTTCTTCAGTGACAAACACCCCTGTGGATTCGATCACAAGGTCAATATCCCACTCTTTCCAGGGCAAGTTTTCTGGATTACGGTCAGATACACATTTTATTGTTTTACCGTTTACAGTAATCGAATTATCATCGGCAGAAATGTCAGCATTTTTTAAATTGCCAAGCATGGTGTCATACGTTAGCAAATGAGCATTGGTTCTGGGGTCTGAGGTATCGTTAATAGCAACAACTTCAAGGCTACTATTTTCTCTCGTCATCCAACAGCGCATAAAGTTACGTCCGATGCGACCGAAACCATTAATTGCAACTCTAACCACAGGTCTTGCCCTCTGTATTTATGTCTAAACAGTGCTTATTTATGACCTCGATCATATCGCAAAGGGGGGAGTATTAATAACTATGCAGCGTTAGATTCATAAAAAAACTTGATAAATTATCCCGATTAGCTGCTGCGAACACCGAGATTAGCCATATAGGTTTTAACTTTTTGGCTAACTAAGCCTAAAAATAAACTAATATTTCAAGCGTAAGTTACGAATATTACTTGACGAAACTCTTTCTAAAGGGGTATGTATTAATTGCCAGCACATGGTAATCACATGAACGTCCAGTTGTTGCTCTAGTTGCTTGCGGATTGAGTCGGATTGAGTTATATTCACACCACTTGAGAATAGAACTGACGAAGGCAAATTATACAATTGTGTTTATTTCGAGCGCCTAAAGATCGCAATGTTGGTTAGAAAAATACTATTACCAGCAGTTTGATGATGGTTGTATTTGGATACAAAGAACTATTTCTTGACTTGCTTGATAGTCGCATTAGATTATTAAATTAATTGCTTGCTATCTGTAATGAAATACAATCTAGGCTTTATGATTTTAGTCGTTTATAAGAAGCAAAATATATATCCAAATTTTCGCTTAATTATGGCGCAGGTTATAAGTTAATCAAGATTCGGATAGATAAATTCTCTTTTTGCTCTATAGACTAAAACAAAGTTGTTTCGACTACATAAAAGCAATGTATTTTATTCGTATTCCTGTCAAAGTCATTTTTATCAAATTCATAGATATGAATTTTATCTAAATGCAAATGTTCTTTCACTTTCATCAGGTAATATTGTAAACAATTACCTTTTCTAATTGATAAAGATGTATTGTGATTTACAATTGTTTATTTCCAGATTGTGCTTTTATTCTCAGAAGAAACATAATAATAGTTTGGAAAGAGAAAAAATGCCATCCGGGGTTAAAATCTTTTTGAACAAGTTTCACCGAATGCAACAAATTCAATATATAAATATGGAATAAAATATACAGGGTTATTATCAGTACAGGTAAATCAACGGTACGATTCGCGTGTTAAAAGTGTTAACGGTGTGGTGTGGTGTCAGAGGAAAATAAGATGGTAAATGCAGTAGAATTTAACGGTAGACCATTTCATTTCATTGGTGTAGGCGGTATAGGTATGTCAGCTTTGGCATATATACTTGCTCAAAAAGGTTTTCGCGTTAGTGGTTCAGATGTTCGTCCAAATCATATTACTCACAAGCTAGAATCGATTGGGGTTAATTTTTTTGGTAAACAAGAACCAAGTAATCTGGAATTTTTTAAGGTCGAATCAATAGGGGCAGCATTAGCAAACGGGGGCAAAGATGCGACACCCCAAGTAGTTTGTTCTACCGCAATTAATGCGAATAATTCCGAATATAAAGCAGCATTGGAAAAGGGCTGCCCAATTTTCCATCGTTCTGATATATTGGCAGCATTAATATCCCAGTACAATAGTATTGCTGTTGCAGGAACTCATGGTAAAACAACCACTAGTAGCATGATTGGCTATATGCTGCTCAAAGCAGGTGTTGACCCTACAATTGTTGTCGGTGGTGAAGTAAAAGCTTGGGAAGGTAATGCTCGTTTGGGACAAAGTCCTTATTTAGTCGCGGAAGCGGATGAATCCGATGGTTCTTTGGTTAAGCATTCCCCAGAGATTGGGATTATTACCAATATAGAATTAGATCATCCAGACCACTATGAGACATTGGATCAAGTAGTAGATATCTTCAAAAAATTTACTAGCCAGTGCAAAACTTTAGTAGCCTGTATTGATTGCGAAACTGTGCGCGATCGCTTTCAACCCGATATCAGTTACAGCTTAGATCCAGATAGCGGTGCCGATTATTATGCTACCAACATTGATTATCGTGCCGACGGTACTACAGCTTTAGTTTGGGAAAAAGGTATTGCTCTGGGAGTATTGAACTTAGCTGTATTAGGTCATCACAATTTGAGTAACGCTTTAGCAGCAGTAGCTATAGGTAGAAAGTTGGGTTTAGAGTTTGGCGAAATAGCTAGAGGTTTAGCTACTTTTGAAGGAGCCAGACGACGCTTCGAGTTTCGAGGAGAAGTTGACGGAATTACTTTTATAGATGATTACGCTCATCACCCCAGCGAACTCAGCGCCACATTAGCTGCTGCAAGATTGCAAGCAAGGCCGGGGCAACGAGTAGTTGCAATATTCCAACCTCATCGTTATAGCCGCACGCACACATTTTTAGCTGAATTTGCAGCATCTTTCAGCCATGCGGATCTAGTCGTGTTGACCGATATTTATAGTGCAGGTGAACCAAATACTGGTTTAATCTGTGGCGAAACACTAACCGCAGAAGTCGCGAAACATCATTCTAATGTAGAGTATCAGCCAACTTTGGTCGGTATTCGCGATTATTTAGAGAAAAACTTGCGTCCGGGAGATTTAGCACTATTCCTCGGTGCTGGAAACTTGAACCAGACAATTCCCCTAATTTTAGACTCTCTTCGGCAACCAGCACAAGCGACATCCTGACAATAACTAGCCGATATCGGGTTATTACCTTAAATATTATCCGTGTCGGACAAGTATTTAGTTGCTGAATCTAAAGCCGTATGATTACGGTAGCCTCGCGTTAAAACCTATTCAAAACTGGCAAACATGACCATTTCTCAGGCGGCTGCGAATGTTCGTAAAGTTCCTAATGATACTACCAATCCAAGAAAAATGAAAGTGGAAGAGAAGAGAGAAGGAATCGCTTTAAAAGGTACTGAGTGCATTATCAAGCCCAAAGTTTCTTTGTCTTCTTACACATCCTATAGGGTTGGTGGCCCAGCAGAATGGTATGTTGCTCCTCGTTCGTTGGAATCTTTGCAAGCTAGCGTCAAATATGCAAAAGAACACAAGCTACCAATAACTGTACTTGGTGCTGGTTCTAATCTATTAGTCAGCGATCGAGGCATACCAGGTTTGGTTATCGCTACTCGCCATATGCGCTATAGCAATTTTGAATCCGAAACTGGTAGGGTAACATTTGCTGCCGGAGAATCAATTCCTGCTTTAGCATCAGCAGTCGCAGAACGTGGTTGGGAAGGTTTTGAATGGGCGGTTGGCATTCCAGGAACCATCGGTGGTGCCGTAGTCATGAATGCTGGAGCGCATAATAGCTGTATCGCAGATATCTTAGTCAGTGCCGAGGTACTAACTCCTGACGGTAGTTTAAAAACTTTAACTCGCGAAGAATTAAACTACAGCTACCGTACTTCTGTATTACAAGGAAGCAATTTAATAGTTATAAGAGCAACCTTACAGCTTCAGCCCGGTGCAGATCCAGCAGAAGTTACCGCAAGAACAAAGCAACACAAAAAACATCGCTTAGCTACTCAGCCCTATCATTTACCTAGTTGCGGCAGCGTGTTTCGTAATCCTAAACCTCATTCGGCGGGTAAGTTAATTGAACAAGCCGGTCTCAAAGGCTTTAAAATTGGTCAAGCGCAGGTAGCGCAACTCCATGCTAACTTTATTGTTAATTGCGGTGGAGCTACTGCTAACGACGTTTTCAATCTTATTCGTCACGTTCAGCAGCAAGTACAAGAGCGCTGGTCAATTGGGTTACACCCAGAAGTGAAAATGTTAGGAGAGTTTCAAGCACTTTAGTTTAACCAATTGCTCGTAAAGAATTGGAAAAATATGGATTACTGATTTAGAATTGAGTCAAAAAATCTTGAATATCTGATTTCCACTACACTACTGGTGCATTACATCAAGATAAAAAACTATCAAATTACACGACGCATCTATAATTGAATTTGATTTGTTATTGAAAGCACACGCTTACTATTTATTATGGCAGAAAAAGGACAAGGGTTTGGCTTTGGCTTAGGAAAAATGAAGGAACTAGCAGAAGCCTTCAAAAAAGCCCAGCAAGTTCAAGAAGGAGCCAAACAACTCCAAGAAGAACTGGAGCAAATGGAAATCCAGGGGGAATCTGGTGGTGGAATGGTAAAAGTGATTCTTAGTGGAAACCAAGAACCCAAACGAGTAGAAATTTCTCCTGATGCAATGAATGAAGGAGCAGAAGTACTTTCCGATTTGGTAACAGCAGCAATGACAGACGCTTACAACAAGTCCACTGCTACCATGCGCGATCGCATGGAAGATTTGACCAGTGGATTGGAACTTCCCGGATTTTAATTTTAATTTTAATTTTCAATATGAAAGTTAAAGCTTGCATCGGCATCCTAAAATGTCAGAAACTGCAAATTGAACGGGAATAATCGCGCTGATTATGGCTTATAAGCTGCTATTTGTCTGCTTGGGTAACATTTGTCGTTCGCCAACCGCAGAAAATGTGATGAATCACTTGGTAGAAAAAGCTGGTTTAAGTAATTCTATTGAGTGTGATTCTGCCGGAACATCAAGTTATCACATCGGTAGTCCCCCAGATTCTCGCATGAGTGCTGCTGCGAATAACCTTTTAGGATTTAAACTTCGCGGAAAAGCACGAGCCTTTGAATCATCGGATTTTGAAAATTTCGATTTGATTTTGGCAATGGATAAAGAGAATTATCGCAATATCCTTTCTATGGATTTGAGCGGGGAATATCAAGACAAAGTAAGGTTGATGTGTGACTATTGCCGCAGTCACTCTCTCAAAGAAGTTCCAGACCCCTATTATGGTGGAACGGAAGGCTTTAATCAAGTTGTAAATTTGCTTGTTGACGCTTGTGGAGGTCTTTTAGAAGATATCCGCACAACCCAAGTAAACTTGTAGCAAATCAAAATTAATTATCAATTCATAGTTAAGAGTTATCAGTTATAACTCTTAACTTTTTAGTTTTTAGGGCATTGGGCATTGGGCATTGGGCATTGGGCATTGGGCATTGGGCATTGGGCATTGGTAATTGGTAATTGGTAATTGGTAATTGTTAATCGATAACTACTAACTCCATCCGTTGCCAAACTCCATCCGTTGCCAAACTCCCTACTCCCTACTCCCTACTCCCTACTCCCTACTCCTAAATCAACAAACCATTAACTTCTTTAGCACGTTCAATTAATGCTCTCCAAATGTTTTGCTGTTGAAGGCGCTGTTCTATCTGCCCAAATTCCGACCAAACTTTTAATGATTCTTTACGAAGAAAAATTCGCCATTCTAACTGTACGTTTTTAGCGCGAATTACTCGATCTACAAATTCTTCTACCATAAAATAAGCATCTGTAGAAGGCTCACAAAGTATTTGATTTAAAGCTTGTTGGGATGTATCGGTAGCTTCTTGATGTAATTTCTGTAGTGTATTTAATATTTGTTCTTCAATATTAAATTCATCTGTAGCTTCTGAAAACTGGTTATTGTCTGGCTTAAGTTTATCAATATTAAGTCTAATAAGGCGGATTATTCTTCCAGCATTAGAAACATCGAATTCATACAGCTTTTGAAAACCTAGTTTGAGATTGCTGGCATTGCTAGGAAGAAGATTATATATTATTCGTAGAAAATCAATTTCCTGGGAATTTACAAGTTCTCCCAGATGAGATTTGATAATTTTTATAACTAAATATTTACGGCTTTCTAATGAAAGCTGCATTGCTCGATCCAAAGTTAGAAAATGTTCTAAAAAATTTGTACGTATTTCATGTAACAAATCGTTATAAGCGGTGTTATAAGATCCAAATAGATGACGACGTTCTGCAATTTCTTCCGTAGTTGTAGGAATTCCTACATCTGTTCGACATTTTTGAATTGCATTTTTTACTCTTTCTTCAAATTCGCTATCTAAGCTATTCCGATTTCCTTTTAACTCTGCTAATAATTTTTCTAAGTCATTCGTTAATTTGCGCCAAAACTGTTCAAATAGTTGCTCAAATAATAAATCTCCATCACCATACCTGGTTAAAGCCGAACTAGCTTTGTTTAACTCAATACCAATATTTTTATGAAGTATATTTAATTGTTGTTCGCACTCCCGTCTATATTCTCTTTCAATTGATTCTACGTTCTCAACTAAATAATCGAGAATTGGCTCTAAAACTTCAGTAAAAGCTTCTTGAGAATCCGAACAATCGGCAATAATACACTTTGCAACGCGAATTGGTGTTTCTTTTAGTTCTGCCTGCAATTTCTGACAACGGTAGCTGTTATCACCACCTTCTACACCGTGTTTGGTGCGATTTAGAATCATAAAAGAACATTTGGAAAGAGGAAAATTTGATAAAGCATTGCGAGCAATTTGATACAGTTTTAAATGTGCTGCTCCCCAAACAGCATTGGCTTCTGGTCTGCGAACAAATAAAATAAAATCGGCTTCTTCAGATAAAATTTTAATTAATCTTTCTGCTTCGATTAAATTTGTATCTCCTAATCCCGGCAAATCTAATAAGGAAATCTGACCAATATCCTCGTAAGGAAAAGAACAAGAGATTACACAGTTTTTAACTGCTAAATAATTAAAAGTTTTATCGCCGGTTTCACTTTTTGCATCTTGAGTAACATATTGAGGAATTTCTGATTCAGCAATTTCTATGCTCTGAGAATTAAGTAAATGGCGATATTTTGTAATGTTGGAATAGTAATCCTTACGCAGATGCCCGTATCTAGCTTTGTCAAATTCGCTATCTTTTCTTTCTAAAGGTAGAGCAGGTGGAGGAGTGCGAGCAAATTCTTCGACAGTTATAGGTTTTTTACCCAAACCTAAAGTTTCATAATAAGGAGTTAGTATTTGGTTTTGGAATTCCGAAGCAGAATAAAAATTTACTTTAGCTACTGCTTTTTGTAATCTTGGTTGATGAACAATTTTGCTTAATGTACCCGTACAGTATCCTTCACCACCATCAGGAATTACTTGATTGCTAAGTCCTGTCAAACTTTGTAATAAGCGACTTTTCCCTTGTCGAGCATAACCAACAACTGCAATATTTATTGTGCTGCGACTACACCGAGAGCGCAGTTTTTCCAGTAAATTTGAAATACGATCGATTTGATTAATTACTCCAAAATCAATTTCTCTCAAACGTTTAGCAGATGTAGCATCAACAGTATTTGCTTGAAACTCAGATTGGTACTGTTTTAAATTAACTAGTGCTAACTTACAGGCTTCTAGATTTGCTTTATCGCGTTCGATTCTACTAGCAAATCTTTGCCGTTGTTGAATAATCGTATTTATACGTTCAGTTCGACGGATATCAATTTGGATTGTTTTCATATTTAGAAGGGGCAACGGAGCATAGGGAACAGGGAACAGCTAAGACAAAATTATTCAAATTTTTAAATAGAAAGGATTAAATCTGGTCAAAAAGGAAAATTGTAAGAAACTATTTTGGCTATTCCCTATTCCTTTTTCAAAAGTTATAGCTTTCATAAGGTGAAAATTCTTAATGTTTTGCTGAAGCTGGGGGCTTTTGTAATCTGGAAAAAAATAAAATTTTAACCATCAACTTGATAACAATACTCATGTAATCGAATCAAAGCAGTAAAACATCTGACCTAATTACGAAAAATCTCTATAAATATGTCAATCGCAAGTTAGAAGCGATTGATGAGGAAATTCGGTAATGTATTTACAAACAGCTTTTAAATCCGGGTAAACTGCCGTGGTTCCAATTAGAGACAATAATCCAATTTCCATTACACCTTATGTTACTTATGGACTGATTGCCGTCAATGTCTTAGCTTTTCTATACGAATCGAGTCTGCCCCCCCAGTTTCTGGACGGATTTCTTCATTTATTTGCTGTAGTACCGCGAGAATTAAGCTCCAGCTTTGGCGGAATTGCAGTAAATCAACCTGTTCCTGAATGGTTGACTTTGATTACTTCACAGTTTTTACACGGTGGTTTGTTGCACCTGGGGGGTAATATGCTATTTTTGTGGATTTTTGGTAACAATGTTGAAGAAAAATTAGGTTATATCAAATATTTGATTTTTTACTTAGCTTGCGGTGTATTGGCATCCTTGGCTCAATGGTATTTTTCCCAAGGTTCCGCAATTCCTTCCTTGGGTGCTAGTGGTGCGATCGCCGGTGTGATGGGAGCATATATCATTCGTTTTCCCAAAGCAGAAGTTCTCGGTGTCGTACCTTTGGGTATCTTTTTCCCTACCTTCCGAGTTCCCGCTTACTTCTTTTTAGGATTCTGGTTTATTCAACAAGCTTTCTACGGTATTTCTAGTTTAGGAATGCCCACTAATATTGGCATGGAAAGCGGTGGCATTGCCTATTGGGCGCACGCTGGCGGCTTCGTTTTTGGAGCAATCCTCGGTCCGATATTAGGTTTGTTTAGCGATAAATCCCCAAACGAATCTTGGTAGTTAAGAGTTAACAGTTAGGAGTTAGGAGTTAGGAGTTAGGAGTTGCGAACAGTATTTTTATTGTATTTTTATTATTCCTACTCAATAATTATTGCTTCTTTTAGAATATCTCCTTGTCTCCTTGTCTCCCCATTCCCTATTCCCTATTCCCTATTCCCCATTCCCTATTCCCAAATTCTTATATTGTATAAAACTATTTGTAAGCTGAAATGCTCTATACTTCGCAACTGTAAGCCCTACAGGTTATAGTGCAGTTGTTACTCAAAAAAAAACAAAAACACCAGTGTTTCCTCTATACGACGAAAACCCAACGCGAATCACTCCTTTTGTTACCTACGGTTTGATTGGCATGAATGTTTTAGTGTTTCTTCACCAATTATCTTTGTCAGAAGCACAATTAAATCAGTTTTTCCAACTGTATGCAGTTGTACCGCGACAATTAACTACTAGCTTTGGTAGTGTAGCAATCAATCAGCCTGTACCAGAATGGGTAACTTTATTTTCATCGCAATTCTTACACGGCGGTTTGTTACACCTAATGGGAAATATGGTGTACCTTTGGGTTTTTGGAAATAATATCGAAGACCGTTTAGGTCACTTTAAATATATAATTTTTTACTTAGCTTGTGGCGCTTTAGCTGCCTTATGTCAGTGGTTTATTGGTATGGATTCTAATATTCCTTCACTGGGAGCTTCTGGTGCAATCTCTGGAATTTTAGGCGCTTACCTTATTCGCTTTCCCCAAGCTTTAGTTAGAACTCTTATTTTCTTAGGTATTTTTATAACTACTTTTAGAATCCCAGCATGGATACTAATAGGAGTTTATATTGTTGGGAATCTCGTATCTGGCATTTCTGACTTGCAAAGAGCCACTAATATGCCTATGGAATCAGGCGGAGTGGCTTATTGGGCACATATTGGCGGGTTTGCATTTGGATTACTTTTAGGTCCTTTGCTTGGTTTATTTAACGACGATTAATAATTATTAGTTGTTAGTTGTTAGTGGTTAAGGAATGGGGCATGGGGAATTAGGAGTTAAGAGTTGGAAGTTGTGAGTTAATGATTAAAATTTCCCTTTGTCTCCTTGTCTCCTTGTCTCTCCATCCCCCCATCTCCTTGTCTCCCCATCCCCCCATCTCCTCATTCCTCAATTCCGATGCACTGTTGTATACTCCTCCGGATGCATGACATCTGATTCTTCTTCAAAATACGAAGATGGTTCTTCAACACTCATATTTATATCGGCACCGTCAATAACTACTCCTAACAATCCCATTTCATTTTCAACTAATTCATCAAGGGCTTCGCCAAATATATTTTCTTGGGTGTAATTTGGTCGAGCTACCATAACTATACCGTCGCTGTAAGGATGAATTAATAAAGCATCGTTAGATAAGCCTAAAGGAGTTGTGTCTAAAATTACCATGTCAAACCGTTCTCTGGCATCTTCCATTAGTCGCCGTAATTCGCTCGATTCGAGAACTGCGGCTGATTGCCTTAAAGGACCGGGGCTAGGTACTATATACAAATTTTGAACTTCTGGCACTAAGCGGATGCATTCGCTGTTGCCGTAGTAGCGAAGAGGTTCAATATTGGCATCTAAGTCGATATTTACATTTAGCGATTCACAACGAGATGGCGATCGCAAGTCTGTTTCGATGATTATTGTACGTTTTCCGGCGTTGGCTGCGGCAATGGCTAAGTTGTAAGCGCTTGTAGTTTTACCTTCTGAACTACCCGTACTAGTAACAAGTATGACTTTGACTTTTTTGCCGCCAGATCGACGTACATTAGAGCGGAATTTTTCTAAAATCTCTATGTAGGGAGACTCGGCAGAAAGCACTACCGGAACAAGCTCTTCGCTATTTTTAACTGGCATTATTGGCAATTCTGCAAGTAGTAAAACTTCTCGCTGCTTGAGAGCGTTGCGAATATCTTCTTTGGTTTTGAAAGTACCTTCTAGAGAACCTAATAAGAAGATTACACCTCCACCAATTAACAGCCCTAAGAAACCACCTATACCCAAAGTTATAGGTACGCTTTGAGCGGATGATTCCTGCGGTGTAACTCTAGCTGGTTGAGCAACAGTCAAAGTACTTACAGTTTCTGCTTCTGCGGTTCTAGCATCGGCTAACTTTGCCTGCATCTGATCGTAGACGGCTTTTTTTAAACCTACCTGCTGTACTAAGCGCGATCGCTCTAATTGTTTGTTGGGAATGTCAGCGTAATCCCGTTGTAGTTTAACCTGTTCTTGCACCAAATCAATTAATTGTCTTTGTAAAGTTTCCCGTTGAGTTTGTAAAGCTACTAATTGATTTGCGAGCTGCTGTCGTGCTGGATCTAAATTACTTTGTGCCCTGACACCAGAAACATTGGGAAGAGGAGCAGTACTACCAACACCACCGACTACTTCAGCGGCACGTTGTTGCAGCAGTTTTTCATAAGCATCTTTTTGACGTTGCAGCTGAACCATATTTGGGTGATTCGGACGCAAGTCTTTTCTCAACACCTCCATCTGGGATTCTACTTGATAAATTTGGCTGCGTAAATTAGCAATAATCGGATCGGCACTTAAAGCAGAAGAAGTATATGCTTGTTGAGCGCTCAAACCTAATCTTTCTTGTAAACTGCGAATCTGAGCATCAATACCAGAAATGGTTAATTTGATTTGCCTTTGTTGATTTTGACTACCCGTGATAGTTTGGAGCAAACTACCATTTTCAGCTGCTAAAATTGCCGGACGTTCTACCCGATCGTATTGTTCTAATTTCTTTTCAGCTTCTTCTAATTCAGTCGTAACCTTGGGCAGTCTTTCCTCAATTTTGTCGATAATTGCTTGTAATCGCTCGGTATTATTTTTACCGCTCAACTCTATCATTTCGTCCATTAAAACGGACACTACTTGTTCGGCTCTTTTAGGCTCTGTATCTTGATATCTAATAGTAATAATGCCAGCACTTAACTGACCATCTTCTCCTATTTCAGGTACGCTAACTTGAAGATATTCATTAATTTTTTTTGGGTCTTCATTTACTTTTTTTGCTGTAGGAATTATTGTGTTTCCTTTTAAAAATTCTTCTGATAATGCTAAACCTCTTTGCTGAATTTCACTACCAGTTGCGGAAAAGCTGACTGGCGGAAGGGTATATTTTAAGGCTCCAGTGGCAATGAATTTGCGGGGTGGTTCTGGTTGTATGGCTAATAAAGTTGAACCTGCTACAACTAAACCAAAACTCGCTAATCCTATCCATTTGTATTTATCAAAAGCAATTAAATAGCGCTTAACAATTGGTGGAGTCATGGCAAAGGTAGGTACTTTCCAGAATTGGCAGCGAACATAAGTTATATCAGTTAATAATGGTTGATATATATTGATATCTAAAAAGTGAAAGCTTCAAAAAAGCGAACAAAAGACTGAACATCAATAAAAGGTCTAGTAACATTTGAAAGAACGTTGGTAATTTTACCAATCAGATTCCGACCAACAACAATAACATCGTTGTCTTGCAACGGTACGTTTTGAGATGCATCTCCTCTAAGGGCACTTCTGGCATTTAGTTTTTGGGTAACTGCTTTACCTTGTTCCGAATCAAAGCGTACTAAAGCAACGTCTCTTAAATCGGAGCGAGGAATGCTGACACTTCCTAAAGCATCAATAAAATTACTGCCATTAGGTAAAGTTTGAGTAATTATTCCTCCAGAAGCGTAATTTAATACACGTACTCTAATTGCAGGCTGTGCTAAAGATGAACGAGCGACCACATTCGTATCATAACCATCATCCATCGCAACTTCACGGCGGGGAATAATTAGAGAATCGCCATCTTGTAAACGTAGAGACGGGAAAGTGCCGCCGTTTAACAACGGAGTGTAGAAGTCAATATTTTGCGAAACTACCGAACCATCTATTAGTTTGCGACGTACTTGAATTTGCCGTAAATCCGCCGTTTCAGTTGAACCTCCAGCCGTCCGCAGAACATCAAGAATGCGGGGCAATGCCGGATTCACCGCATAAACCCCAGGTCTAAATATTTCTCCGACCACATTTACTTGAATCGGTCGCGGCGATAATAAGGAAATTGTCACAACAGGATCTACTTGTGTGCGCTGTAAACCCAAACGAATTTTTTCTTGGGCTTCTTCAATAGTTAAACCTTTTACCGAAACTTTTCCTAATCGGGGTACTGCGATATTACCTTCTACATCTACCCTCGTTTGAAAATTTAGAGGAGGACGTTGCGCGGCTAATGCTACGGTAACGCTTGGTTCAACTACAAAACGATTCAAGGCAGCACGAATTTTTGCTTGTGCTTGTTCTAAAGTTAAACCCTGAAGCGATACAGTTCCGGCTAAAGGCACTACGACATTACCCTCTCGATTTATCGATGCTTGGAAGCTTAAATCGGGGAAACGCTGCACTATTACAGTAATTCCATCTCCAGGCCCCAAACGATAACGACCTTCTGATGCTTCTGCCAATATGCCGATTACATCACCAGTACCTAGAAGATATCTAGTAAATTGAGGTGATATCTCTCCATCGTCGTTCGGGGTAAGCGGAGCTAAAAACTCTGCGTCAGGGGGAGGTGCAGGAAGCGGTCCTACAGGATCTTGTATTGATGGTATTTGTTCTTGAGGAATAGTCGCAAAAATAGGTTGGGAAGCTGTTGCCAAAAAAACACTTATTTGAAGACTAGCTACACAAAAGGCGTTGAATCCACGCATATGACGTAATCGAGTTCTAAACATCGGTGCTTCATAAACTTATTTAATGCATTAAAATGGCAAAACGCCTATTTCTAGAAAACGGTTGACAGTTAATAGTTAAAATATTTTTTACTTTTACTATACATTTTTTATAATGTGCTAATCCCCTTACTAAAGAAAATACGATTAAATCAAAAAAAATATCTAAATCTTCATCAAGAATTGTAATCAATTAAAATCAACTTAAATTAGTCAAAATCAATTAATCAAAATCAAATAATCTAGCTTGCACCGTTTTACCAATAGACTTTATTTGCTCCCAGGTTGTTTCTACTTCCCCCAAAGGTTCCATTGGAATCAATAAGCTAACAGCAACCCACGGAACGCGCTGCTGATGCCACTGTGCTAACAAGTCAGCCCAGAACCAATTTATCGGCGAAAAATGCCCCCCGTTTGGCATTGCGTACCATTGCAAAACAGCGAAAGTTTGATTTTTGCTAGATGCACGGAAAAATCTCGCTTTTACCTGAGTTTTAGTTTTATCTTTAAGTTGGGCTTCTTCAACCATAAATTGGGCTTCTCTATATTGAGCAACCTGCCACTCTCCCCACTGCATTCTTCCCCAACTATTAATCTCTGTCCATTCAACCTGGGGTTGGGTTTTAGGACCGTTTTGAGGTAATAAAAACAATATAGCTGTTTGCTTAGAATCCTCATTTTCCATAAGTTGCAAAGACCATTTACCAGAACCCAGATTCTGCTCCTGTTGTTGAGTTATTTTCCAACCAGGTAACGTTAAACCTGTTTTACGCAGCTGCTTTATCTCTCCAAGGTTGATGATGGGTGGTGGTTCTTTCCATTGCCATTTACCTTGGAAATACCCTGGTAATGCCCCTATCGCCAGTAGCAGCACTAATATTAAAAGCGCTGCTATCTGTAAAAACTGACGTTCCTTAAAAACTCGGGAAAGGGAAATCATTGAATAAACTATTAACTACAAAAGACAAAATTGTACTTTTTATACTCGCATTATGAGTTCAGTAATTTCAACAGTGCTTTACCGACTGTGCAGTGTTGGCAACAGACAATTTACTGAATTTCCTCTGAATTATCGAGGGAGTCTTCTGAAAAATAGCTATCAATCCAATTAATCGCTGGTATTAATAGCAGTAACATACAGGCGGAATACAAGTCCCCACCCCAACTATCATGCAACCACTCAAAAGCACTGTCTTGTGCGTTAGCGTGGAAAAA
This sequence comes from uncultured Rivularia sp., assembly GCA_964395005.1. Taxonomy (GTDB): domain Bacteria; phylum Cyanobacteriota; class Cyanobacteriia; order Cyanobacteriales; family Nostocaceae; genus Rivularia. Next base: position 25,691 of record CAYMZW010000004.1, read on the forward strand.
GGTAAGTAAAGTATTGCGAATTATATTAGCAGTAACGCTGAGAATTACTGCTATTGATAAAAACCAAATGCTCTTACGCCTAGAAGATAAAGTATCCGTCCAATAAAGCAGAATTAAACCAACATACATGGTAGTAAAGAGCATTTTTAAACCCGCACAATAAGGAGCAACTTCAACAATGCGTCCTTTTGCGTAAATATTAATTCCGTCTACAACTACATCTAAACCAAATTGCTTGAGAATAAAGCCAGCAGTTCCGGCAATAAAGCTTTGCAAAGGCAAAGTATAAGGTGCAACTAAGTAGGGTAAGGAATTAGGAGTTGCCAGCAGAATTAACAATAAAGGAAACCATTGTAATTTTAAACCTTTAATTCCCTTTAACCACAAACATAATCCGGTTAATATTACGGGAAAAGAAAGGTTTACCCATTCACCTACACCACTAAGGTAAAAAACTCCTCCTATTGCTAATAATATGCCACCAAAGATATTACTGTTATCCGGTAATCTCACCCACTGTTTACGATTCATCCAAATTAGATAAGCCGCAAATGGAAAACCAATAATACCGTGACTAAAATATTCATGTTCAGTACTAATACTTTTATTTATCCAGCCATCGTACCAAAAATATACTAAGGGAGCATACAGTAAAACTAGTATACCTAATATTGCAAAATTAAATATTTGTGGTGGAATCGAACGTCTTACTTGATGTTGAGTCAACATAATTTTAGTGAATTAATCTTGTATTTATTGTTGCTCATCCCTACTCCAATACGATCGTTAAATAGTTGTTACAGAGAAAGTAGGAAGTAGGGAATAGAAATAAAGGCGTTATTAAAAACTGTGAAAAAATCTGAAATTAGTTTTATCGCTATTAAACATGGAGCAATTTATATTGCCGTTCGCTAACTACTGATGCAATTGCTGTTGCCACAGTATTTACTTGATTATTAGTTAAACCAGGATACATGGGTAAGGATAATATTTGTTTTGCTAACTTTTCAGAATGAGGAAAATCTCCTATTTCATAGCCCAAATCTTTAAAAGCTGGCTGGAGATGGCATGGAATCGGATAGTGGATTCCAGTTTGAATTCCCATTGCAGCAAGTTTTTCTTGAATTTCCTCTCTTTGTAAAGGACAAGATTCCTCAACTTTAATTACATAAAGATGATAGACGTGCCCGTCACCACTTTGATTCTGCATAGGAATAATTCCCAATGACTTCAAAGGTGCTAGTTCGCGATCGTACTGCTGGGCTGTTTTTAGACGGCTGGCATTCCAAGAAGCTAAATGGGGCAACTTTTGATGCAGTACTGCTGCTTGCAAAGTGTCCAAACGGCTATTTGTGCCCATTTCTACATGGTAATATTTTTTCGATGCTCCATAATTCCGTAAGCGCACCATTTTTTGCGCTACTTCCTTATCTGAAGTAACTAATATTCCACCATCACCAAATGCACCCAAATTCTTACTAGGATAAAAACTATAAGCTGCTGCTATTCCGATTGAACCTGCTCTTATTCCATCTCTATGGGCTAAGTGTGCTTGGGCTGCATCCTCAAAAATCATTAGATTATGTCTTTCGGCAAAATCTGTTAACTCTTGAGGAGACACTACTTGACCGTACAAATGCACCGGAACAATTGCTTTAGTTTTCGGTGTAATTACATTTTCTGCTGCTGCTAAATCTATTAAAGCAGTGTTCGGGTCACAATCAACAAAAATTGGTTTAGCACCCGCGCGCAAAACTCCAATCAATGTTGCTACAAATGTATTTGCAGGGAGAATCACCTCCGAGCCAGCACCTATATTACAAGCTTGCAAACCTAACGCGATCGCATCTGTTCCACTGGCAACCCCAACGCCATATTTCGCACCTGAAGAAACAGCAAATTCTGTTTCAAAATCACTCAGCGCTTTACCTAAAACAAAATCTCCTCGTTCCAATACATCTTCAATTGCTTGCCGCATTTGTTTCTGAATTGGTTGATGCTGCAAACTTAAGTCTACAAACGGAATTTTCACATTTACATCACTCATATAATTCGTAGCCTTTTCCAGTAAATATCATTTTTTTTTATACGCGCCTTATCTATTTATGACTAACTACTTAGAAATCAGCAAACAAATATTATAAAGGTTCTGTAAATTTTGTATCAATTTCTTCTTCTTTTCTTTTATTTTATCTTCAGCAACCTTAAATAGTTTGCAAAGTTTTTGCTATTCTTTATCTAATTTTGTCTTATTTTTATGACAATAATCTGATTTTTTTCTAAGTAGTAAATCAATTGTACTTTTCAATATTGCAAATTCTATGACAGTTTATTGGCGAGCAATTTATTTAAACTGATATTGAAAATATGCAATTTATTATACAAAATACGGCAAATCGATCGGATTCAAGACTATTTTTTCATTTAATAGTTAATCTCCGACAATAAACTAGATGAAAATACTCAAAACATTTCGAGTATCTATGAATAAAATTGACTTTATTCAACCGTTTATCTAATTACCATTGATAGTTTTTCTAATAAGAATGACAACAGTGTATTTACGATAAAAAAAGACTAAATATAGAAAGTTCAGTAGACCCACGGGCATGATTTGATATGCCAACAAACAATCTTTCACCTTTAGTTTGATAGTAATTATTTTATCTATCAACCATAAAGTAAGACAGATATAACTGCTATTTACAGCATCGATTAACTAACCGTTAACTACCCCATCGGATGCTTGCGAGTAACATAAATTCCCCATTCGGGAAAAAAAATTTGAGCAAGCTGTTTGTCTAAGGTGAATTTGGGGAATGCTTAAGAATAGTAAAGACGATAGATAAGTAAATGAAATATAGTTTCCAAGAAAAATTAAGGTAGCAGCGGTAATGGTAGAGCCTGAAAACAAAATGTTTGCCCATAAAGATGGTTGGGCAACACCTGAGAACCAAGAGCAGCAGAGGCTTCAAGCTTTATTGAAGTTAGGTTTGCGGCAGCCGGAAACCATCCCGGTTTTTGAAGAAGCCACTCAAACTGCGGCTCACTTCCTTGAAGCACCTATTTCTATTCTGGGTTTTGTAGATAACGAGCGCCACTGGTTTAAATCAGCGGTGGGTTTGTCCCGTTTGGGACTAATGAATCAGCTAGCACAAACCCGTCAACTATCAAGACATGAATCTTTCTGTACTCAGGTAGTAGAAAGTATGCAAATGGTAGTAATCAACGATACTCATAAACTTGATAAAGCAGAACTCGTTACTGGAAAGCTAGTCAAGGATTATGGAATTCGTGCCTATGTAGGAGTCCCACTTATTGATGCTCAAGGGTATTGTTTGGGTGCATTAGCGGTAATGGATTTAATCCCGCGCAATTTCTCTACTAGGGATATCGAGTTTTTACAGATTATTGCTCGCTGGAGCATGAGTGAATTTGAGCGCAACCGATTGTTACAAGAAGGAACAGCTAAAGGTATTTCTTCTAAGAAAACGAATAACTTTGAAGAATCTGCTGCCTCACAAATTAAAATCAGTGCCCCAGCTTTTCAAGACTCAGCTTTCACCAGTCAGTTGAAATTGCAGCTTTTAGGACAGTTAACTCAGGAGTTACGTACTCCCTTAACATCTGTTCTAGGTATGGCTAGTGTTTTAGGACGCGAAATATACGGCCCTTTGACAACAAAGCAAAGAGAATATCTAGAAATTATTCAGCATAGCGGTAGATATTTGCTTTCCTTAGTCAACGAAATTTCTGAATTAGGAGCAATGGATGATACTAATACCGAACTGAATTTGGCTCCCGTAGATATTGAAATGCTTTGCCAGCAAGCTATCAATACTTTAGAAGAAGCAGCAGCCCGTCGCGAGCAAGACATTCGTCTATCTATAGAACCCGGACGAAATCGTATTTTGCCCCTAGACAAAGACAAAGTGCGGCAAATTTTGTATCACCTAATTTTCAGCGTGATTCAACTTTCTGCAACGGGTAGCGTTGTGAGGATTCACGTTTCTTACAAAGAAGATGCGCTTTTACTTACCATTTGGGTTTCTCATCCTTGGTTGGGAGAAGGAATAACCGAAGTAGATCCCTATTTCCGCCTTGCTCAGATATCTTCTATGGAACTTGCATCTGATATAACTTCAGCCTTCACCACTCATGCCGAAAGCAGACAAACACTCAATGGCAGCATAAAGAACAATATTCCAATAAGTGAAAATATTTCTTCTGGTGGAATTGCTGTTGATTCATCCGACAATGAAGGTAAATCACAATCTGGTGGCGTATCCCGCGAAACCTTGGGTTTATTGCTCAGCTGTCAGTTAGCAGAGTTACATGGAGGAGACATCACAATCCAAGGTTCCCAAGAATCAGGATATCGCTATGTACTTTCTTTACCTTTAGACAAAGGCAATACTGAAATAGTCGGAGATGCATAAGGTTTATTTGTTGCTTTCCCAACAATCTTCAATTAGCATCGATGGAAAATTTTCGGATTAGAGGTGATTTGTAATGATTGATGGGTAAGTGGTAATAGTTAAAGACAAAACTATTGCCACCATCTGCGTCGGCAATTTAATTAATAATTTAATTAATAATTTAATTAATAATTTCCTAAATGCAGTCTAGATTATTACTTTTTTGGGACTAACCACATTATTATTAGTCCATGATTTTCGCTCGATGCTAATTGACTAAGGCCCGAATTATATGGATTTCTTTTGGCAACAGTTGACTTTATCTTCCGTTCCCTTAAAGCAGTATATTACTTCTAGCTACCTACACCGCCTTCTAGTTGGATTTTTAAGCTCTTGGCGGCAAACTAGTATTTTACTTCGTTGGGGAGATGCAATTGCGGTTGCATTATTAAGTCTTGTATATATTCTGGCTCCTTTCGTTTCCAATGGATTAATTGGTTTACTACTTGTAGCCTGTGTCGGATTTTGGCTGCTGCTAACTATTTCAGACGAACCAGCTAATTCTAATGCGACAGGGATTACACCAATACATTTACTAGTTTTTCTTTATTGGGGAATCGCGAGTGTAGCCACAGCACTATCACCAGTAAAAAAAGCAGCATTTAGTGGTTGGACAAAATTAACTTTATATTTATTGCTGTTTGCTCTTTGTGCAAGGTTACTCAAATCTTCTCGAATTCGTTCTTGGCTGATTGCTGTTTACCTACATATATCTTTAATTGTTAGCGTCAATGGATTGCGACAATGGTTTTTTGGTGCAAAAGCACTAGCGACTTGGGTAGATCCTGAATCTTCTTTATCTAAAACTACAAGGATATACAGTTATTTAGGTAATCCAAATTTACTTGCTGGCTACATTCTACCTGCTGTAATTTTAAGTTTTATCGCTATATTCGCATGGCGTAGCCTGCCTAAAAAAGCTTTAGCGTTAACTATGTTTATTGTTAATAGCGCTTGTTTAATACTTACTTTTAGCCGTGGTGGTTGGATTGGTTTAGTAGTATCATTTTTAGCTCTTTCAGTATTATTATTGTATTGGTGGAGTATTGATATGCCTGCTTTTTGGCGTACTTGGTCACTGCCAATTCTTTTAGTCAGTTTGGCAACAGTATCTGTTTTAGCAGTATTATTTGTTCCACCCGTGCGTGAAAGAGTTTTTAGTATTTTTGCTGGTAGAGGTGATAGCAGTAATAACTTCCGAATTAATGTTTGGATGGCTGCAATAGAAATGATTAAAGATCGTCCGGTAATTGGTATTGGGCCAGGTAATAGCGCATTCAATAAGATTTATCCTCTTTATCAACGTCCTAATTTCACAGCTTTGAGTGCTTATTCAGTTTTTCTCGAAATCGCAGTTGAAACAGGTTTAATTGGTTTTGTTTGTTTTATTTGGCTGCTAATTGTTACGTTTAATACTGGTTTAGTGCAGTTACGGCGTTTGAGACAGCAACGAAATACACAAGGATTATGGTTAATTGCCTCCATTGTCACTTTAGCAGGTATGCTCGGTCATGGTTTAGTTGATACTGTATGGTATCGTCCCCAGGTAAATACCTTGTGGTGGTTGATGGTTGGTTTAGTTGCTAGCTACTGGAAAGCATTACCTAAAACTCAAACAAACTTAGTAAATTCTTCTCCTCAACCAACTCTTTATTAGCAAGCTAAACGTTTAATAACTACAAAAATTGTAGAGATGCAAAATTAGGTTCGTAAAATTAAAGACATAAAATTAGAGACGTAAAATTTTACGTCTCTACATTAATTGTTGTATTTAGATCAAAATTTGCTACTTGACTAGATTGTGTTCCATTGCAAAACGTACTAATTCTGCTCGGTTACTGGTACTGGTTTTTCTTAGCAAGCTACTAACGTATTTTTCTACAGTTCGGGGACTCAAATAAAGGCGATCGCCAATTTCAGCATTAGAAAGTCCATGAGTTAAAATTTCTAAAACCTCTTGTTCTCTAACAGTCAAAGATTCGTGTAATTGATCTCGCTCGTTATTCCAATCTGTTTGACTAACCGAATCCGCTTTTTTAAGATTTTGTTGTAAAGATAATTTATATTCAGTTTGAATAATCTGACTTCGTTCTAAAAGATTATTGATAGCAGCTGCTAATTCTTCAAGTTCAAAAGGCTTAGGTAAATACAAATCGCACCCAGATTGATAACCTAAAATTCTTTCTTGTGTTTGAGTTCTTGCCGTTAATAAAATCACAGGTAACAAGCGAAAATTAGCTTGTTGACGCACTTTACGCACTAGTTCGTACCCATTCATTTCCGGCATAATAATATCGGTAACAATTAGATCGGGATGGTGTTCGTTCACCATAACCAAACCTTCTTTACCATCGTTAGCTGTGACTACTTCGTACCCAGATAGCTCTAAATAGTCACCGATAGACAGACGAGTACCTAAATCATCATCCACTACTAGGATTTTGAAGGGCATAGGCCTTACACCCCTAAAATTTCTTAACTTCAGTTCTTGACTTAAATGAGTACTATCGATATAAATTACCTCCCCCAACCGTACTCTCGTATTTAATACTATGACAGCATTACGTAATGGTCACTTCTCTCAAGACTGAATTTATAAAAAAAATATTAAATCATCAGTATGATTTTTTTCGTTAATAAATATTAATATTTTATAATATTGCTGAATAAAAAATACGCTAAAAGATAAATATAGCAAGAATTATATTCATTTTGCACGGTATAGGTATATAGTTCAAGCTTTAGTTAAATATGTCAGGATTTTAGAATATGTTTTAAAGTCTTTTTTTATATAACCATAATTAGTATGAGAATAAAAGTGCAAAAAATTATGTTAACTATAAGAAGAATGTTTATTGAGTATTTATGCTTAGTTTGATGTCGTACATAAGTCATAGCAGTTTCAATCAGTATCTAAAAATGAAGCGTAAGTCTCATTTTATGTAGTTATTTTTAAAATTTATATGTAAAAGAAAAAAAGCCCACTAAAGAGCAGACTTTTTTGTTTTATAAATGATTTGCAAGTAATTTAACAGGCTAAATAACACTTTCCACTACTGAAATAATGATGTCACAATATGCAACTAATAATACTTCTTGCTAGGTGCATTTTTAAAAGCTTTTCTACAGCTACTGCAATGAAGGAGTATGCCCGGTATAATGGTCAAGTCCTACTTGACGGTTTTCATTTATCGTCCATGTAGGACTTTGTAGAATTTGAATTCCCACTTTGTGCCTAGGTAAAATTAGATATCTACACAAAAAAACACATTATCTCAAACTGAATCCAGACAACGTTAAAGTTCGTATTTATTTACTATTGAAGCATTTATCAGCAGTTGTCTAAGAGCTTTTTATTGTAACCTAATATTAATATCGCCCCTTTTAAATGAAGTTTATAAAGGCTACGATTTATGGCTTATTCCTGGTTTAAAGCATTTCATCTTGTTGGTATTGTAGTTTGGTTTGCTGGGTTGTTTTACTTGGTACGTTTGTTTATCTATCACGTAGAAGCCGAGCAAGAAACTGAACCCGCACGCACGATATTGAAAAATCAATATCAAATTATGGAGAAACGTCTTTACAGCATTATTACCACGCCAGGAATGTTGGTAACGATAGCGATGGCGATTGGTTTGCTATCAACGGAACCGGAAGTTCTCAAACAACCTTGGTTGCACGTCAAACTAGCTTTTGTGGTGTTATTGATTGGCTATCATCATTACTGCAAGCGTTTAATGAAGCAGTTAGCAGCAGGTGAATGTAAATGGGGTAGTCAGCAATTACGTGCTTTGAATGAAGCACCTACTGTAATGTTGGTAGTAATTGTGTTGTTAGCAGTTTTCAAGAACAATCTTCCCACCGATATTACGGCTTGGGGAATTTTCGGGTTAGTTATTGCAATGGCTGCAACTATTCAGCTTTACGCTAAAAAACGTCGTCAAGATAAAGAGAAATTGGAAGCACAGGTTTCTCAAGGTTAAAGGTTAAAGGTTAAAGGTTAAAGGTGGTTTTTCGTTACCATGCTCTGCATGGTAATGCAATTTAGAAGGCTCTGCCTTCTATATGAACAAATGTTTTAGCGTTGGGAGACGTAGCATTGCGCCTCGTCTCTACATTTTTTTTACAACATTTTTTAGGTGGCTTTAGGTTCAAAATTCGGTTATGAAGCAACCTATTGTCATGGCGATCGCCCTCGATAAATCTTTTTCGTGGGCAATAATTTTATATGATGAATTTATGGAAAATCAGTCAAAAAGTTGGCAAATTATGAGACATTAAGTAATGTTAACAAGTCAAAATTGATATTTTATTTTTAAAATGTCTAAGGAAAATCTGGGAAAACCCCGTCCTTTATGGAAAGTAATCGTTTTATCTCTAGCTACGGGAATGCTCTATTATGGTTGGTACAAATATATTATTCATGAAGAATTAAAGCGTTACAACGGCTATGGTTTATCAGGAACACTATGTTTAGCCCCTTTTCTATTAGGTGTTGCAGTTCCTCAAATTTTACGAATTTTCGATCCTGATGTTCCGGGATGGTTTGGTTGGTTTTCGCTTTTAGGTATTGTTTGGATTTATATTGTTCAGTTTCGCTTGTATAAGACGGTAAATAAACTTTATCGTGATGCAGGAATGAAAGAGCCTTTGATAATCTGGTGGATAATTGTACCGGGTTTGAATTTAATTGTTGGTTTGAGACAGATTCACTTTTTGAGTGAATATTGGGCAATGAAACAAGATGTTGCTGTAGATGATTTATTAGCTAAAAGCATTCCTTTTCTGTCAGTAAATGCATAATTAAATTTAGGTGCGTCGCTATCTAAAAACGCATCATATTAATTTGCTATTTAATAAAAAACTGTGTTTATGGATAATCAAACATTATTTAAAAACAGAGTCGCCGTACTTGCTACCATGCATAAAAAGGAGAGAGTTATTGCTCCCCTTTTTGAGAAAGAATTAGGTATCAAAGTAACCGTACCGCAATTTAATACCGATAAATTTGGCTCTTTTACAAGAGAAATAGAGCGCTCCGGTAGTCAAATAGAAGCTGCAAGATTGAAAGCACAACAAGTACTTTTATTTACTGGTGAAAGTTTAGGAATTGCTAGCGAAGGAAGTTTTGCTCCTCACCCTTCTTTACCATTAGCTTCCTGTAATCGCGAAGTTGTGATTTTTATAGATAAAGAAAATGATTTAGAAATAATCGGGGAAGAATTATCTTTTGATACAAATCATAGTCATTTGAAAGTTCGCGACATACAACAAGCTATGGATTTTGCGAAAAAAGTCGGCTTTCCCGAGCATGGTTTGGTTGTGATGCTAAATCAATATCCCGATTCCAGCGACGAGATAATCAAAGGAATCGATACACAAGAAGAATTGATTGAAGCGATAAATAATAGTTTGAAAAAATCGGTGAATGGTACGGTACATCTCGAAACTGATATGCGAGCTATGTACAATCCAACAAGAATGAAAAATATAGAAAAAGCAACTTACAATCTGATAGAAAAAATTAACTCTCTTTGTCCGAAATGTTCAACACCCGGTTTCGATATTATTCAACGAATTCCGGGATTACCTTGTGAATGGTGTAGCGCTCCCACTACCTTAACAAAGTCTGTAATTTATAAATGTCAAAAATGTGGTTTCAGGAAAGAAAAATTATTTCCCGACGGTAAAAAGTTTGCTAACCCCGCTCAATGTATGTATTGCAATCCTTAAGAGGGAATAGGGAATAGGGAATTGCGACTTACGCAAAGCCCCCCAAATTAGCGGGGGGTTGGGGGGATCTAAACGTCTGGAATGCCTAACATACCGTTACGATTGTGTAAATCCTAAAAATGTAAAAACCAAATCCTTAATACGTAAAAAAACTCCTCAAAAGCAAGTAACATATATATCTATACATAATAAAAAACTCTCTAACCCTGATTCGGGGAAGAGAGCTTATAGTGTGGTGTGAGGAATGTTGTTGTATGCTGTCTATAACCAATTATACTTATCAAGTGTGAAGTATATATTACCTAAATATAAAAATTGTATGTGGATTAACTCTGATGGGAGAAAAATAAAATTAAAGCATTTTCTCTAGAAATTGTTGAGCGCGATCGCACTTTGGATTATTGAAGAAATCTTTCGGTGAAGCGTCTTCTGCTAAACTGCCGTTGTCGAGGAACATGATTCGACTCGCGACTTCTCTAGCAAAACCCATTTCGTGAGTAACTATCGCCATAGTGATTCCGGTGTTTGCCAAACTCCTCATTACTTCCAGTACATCTTTAACCATTTCTGGATCTAAAGCCGAAGTAGGTTCATCAAACAAAATCATTTCCGGTTCCATAGCTAAAGCACGGGCGATCGCTACACGTTGCTTTTGCCCTCCCGAAAGTCTTGCCGGATAAACATCAGCTTTTTCTGCTAAACCTACTTTTTCAAGTAATTCAATAGCTTTTATTTGGGCTTGTTTCTTATTTAAACCTTTTACTTTTATCGGTGCATAAGTAACGTTTTGTAGCACCGTCATATGGGGAAACAAATTAAAATGTTGAAACACCATTACCAAACGCTGGCGAATTTTAGCGATATTGGTTTTTTGTTGAGTAATTTCATCATCGTGAAAAAATATTTTTCCCAAAGAAGGAATTTCTAACAAATTGATGCATCGCAAAAACGTAGATTTACCACTACCAGAAGGACCTAAAATTGCAACCACTTCACCTCGATAAATCTCTGTAGAAATATCTTTAAGTACATCAAGACTTCCAAATGATTTACACAATGATTCTGTACGGATAATTGATTGATTCATATTAGTTGTTTTGTTAGTTGATAGTTGATAGTTATACCTCACCCTCGTTCCCTCTCCTTATCAAGGAGAAGGATGTCGGTAAAGACAGAGTGAGGTTTGTTGATGGCTTCAGTCGCTTTTTCTCAACTTCCTTTCCAAAGCAGAAGCCGCGAAGGATAAACCCATTACCAAAACGTAATAAATTAATCCAGCAAACAATAACGGTTCAAAATATATATATTTATTTGCACCAACAATTTGAGCGCTACGTAATATCTCAACTACACCAATTGTTGCCACCAAGGAAGAGTCTTTTAATAATCCGATAGTTTCATTGACTAACGCAGGCAAAATATTTTTCAAAGCTTGGGGTAATATAATATCCCACATCATCATTGGATAAGAAACACCCATAGACATTGCAGCTTCAAATTGTCCTTTATCTACAGCTTGAATTCCACCGCGAATTGTTTCCGACATATAAGCACCGGAATTTAAGGTAAAGGTAAATACTCCTGCTTGAAAAGCTGAAATATCGTATCCCGTTAATTGAGGAGTGGCAAAATAAACTAAAGATAGCTGTAAAAGTAATGGTGTACCTCGAAAAATAGAAGTGTAAGCATTTGCAAACCAGCCAAGCGGTTTAATCCCAGAAATTTTGAAAAAGGATAATGCAGTTCCCCAAAATAAACCGAGAAATACCGACGATAAAGTAAAAGATAAAGTGATAGGAATTCCTTTAAGAATAAAAGGTATATCCGGAATAATTCGTCTAATATCTAAATTTAATCCTTTGGAAGCTGGAGGTGATGTAGATAAAGCTTCAGTTGAAGTTGCAGAAAACCACTTTTTACTCAACCTTTCCAATTCACCATTATTCTTCATTTTTTGCAGCACTTTATTAAAGGGTTTAACTAACTGCGAACCTTTTGGAAAAGCAATAGCCGAACCCGATGCGTTTTCAATTGAAGGAATAACATTAGACTCTAAATCTGGGTTAGATTTGACAAATCCCAAAGCAACAGCATCTTCAACAATCGCCGCATCAATTCTTCCAGCTTTGATTTCTTGAACTAATTCCGGTACTTTATTTAGTTGTTTTAACTTAATATTCGCAACTTTTTCGGCAATTTGTTTAGCATTTTGTTCTTGAATTGTTCCCAACTGTACGCCGACAATTTTCCCCGATAAATCTTCTGGCTTAGTTAAATTGCTGCTTTTAGAAGCGACAATAGTATCCTTAGCTTCGTAATAAATTATCGAAAAATCCACATTTTTGCGACGTTGTGGAGTTGGAGTCATCCCAGCCATAACAAAATCAGCACGATTCGCTTGCAGTGCCGGAATCAAACCATTAAAATCCGATTGAGCAATCTTGAGCTTAAAACCTAATTCCTCGCCAATATAATTAGCAATATCAATATCAAAACCAACTATCTTACGTTCCCCATCTTCCGTTTGATAAAATTCGTAAGGAGGATAATCCGGGGAAGTAATCATTGTCAGCGTTTCCTTACCCACTGATGAAGCAATAGTAGGATAATAATCGCCAAAAATAATCGCGATCGCTAATATTACTGAAAATAAGAATAATCTGCGTTTCTTTTGTTCCCTGTTCCCCATTACCCGTTGCCTTTTTTTACTGCTAACTATCATTCAGAAGTATCAATATCTACAATTAAATAAAGTACCCGTTAGTGTACCTTGTTAATCTACGGAATCCCTTAGCATCGACTTGATGTTCTATGACAGTAAAGAATTCAAGGAGAAATTAATGATTCCAAATTCTGTTCAAATCAAACAACCTACCTTAAAATTTGGTGCTTCTGGGGATTGTGTCAAGCAACTGCAAAAATTCTTAATTAAAAGAGTTCCTGACATTCCAAATTTGGTAATTGATGGTGAATTTGGGGAAATCACTTTATTAGCAGTAGAAGTCTTTCAGTATCGCACTTTTTTAAAGCAAGATGGCATTGTCGGAGTAGTTACTTGGGAAGCGCTTTACATAGGTCAACGTCCCGATTTACCTTTGTTATATCCTGGTAGTTACTGCGATGATGTTGCGAAAGTCCAAAGCCTGTTGAAATTTTCTCCTTTTATTCAAGAAGCTTTAGGCTTTGACGGCTACTACTTTGGCAAGATTGATGGTATTTTTGGATATCAAACTAAAGAAGCAGTTCAGTCTTTTCAAAATGATAAACAAATAGTTGTAGATGGAGTAATTAGTTCTCAAACTTGGGATTATCTCATGGAACTTGCAGCACTAATTAGTCATTTAGGTTTATAGTTTGTTTCAAAATTGATTTCCACTTTATACTATTAGGGAAATGCGAAATCCATGTAGAGACGTAGCAGTGATACGTCTCACAACTTTAGGTTTTAGTTTGGGTTTTAATATAAATTAAATTTAACGATATAATCCAAAATCTAAAATCTAAAATCCAAAATCCGATGATATTTTCTCAACTTCCTAATTCCTGGAAAACTGCCCTTGCTGAAGAATTTGATAAACCCTATTTTAAACAACTTGAAAATTTTATCGAATCAGAACGAATTTCTAAAACTATTTATCCTCCACAAGAAGATGTATTTTCAGCTTTTGAACTTACACCATTAGAACAAGTAAATGTTTTGATCCTCGGACAAGATCCTTATCACGGCGAAAATCAAGCGCATGGATTGTGCTTTTCGGTAAAACCGGGTGTAAAAACTCCACCGTCGCTAGTTAATATTTATAAGGAACTAAAAGACGATTTGGGGTTTGATATTCCCGATAGTGGATATCTTATACCCTGGGCAAAACAAGGTATTTTAATGATTAATGCCGTATTAACAGTAGAAGCACATACACCCAATTCTCATAAAAACAAAGGTTGGGAAACTTTCACCGATGCAGTTATTCGCAAAGTTAACGAAAAAGAATCTGTAATTTTTGTGCTTTGGGGTGGTTATGCTAAAAAGAAGCTGAAATTAATAGACACAAATCGCCACACCGTCATTCAATCGGCCCATCCTTCCCCACTTTCCGCTCGTAACGGCTTTTTTGGTAGCAAACCTTTCTCAAAAATCAATTCTGCATTGCAACAAACAGGGAAACCCGAAATCGATTTTCAGTTACCAGTGAACAGTGAACAGTGAGCAGTTATCAGTGAGCAGTTAATAGTGAACAGTGAACAGTTAACAGTGAACAATTTTCACCCGGAGGGTGTCGTTCATCAAATATCAATGAATAATTGGAAGTTTTGACATTTAAATCCTTAACTCCTAACTCCTAACTCCTAACTATTAAAATGGTGTGGACTTCTTTACATGCAAATATACATAGAACTATCCGTTCCCGCGATCTGTTGCAACGCAATCAAAGGTTGTTAATTGCAGTTTCTGGGGGACAAGATTCTCTGTGTTTGACTCAATTAATGTTAGATTTGCAACCGAAATGGGAATGGCAGCTTGCTATTGCTCATTGCGATCATTGTTGGCGGGATGATTCGCAAGCAAATGCGAGTTATGTAGAAAAACTTGCACAGAAATGGGGTATACCTTTTTACTTAGAAACTGCTTCTCAATCTTTGAAAAGTGAAGCTGCAGCAAGAGAATGGCGCTATCAGGTTTTAGGGCAAATTGCCTTTTCTAATAATTATCAATGCATTTTAACGGGACATACTGCAACAGATAGGGCGGAAACTTTAGTTTATAATTTGATGCGCGGTAGCGGTGCAGATGGTTTACAAGCTTTAACTTGGCAGCGCCCGCTTAATGATGAGATTACGCTGGTACGTCCGCTTTTAGAAATAACTCGCAGCCAAACAGGTCAATTTTGTGAAGATTTTCAAATACAAGTTTGGGAAGATTCGACAAATCAAGATTTGAAATATGCTCGCAATCGTATTCGTCAGGAGTTAATACCATATTTACAAGAAAAATTCAATCCGAAAGTCGAATCAAATTTAGCTCGAACGGCAGAATTGTTACAAGCGGAAGTTGAATATTTAGAGCAAGCTGCGTCTGAGTTGCGGCAAAAGGCTGAAGTGATTAGTAGCGAAAACTACATATTGTTACGTTTGAATCGTCAAGTATTACAAAAAGCTCCATTAGCGTTGCAGCGTCGTGCTATACGTCAAGTTTTACAAAAAATAATGCTAATTGCTCCGAGTTTCGAGCATATTGAAAAAATGGTGGGTTTGATTAAGGCACCAAACCGTTCGCAAACCGATCCATTTCCTGGAGGTACTGTAGCTTTTGTTTCGGGTGAATATATTTGTTTGCAAAAAAAAGATGAAGGATAAAGGATAAAATTATATTTTAATGTTTCTATCCTTGATGCTTCATATTTTTACTGAGCAATTAGGCTTTCGATAGAAGAACGCATATCTGTAATCGCTTGCAGTTGATAATCGCCGGTTTCCTGTACTTGCGATAAAGCGTCACTGGTACCTTGCAGTTTGTGTCGCACGCTTTCCAAGGAATCTTGTATTGGCTGAAGCGTTTCTTCATAAAGATTGACTCTAGCCCAAATTTGAGAATTTGCAGTTTGCAACGAAAACAAATTTTCCTGCATCGCTTGCAATGCTTGACGTTTATTCGCAATTTCTTCGCTTTCAACTGCGATCGCCTGCTGCGTTTGGTCAATTTCATGACGCATTTGCTCAATTTGAGCTTCTAAGTTTTCCAAATCTTCGGAATACTTTTGTCGTCTTTGTTCAACTTGCTTTAATATCGGACTTAAATCAACTTTGTTTTGAGAAGCAGCTTGTTGTTTTCGCTTAGCCAAAACGGTTTTATGTTGTTCGAGAGATTCCTGACGCTCTACCAAACTCCGACGCTGCCCAACTAAAGTTTCGTTGAGCATCTGGTAGCTGTCTTTTTCATCTGTAAGTTCTTCTTCTAAAGCGCTACATTCTTCTTCGCGAGCTGAATTTATCTTTTCTTGCAATTCTTCTATCGTGCGTTGCTTGTAGTTAAGTTCTTGTTCTTGTTCCTCAACAAAGCCCGAATCGATTTTTAACTTTTGCTGCAAGTCTTCAACTGTTTTTTGTAATTCTTCTGTAGAAACAGATTTTAAAGCTTCCTCATCAAAGTCTAAAGTAAATTCTTCTTCTGTAGAACCAGTTTTATTAAATGAGTTCACCTGCTCTTGTAACAGTTGTTGATACTGCAATTGTTCTTGCAGCATTTCCAGATAATTTTGCTTGTCTACAAGAGTAGCAGTGTTTAATCTCAACTCTGCTTTTTGCTCGGATAGCGAATTTTCAGCTTGCTGCAAAGAAGAATTAGCTTCTTGAAGTTCTTCAGACAAACGATCTACTTGTGCTTGCTGCTCGTTAGCTTCGGCTTTGTGCTTTTCGAGTTGTTCCCAATGGGGAGTTAAAACAGCTTGCTGATTATCCACCATCTCGAATGCATTATCGAGATGTTCGCGAACGGTTGAAGGTTGAGCAATATTACTAGAAAGTTTTTCTAATAAATCGCTAATAACAGTCGCTTGTTCTTCATCTAAAACCGCTCCCTGCTTAACTTCCGATTGAAATTGTTCTAAGCGACGCTGTTCGCCTCGCAATTGCTCCCAAGCACCTTCAAGCTCTTCGCGGCTGCGCTGAATTTCTTCTTGCAAGCTTTCAACTTCCTGACGGGAGCTTTCAACTTCCTGAATTTTTGCATCTATGTGTTGCGCTTCTTCTTGGATTTGTCGGGCTTCTTCTTCCCGCGCTTCCAACTCCATTTCACGGCGGCTGATTTCCTGCCCTTGAAATGTTAGCGACTCTTTCCACTGATCTATTTCTTCCTCTTTGAGTTTAAATTTTTCCAATTGACGGGAAAAATTTTGCAAAATAGTTACCAACGGACGACTAGCTTCTTGCAGTCGCTGTACCTGACGATTTCCGTTAAGTTCAGCTAATACAAGTGCCCCATCATTTAATTTACTAGCTTCATCAGCAGTAATTACTTCTTCACTTACCGTATTCCAACTCTGGTCATTGCGTTGACAAGCCAGCAGTTTTAATTCCGTTTTGGCTCCACTACCGAGCAAGCCACCTTTCTGTTTTTGTACTTCAGCTAAATACAGCACACCGCAAACCCTTATTGATGTACTTGAATAAGTGTTAATTTATACGATAGATTGAGATATTAATTTGCTTCATTTAACTTTGATTGAAAAAATCAAGTTAATAACAAGTTTAGGAAATTTCCTACGCGCCCTGAATAATCGCACAGTAAATTTACTTTAATAATAGACTTCCATCGCGTCTCTACATTCTGTACTTGTGAAGTTGGAGATGGCTACCGTATTATTACCAACACTTTTTATTTAGGGAATTTGGGAACAGGGAGTGGGGAGTAGCAAGTATAGAACTTCGATATCCGTATTAGTATTAATTTAAATTTTACTAATTTTACTAAAAATATCATTACCTTTCACCCATTTATAAAAAAATATAAATATCTAAAAGCCTTTCCCCGACTGCATTTATCTTTGTTTTAAGTTAATAATTTTTAGGGGGAGTGTTAACTGTTGCAAAACTTGGGCACAATGAACAAAGAATGTAAACTGGATAACAAGGAGTGCCGAATTGCTAAATGCAGGGAAATTTAAGTGAGATCGATATACGGAGCATCTTGCAACTGATTGAGTTGGGACAGCGAACGGGGTTACTGTTTGTTGAAGCTTATGCTGAGGCACTACCTCAGACTTGGTTTATCTTTTTTCTCAACGGTCAAATAGTTTACTCTCAAGAAGAGGGGGGCAGTGTATTTCGTCTTCGCGATTATTTGCGATATTACCGAATTAATCTGCAAGGAGAGGAAAAACTTCCAACGACAGATTCCGATAAATCGCTTGGAGCGCCCGAGTATGGCTATTTATGGAGACTGTTGGAGCAAGATATTATTAATCCGATTCAGGCTCGTAATATCATCCACGGCTTGGTGCATGAAACTCTTTTTGATTTATTGAGTTTACGTGAAGGCAATTTTATTTTTGAGTTGGACAAACCATTAACTCCGCAATTAACTACTTTAGAAATTGCTCCTTTAGTCAACAAAGTTTTCAAACAGGTGCAAGAGTGGAAACTGCTATATCCCTATATTCAGTGTCCGGATCAATGTCCTGTATTGACCGATGTTGAGCGGCTGCGTTCCTCCTTGGCTTCTTCCACGGTGGAAAAATTGCAACATTGGGCGGATGGTAAAACTTCTCTACGTCAGCTTGCTCGTTTTCTTAATCGAGATGTTTTGACAATGGCGAAAGCTATATATCCTTACGTACAGCAGGGTTTAATACAGATAGTATCAATCGAGAATCAGTCATCTTTGACACATAATCCTTCGAGTCAGCAGTATTCCCAAGAAAATCAATCGATAAAAGGCATAGTATGTATTGATGATGCACTGGCTATTTGCGAGAAGGTGCAGTCTATTTTGCAACCGCAAGGCTATAATGCAATCGCCTTTACTAATCCTTTGGAGGCACTCAACCGAGTTTTTCAACTGCAACCGCATTTAATTTTATGCGATATTGTAATGCCCGATTTAGATGGCTACCAACTTTGTGCAATGTTGCGACATAGCAGCGCATTCCGGCTCGTGCCGATTATTATGCTTAGTGCTAAAAGTAGCTATATCGATAGAGCTAAGGCAAATATGGTTGGAGCTACCGATTACTTAACAAAGCCTTTCGAGTCAACTGAATTGCTACTGTTAATTAAAAAATATCTCAATCAAAAATCGGGGCGATCGCCAATAAATGAAATGCGATACTTGTTGATTTAAGCAAATATAGGGTAAAAATATTATCACGAACTGGAATTTAAAAAAAGATCAAAATACTTAGTGATTTTGTAATTAGAAGTTTTTTTTATACTACATGATTCGGGGAGATTAGGGAATGTTCCTGACATGGGGACATCTACATCGGGAGGTAATGAGACACATATGAGTACAGTTCTGATTGTGGAAGATAGTATCGCGCAGAGGGAAATGATTACAGACCTCCTCAAAGCAAGTGGCTTGTCAGTCACTCATGCTTCGGATGGACTGGAGGCGCTACAGACAATTCAAAGTATTTGTCCCGATTTAGTCGTCTTAGATATCGTCATGCCCCGAATGAATGGTTATGAAGTTTGTAGGAGACTCAAGTCCGATCCAAAAACTCAAAATGTGCCGGTAGTAATGTGTTCTTCTAAAGGAGAAGAATTTGACCGCTACTGGGGAATGAAGCAAGGCGCTGATGCTTATATCGCCAAACCGTTTCAGCCAACTGAATTGGTGGGAACAGTCAAACAACTGCTGCGAGGATAAGGATGATTTTTATATGGATAGCAAACCGGACTTTTTAACAAGTGGCTCAGAAGATCAGTTACGTCCGGAACTGGAAGTAGAAAGTAAGGACGGTGAGTTACATTTAAGGTTTTTCATCCCCTCGCATCAGGAGTTTGCACTTCCGGCAACTGGTATCAAGGAGGTAATTGAATTAAGTCCCGATCGAATTACCCCGATTCCGAATGCTTCTCCCTTACTTTTGGGTACCTTAAATCTACGAGGACGAGTAATTTGGGTCGCCGATTTGGGTCAGTTTTTGGGAGAAATAACTGCATTAAATACGGATAGAGCAGAAATTTCAGTGATTGCAATCGAAGAACAAGACACGATAGTGGGCTTGGCAGTTGAAGAAATCGGAGGTATGGATTGGCTTGATGTACAACATTTAAGTGCGCCTACCAATGTGCCAGATACTATGGCTCCTTTTTTAAGGGGAGAGTGGTCAAAAAATGCCGAAGTAGAAAGGTGTTTGCGACTACTCGACCAGATGGCAATTTTACGGAGTGCCCGCTGGGCTGGATAACCGAAGGGAGGCAATAAATGGCACCTAGTATAGATTACGGACAAATGTATCAGCAGGCTTATAAAGCCTACGTTAATCAACAGTATGAAGAAGCTGCTCAGCTTATTGACCAGGTGGTGCAGCATTCAACAGAAGACCTAAATGCTGTTTTGCTAAAAGGTCACGTGTATTATGTGTTACATAAATTTGATATAGCTAAAGAAGCATATCAAACAGTATTGGATGTAACTAGCGACCAAGAGCTTGTTGATTTTGCTCGCAACGGTTTAGAAAATATTAGTAATTATGAAAGCGAATCGGATGCTCAAAGTTTTGAAGTTGATAGTGTAAGCAACGATAATGATATAAGTTTGGCTTCTGCTGACGAGCAAATAGCCCCTGTTAATAATTTATTTGAAAGTGATAACGAAAATTCGGATAACAATAACTTCGATTTTTCAATTGAATCTTCTTTTGAAAACGATTTGGAGTTGGAAAATGAAGACAATACGGAATTATTAAACAAACCATCTGCAAAGAGTCCATTTGATATAGGCTCTGATAGTCAGATATTTAACGCTATACCGAATTTTGAAGAAGATAATCTTAGTGAAGATAATCCTTTTGCTAAAAACGAAGATTTAGAAACAGATATCGATCGAAACGATGGAGAAGCTTTACAAGCAGAGCTTGAGTTACCTTCTTTCTGGCAGGAGGACATATCAAATAGTAATTCAAAACAGCCAGCAGAAACATCGACATCGGGTGAAGAATTCTCTCCTTTTTCGGCCACAGAAGCATCTGAAAATCAAGATGGAGAACCTAATTCTAAACAAAATCCATTTGCCCAAACTGAATTACCACCTACTAACAATTTGTATGAGGAAGATTTATTCTTCGAGGATAACAAAAGCGAAGATAGCGAAAGCTTTAGTTTGCCAAGCAACTTTTTCAACGATGATTTTTCAGTAGATGATAGTCAATCACAAATTTCATCTCAAGCCAAAGATTTAGAAAATATTCCAGATTTTTCTGAAGCGTCTTCGATAAAAGAAGATTTTTCTCAATTAGAACCTTCACAATTATCAGAAGAATCCCCAGTCTCTGGGCAAAACAAGCCAGCCGATGACAGCTTTGACTTGGATGCATTTGAAGAAGTTTTCGGTGCTGAAGATTTTGCTAATAACAATGATGACACGAAGAGTATTGCCAAAGCTGCCAATAGTAGCAGTAGCAGCAGTAGCACTAACAGCAATAACATCGAATATTTAGATGATTTTGATGAATTTGATGATTTAGGAAATATTTCGGCGTTCGATTTATCGAATGGAAGTCCGCCATTTTCTGAAATGATGCCTAACTCTGGCTCGCTACGAACTAATGGTGGTTTGAGTGGTGAAAATATTCAAAGTTCTCACGAAAATGAAATTAGCTCTGGTATTTCTGATGATGAGTTCGGAGACAGTATAGATGATGCTCCGGCAGCAGAAAGGGATGCAGAACTTTTTAGTATTACAAATTCCCAAGAAGCGGTTCCTGTTTTCACTCAAAATGACGACAGCAAAGTTGAACCCCAAGTAAATGTCGAGCAAGGTATTTTTGCTGCTTTAGAAAATGCTCCTTTAAAAACTAAGCAATGGTTAACTGCTGGAATAGTTGGTGTTGTCTCTTCTGTAGTAGTAGCAGGAGTTAGTTTTGGAGCAACAAGTTTGTCTCCGCAAGAACACCGGGAGTCAATACGCAACACTGGTTGGATGATGGCATTAGCCGCAGGAGCAGCTGGTTTTGTGACTACGGGAGCGATGGGGCATCTTACTCTCAACCAAGTGCGCCGCACGACAAAGGATTTAGAAACCCAGTTTAACTCTGTACGCAAGGGAAATTTGAACGCTCAAGCTACAGTTTATTCCGAAGATGAATTCGGACAATTAGCTGCTGGTTTTAATGAAATGGCGCGGGTAATTTTTACTACAACCCATGAAGCTACGCGCAAAGCGGCTGAGCAAGAAGAAGCCAAAGAGAATTTGCAGCGTCAGGTAATTCGTTTGCTTGATGATGTGGAAGGAGCAGCCAGAGGAGATTTGACGGTACAGGCTGAAGTAACGGCAGACGTACTTGGAGCCGTAGCCGATGCTTTTAATCTAACCATTCAAAACCTCCGGGATATCGTGCAACAGGTAAAGGTAGCAGCAAGAGAAGTTACCAAAGGAGCAACAAACTCCGAAACTTTTGCCCGCGCTTTGTCTAGCGACGCTTTACGACAAGCCGAAGAATTAGCAGTAACGCTCAATTCCGTACAGGTAATGACTGATTCGATTCAAAGGGTAGCCGAAGCAGCCCGAGAAGCCGAAGCAGTAGCCCGCGATGCCAGCGAAATTGCTCTCAAAGGTGGCGAAGCGGTGGAAAATACTGTGGCAGGTATTCTCGAAATTAGAGAAACTGTTGCTGAAACAACTCGGAAAGTAAAGCGATTAGCGGAATCTTCCCAAGAAATTTCCAAAATTGTCGCTTTAATTTCTCAGATTGCTTCGAGAACAAACTTATTAGCCCTCAACGCCAGTATTGAAGCTGCACGTGCGGGAGAATCTGGACGGGGATTTGCCATTGTTGCCGATGAGGTACGTCAGCTTGCCGACAAATCCGCTAAATCTTTGAAGGAAATCGAACAAATTGTAATGCAAATTCAGAGCGAAACCGGCTCTGTAATGACTGCAATGGAAGAAGGTACGCAACAGGTTATCAAAGGTACAAAATTAGCTGAAGAAGCAAAACGTTCTTTGGAAAACATTATTCAAGTTGCGAATCGCATCGATATACTTGTACGTTCTATTACTACAGATACTGTAGAACAAACGGAAACATCCCGTGCTGTTGCTCAGGTAATGCAATCTGTAGAATTAACCGCACAAGAAACTTCCCAAGAAGCACAACGGGTATCTGGAGCCTTGCAGCACTTAGTTGGTGTATCCCGCGACTTGATTTCCTCCGTGGAACGTTTCCGAGTGGAAACTGCTGAATCACGATAAAAAGTTAGGAGTTAGGAGTGATGAGTGAGGAATAAAAATTACAACTTACAACTCATGACTCAGATAAAAAGTTAGGAGTGAGAAGTGATGAGTGAGGAATAAAAATTACAACTTACAACTCATGACTCAGATAAAAAGTTAGGAGTGAGAAGTGATGAGTAAGAAATACAATTACAACTCATAACAAAGTTAGAAATGTTAGCGCAGCGTGTCCGATAGGACATGGAGCCATGAGTGAAGAATAAAATTACAACTCATAATTCATAACTCATAACTCATAACTCATAACTCACAACTCATAACTCACAACTCATAACTCATAACTCATAACTCATAACTCATAATTCATAACTCATAACTCACAAAGACGGACGATTATGCTACCGGAACAACAACAGCGCATTTTAGGATACTTTATTGAGGAAGCCACAGACCACCTGAATACTATCGAGCAGGGGTTGTTAAATCTCCAAAGTACTCTTAATGACCCGGATTTAATTAACGAGGTTTTCCGGGCCGCTCACTCTATTAAGGGAGGAGCGGCGATGCTTGGTTTGAGTAGCATTCAACGTACCTCCCACCGTCTTGAAGACTGCTTTAAGGTTCTTAAGGACAATCCAGTTAAAATTGACCAAAAATTGGAATCTTTGTTTCTTGGGGTATCCGATACTCTCAAAGCGCTATTAGAACATTTAAGCGGGCCGTTTGGTTTGACGGAAGAAACCGCAGAGACTTTAATGTCTGAAGCGGAACCTGTGTTTGGTTGGCTCAACGAACATTTGGATAAACTTGTGAAAAACTCTCCTGGTGAGAGTGGAGCTTTGGCAGTTGCTGAAAAACCAGCCCCAGCGATCGCCCAAAAACCCCCATCGGCCGATCAAAACAATAGTCAACTGCAAGCAGAGGTTTTAAATAAGTTACGGCAGATATTACAACTATTCAAGCAGCCTGCGACACACGAAAATCGGCTAAGTATAGTTGAATGTACTGACTACCTAGCCGAATTAGGAGATAACCGTAATTTACCTTGCTGGAGTCGGTTGTGTCGTTCAGCTACCAGCGCGATCGCCAACAAAGAAAATAGTTATTTGACTTTAGCCAAAATTGTTATTACTGAAATTAAACAAGCGCTTGAGTTGGTTTTAACTAACAGAGAAAGCGAAATTTTTATCGGCGAGGAATTAGAGAGTTTATTACCAGTAGCAGAAATTGAGTTATTAGAAATAGGCGATTTAGAAGACAATCTCGAAGAGTCTGAACCTGATACAGAATTGCTTTTTGAACCTGAAGCTAACTATCATGAAGCTGCCGCTGCTGAAGCTTCGTTTTTAACAGATGTAGATGATGTTGATAATGAAGCTAATAAGGATAATGAAGATAATAACGTTGAACCCGAAAACAATATTGCAGCTTTATTTGAGCTATCCGAACAAATTGATGATGATGTCGATCGCGACGAAGCTACAGTAATTCACGATTTAGATATTCACGGGCCAGAAGTTGGCGTAGCTGAGTTAAATACTCTTGCGGATTTATTTGAAGGCGAATCTCCCGAACTTGATGCAAGTTGGCAGCAAGAAGAAATTCTGAATTCAAAAGCAAATAAACCACAAAAAAATGATGTAGAAGCTAATATTGAAAAATCTAAAACTACCGATAGCGAATTTGAAGATTTTCTTTTGTTTGAAGAAGAAAGTAATCAAAACGACCAAACATCTGTCAAAGAAGAAATGACAATAATGCAGTTGTTTGGCGAAGATTTTTCAGAGTCAGATTTAGAAAATTTAAAAGATACTGCAAGCAACAAATTTAATACACCTGAAGTTAGCGACGAAAACGAAATTAACGATTTACTCGAAATTGGTTTAGATAATAATAATTCGGATGAAATTGAATTAGATTCGCTTTTCAGTGATGTTCGCGAAGACGAACAAGTTAATAATAATGCTAGTTTTGAAGATTTAAATCAAACAGGTAGTTTTGAGCTTTTGTTTGGAGAATCTTCTGAAGACGAGGAAAAAGAAAATCCAGAGCAAGAGATAATCGTAAATTTACCCAGCTTTGAGGATGTCGGGTTAGATACATTATTTGGCGATATTGACAATCCGCCAACAGATGAGAATAGTAGTGATTTATTCGATGATTCTTCAAGCACACCAGTAGAAGATGCGGATAATATCTGGGAAAAAACGAACATTGTACCTCATGAAGATGTAGCAAAAGCATTAGAAGAAAATTTAATTGAGGCTACTAATTCTAAGGATATTTTTGCTGAAAATAGCTCATCTGAAGCTGATATTACAGATGTAGAGCATTTAGATAGTAATTTAGATAGTAATTTAGATTCAACACCAGAGACGCAGTTAGATTCAATTTTCTCCGGGGATGCTGTAGATAATTTATTGGAATCAGCGCTAAGTGGTGATGCAAGCATTTTTGATAATACTGATGATGATGCTGAATTATTTTCTCTTGAGGTAGATGATTCACAGCAAGCATCTGTGGAAGAAGATTTATTTGCAATTTCTTCTCAATCAGATGATTCGGAGCAACCATCAGTAGAATCAGCAGAAGATTTGTTTGCAATATCAGATGATGATGATCGCTCACCTCAATTAACTACGAATGATTCGGAGCAACAAGCATCAGCAGAATCAGTAGAAGATTTGTTTGCAATATCAGATGATGATGATCACTCACCTCAATTAACTACGAATGATTCGGAGCAACAAGCATCAGCAGAATCAGTAGAAGATTTGTTTGCAATATCAGATGATGATGATGATTCCGAGCTTGGAATTTCAGATAATATTGCCCAAGAAACTTTAGATATCGATTCTGCCTCGGAATCTCAACCTCTACAATCTCTTGAGTCAGAAATTACAGAAGAAAAAAGCGCAACTATTAACGTACCAGCAGACTTAGAAAATGTAACGGCTAATTCTCAAGCGCAATTAATTGATGATTTGTTTGCTCAAGATATTCCTTTGGATGAAGAAATTAGTTTACAAGCAACATCAAAAGAAGAAGAAATCACATTTTTACCTTTTATCGCTCAAGTTGAACAAGTTGCAGAAAATATCGCAATTCCCGAAAACGAATCGCAGCAAGAATCTCAAGAAATATTAGATGATTTTTCTGAGTTAGAATCTTTGTTGGGTGAGCCACAAGTACAAGAAGATAACGATCTTTTTGCAGATGACGATTTTGCAGCTTTAGAAGATTTACTTATTCCCGATATCCCCGAAGAAACAGCCAGCGATACACCCGTTACAGTTGCGGAAGACGACACAAGTATAAGTGATGAATTTGGCGATTTAGAAAAACTACTAGAGCAAGCAAATACATCAGTACCTCGAAAAAATACGGTTAAAGCAACTTCTTCTAAAACCACCCGTAGCGCTAAAAGCGAACAACTGATGCGGGTTCCAGTAAAACACCTAGATAACTTGAGTAACTTGGTTGGGGAATTGGTGGTAAATCGTAATACCCTAGAACAAGATCAAGAACGGATGCGACAATCCCTTGATAACTTACTTCATCAAATACAAAACCTTTCTGATGTAGGTGCCAGAATGCAGGAACTATACGAGCGTTCCTTATTAGAAGCATCTTTGTTAGCCAGCCGTAGAGACAGCGGATTTCATTTTTCAAATTCTAGCTCAAGTACTAATTCGAGTACTGACATGGGTTTCAGCGAATTAGAAATGGATAGATTTACCCCTTTCCATACCCTGTCTCAAGAAATGATCGAATTGATTGTGCGGGTAAGAGAATCAGCGAGCGATATTGATTTCGTCGTTGAAGAAAACGAACGAGTTGCCCGTCAATTTCGTCAAGTAACTTCACAACTGCAAGAAGGAATAACGCGATCGCGAATGGAAGCGTTTTCTCAGGTAACGACTCGTTTGGAGCGAGGAGTGCGGGATAATTCGATTAAGTGCGGTAAGCAAGTGCAGTTGTTTATTGAGGGGCAAGACACTTTAATCGATAAAATGATTCTTCAACATTTAACCGATCCGTTGAATCATATACTTAATAACGCTATAGCTCACGGTATTGAAACTCCCGAAGAAAGAGAATCAAGGAGCAAACCTCGCCAGGGAACAATTAAAATTCGTGCTTTCCATCAAGGTAATCAAACTATTATTTCTGTGAGCGATGACGGTGCTGGTATTGATGCTCAGAAGGTTAAAAATAAAGCAGTCAAGGTAGGTTTGATTACCCCCGAACAAGCTTCGATGATGTCTCGAATGGAAGTCTACGAACTGTTATTCCATTCCGGTTTTAGTACAAAAGATGAAGCCGATCAACTAGCAGGGCGCGGTGTCGGAATGGACGTTGTTCGCACTTCTATCAGTGAAATCCGAGGAACGATCGGCACAGATTCTGCTTTGGGTAAAGGAACTACATTTACTATCCGCTTACCTCTGACTTTGAGTATTTGTAAAGCTTTGTCTTGCGTCTCAGATAAAGCCAGAATTGCCTTCTCTATGGATGGCGTGGAAGATACTCTGGATATGCCAGTTAAAGATATTCAGGCAGGTAAAGATGGTAAAAAGTATATATTCTGGCGTGATACAAAACTTCCTTTCCGCCCTCTCTCGGAGTTATTAACCTTTAACCGATTGCTGAGTCGCGGTAACGTTTATGGCGGTAACAGAGATGATGATATGGTTTCGGTAATTATAGTGCGTTCTGCAAATACTATGATTGCGCTGCAAATTGACCAAGTTCTCAGCGAGCAAGAAATCGTAATTAAACAATTTGAAGGCCCCGCACCTAAACCCATTGGTGTAGCAGGTGCTACCGTGCTTGGTGATGGTCGAATTATGCCGATTGTTGACGTATTAGAATTAATTGATATCTTCGAGGGACGTACATCCAGACAAAGTAGCGTTAGTCTTTGGGATCAAAAAGATACAATTACACCTGTAGAACCTGCGGAGGCGAAAATTGATCCCACAGTACTCATTGTTGATGACTCAATTACAGTCCGCGAGTTGCTTTCACTCACCTTTAGTAAAGCAGGTTATCGCGTAGAACAAGCCCGCGACGGACAAGAAGCCTGGGATAAATTGCGTTCTGGCTTACCTTGCGATATTGTCTTCTGCGACATCGAAATGCCCCGTTGTGACGGTTTAGAATTGCTATCGCGCATCCAGAAAAACCCCGACTTAAACGACTTACCGATCGCCATGTTGACTTCCCGTGGTGCCGATAAGCACAGACAAATGGCAATTCAATTAGGTGCGAGCGGCTACTTTACCAAGCCCTATTTGGAAGAAGCCTTACTTGAAGCTGCTGTTAGGATGCTTAAAGGTGAGAAGTTAGTTGTTAGTGGTTAGTTGTTAGTTGCTAGTTACTGGCAACTTTTGAGTCAAGGCTGTGCCATAGATGAGAAGGCGGAGCCTTCTTGATATGCATTACAAAGCAGAGCCTTGTAACGAGGAATCTGTTGCCCATTCCCCATTTCCCCCAACCCTACAACCTTAATTGTTGAGATTTGTACGAAAAACAGCGAAAATAGTCCAAAATATACTGTTATGTATATCATTAAGGAACTTAATGAACTATAGCGGACTTTATGCGTGCTTTAAATTTAACGCAACTTCTGAATGGACAAACTGTTTAAGCCTTTACCTCAATTTTTAGTTATTTTCTTAACAACTGTTCTTGCTTGTATGTTTTTGTACCATGTATATGTACCTTCTTCCCAAAAAGACATGAGTAGTGAAAAACTTAACTATCCAACAACTCGTAGAGGCGAACAAGTTGATAATTACCACGGTACTGAAGTTGCAGATCCCTACCGTTGGTTGGAAAATCCCGACTCTAAAGAAACTGAGGCTTGGGTAAAAGCGCAAAATAAAGTTACTTTTAATTATCTGGAGCAAATCCCGGCAAGAAATGAGATTAAGAAACGTTTAACAAAACTATGGGATTATGAAAAATATGGCGTTCCTTATCAAGAAGGCGATCGCTATTTTTATTTTAAGAACGACGGTTTACAAAATCAAAGCGTTTTATATACTCTAAAAAAACTCGATGATGAACCAAGAGTTTTACTCGATGCAAACAAACTTTCAGAAGATGGTACCGTTGCACTTTCTGGTATATCTGTCAGTGAAAATGGTAAATATTTAGCTTATGGTATATCAGTTGCTGGTTCCGATTGGCAAGAATGGAAGGTAAGAAATATTGAAACGGGTGAAGATTTAGAAGATAGTTTAAAGTGGATTAAATTTTCCGGTGCTTCTTGGACAAATGATAGCAAAGGATTTTTCTACAGTCGCTACGATGAACCAAACGAAGAAACTAAATTAGAAGACGTTAACTACTATCAAAAGCTATATTATCACCAATTAGGTCAACCTCAATCAGAAGATACTTTAATTTACGAACGTTCCGACGAGAAAGAATGGGGATTTAATGGTGGCGTTACCGAAGATGGACGTTATTTAATTATTTCGGTTTGGTTAGGAACTGATTCTAAAAACTTAGTTTTTTACAAGGATTTAAC
>CAYMZW010000005.1:0-32766 GCA_964395005.1 uncultured Rivularia sp.
CTCCATCCGTTGCCTAACTCCATCCGTTGCCTAACTCCATCCGTTGCCTAACTTCTAATTCCTAACTCCTAACTCCTAATTCCTAATTCCTAACTCCTAATTCCTAACCATATGGATAATAATCAAGATAGGGTGCATTATGTAGCGATCGCCATTCTCTACAAAGACAACAAATTTTTGATGCAGTTGCGAGATAATATCCCAACTATTCCCTATCCGGGTTACTGGGCATTTTTTGGCGGACATATAGAACCCGGTGAAACCCCAGAAATCGCCGTGAGAAGAGAAATATTAGAAGAAATTAGCTATACCCTACCAGAAAAAATTTATGAATTCGGACGTTATGACTCCCAAAAAGCAGTGCGTCATGTTTTCCACGCACCCCTAAAGGTTGAATTAGATCAACTTGTTCTCGGTGAAGGTTGGGATATGGGTTTAATCACTCCCGAAGAAATTCGCAGCGGTAAACGCTATTCCACAGCAGCAAAAGAAGAAAGACCTTTAGGTGATGTGCATCAGCAAATTTTATTGGATTTTATGAATAAAACTTAGTTGTTAGTGGTTAGTGGTTAGTTGCTCGCTCCCGTTCGTAGGTTGGGTTAAAGCAACCCAAGATTCTCCCAATGTACTACTGCTTCACGGCATCGTTTTTTTATTAACCTTCGCGATCGCGAGCCATTACCAGCAAAAATATCAGCTTCTCTCAATTCAACCCTATACCATGCCTCTTTCACCTCTTACCTCTGCGCCCTCTGCGCTCTGTGCGGTTTTAATTATTTGTTCAATTAGCCATCGCCATCAACAAAAAAATTATCATCATCTTTCATAAATCATCTTTGTATAATCAAAACTTTCCCTAAAATCCTTCATTCATCAAACTTCTGTATTCATATTCTGTTACAAACCCGTTACTCAACTTTACATATTTTTTTTAATTGACAGTATTCTCAATTAAGCCACGAGATTACAAGACTTTTCGCTGTAATATGCTATTGTTATGCTGAGGGAAGCAGTTTATTAAATTTTCAGTTTTTCAATAGTTTTAAACAATAAATCTTTTAATACAACAGCAAATAACCCGATATTGACATCATATTTATACTACAAAGCCAAATAATCATTGAAAAGTGGTTGTGGTTAATATGAAGCGATGTAAATTCTGTTGTGATTAATCAGACAAAAAACAGTCTCTTAAAATACTGGTATTGACAAAAAAACCATTGTATAGATGAGTAATTAGAGATTAAACTCCGAATTAGCAATTAGCAATTACCAATTCTCCCACCCTTCATATAAACTAATAACTATTGTGGAGAAGGTGCTATGGCTGAAGGTTTCAAACTGCCGAGATGGTTAAGTATAGGGTTTGCTTTTCCGTTGTTTATTCTTAACGCTTGGGTATTGCTTGGGGTTATCAAGTATCTTCAACCCTTGGTAAATATAGTTATTGCAGCAGTATTGCTGGCTTTTGTATTAGAATACCCGATTGGTTTTTTCCAAAAGCGAGGGGTAAACCGTAATTTAGCGACTGCGGGAGTGCTGCTGTTAGCATTGATAATAGTTGTAGCTTTAGGAATTACAGTACTACCGTTAATTCTCGAACAGGTAAATGAATTAGTTAATATACTGCCAACTTGGATTGATTCTGGTACGCAACAATTACAAACTTTTCAAGATTGGGCTGCTACTCAACAGTTACCAATTAATCTTAGTGGGTTACTTCCTGATATTCTCCAAAGATTATCTAATCAGGTTCAAAGCTTGAGTGGAAGGATAATCGGTTTAGCATTTGGTACAATCGGCAGCGTTTTTAATATTTTGTTAACGGTAGTGCTGACTTTGTACATGATATTAAACGGCGATCGCCTTTGGGAGGGAATTCTCAAATGGTTTCCTTCTCAGATTTCAAATCAAGTCAGCGAGTCTTTGAGTGAGGACTTTCAGAATTACTTTATCGGACAAGCAACTTTAGCTACGATTTTGGCAACTGCGTTAACTTTGGCTTTTGTAGCGTTGCAAGTACCTTTAAATTTATTGTTTGCTTTAGTTATTGGATTTTTTGCGTTATTTCCCTTCGGTA
The DNA here is from genome assembly GCA_964395005.1 of uncultured Rivularia sp. GTDB lineage: Bacteria > Cyanobacteriota > Cyanobacteriia > Cyanobacteriales > Nostocaceae > Rivularia. The sequence goes on from CAYMZW010000005.1 coordinate 2,081, forward strand.
CTGGTATCGGAATTACTTTAATAAGTTTATTGGTAGGGTTGAACAACTTTTGGTTGGGAGTGGAAGTTTTAACTGTAGCTGTAGCAATAGATCAATTTAATTATAATTTTGTAGCGCCGAGGATTCTTAGTAAATTTACTGGTTTAAATCCAGTTTGGGTAGTAATTTCTTTGTTAATAGGAGCAAAACTTTTAGGAGTTTTAGGATTATTAATTGCGATTCCTTTAGCTAGCTTTATCAAAAGCTTTGCCGACAGTTGGCGAGATGGGGATTTTAATCTGGTGGGTGAGAAGGAATTGGCAAACGAAAAGTTAGGAGTTAAGAGTTAGGAGTTAGGAGTTATAAGAATTAACGTTATAGCGTTTGTGAAGCAACTTACCTCACCCCCGATAATGCTGTGCTTTATCTCCCCTCTCCTTAATAAGGAGAGGGGTTGGGGGTGAGGTTTTGAGGTTTTGAGATATACCTTGCGGAGACTGGAAAACGCTATATCTATATAATATTTGGTACTTTGTTAGTTTTAGGTTGGGTTATACGCTTTTATGCTGATAGGGTTTGAGTAATAAATCTATATAGCGTCGTAACCCAACATTTCTAGCTATCTTATATTAATCAATATCTATAAGAAAAATGCCCTACAGTGATTTCAGTCTTAGAAAGGTTAAACAAGATTTTAATTTAACTATTATTGAGCAAAACACCTTCTTAGATAATATTCAACCACAGCAGCCAAGTCTATTTTTAGCGGAGTTTATCAAAAAGTATTTACCATTGGCTTTGGCATTAAATACGGAAAAAGCCCGCTCGGAAATGTTAATTTGTCCGATTTTATTAGAAATTAAAGAAATTTCGACATCTTCTATCAGCTTATTTTCGGGAAATGATTTTACAGTAGATGCATCAATTGGACTTTCTGGAGTATGCGATTTTTTAATTAGTCTTTCAAATGAACAACTTTTTGTGGAAGCACCAGCGGTAGTTGTTGTAGAAGCCAAAAAGGAAGATTTGAATGGTGGTTTGGGACAATGTGTAGCAGAAATGATTGCAGCACAAATATTTAACGAAAACAATAATACTTCTATTCCAATTATCTACGGTACCGTAACAACTGGCGACCGCTGGAAGTTTCTCAAAATTGAAAATCAAACGGTGACAATAGGATTGATGGAATATACTCTTCCACCCTTAGAGCAAATTTTAGGAATTTTGGTTAGTTTTATTAAATCGTGGGAATCTGAGGTGTGACTTCTTTCTTCTACGGTTTTTCTATCGATAATCATCTTCTAATGTAATATCTTATAATAGAACCTCGATCAAAGTCATTTAGAAAATAATTATCAAATATAAAATAAATATGACAATTACTGTTTCAAGTCAATCTTGGAAAGAATTTTGGAAAGAAGAAAAACAGGAGCAATGTTTAAATGAGCAAGAACGCATTTGGAGTTTTTGTAATAATTTAGGAAAGGGTTATCAAAAACAAATTTTTTTGCGTTCTGGTATATCTATTTATATTCACGAGTTAGAATTTACCGATAATATTGTTGAAAGGATTTCGTCTCAAAAGTTTTTACCTGAATTTGCTTTTCATCTTCAAGGAAAGCGTCAGTTAGTAGATGGAAAATATCATCAAGCTGGCGATAATTTCTTTGCGATAGGACCTTGTTTAAATGGAACTCAAGAATGGTCTGCTAATTCTCCAATTCTCAAGGTTGATATACATATTGAGCCATCAACTTTAGGAAGTTATTTAAGCGATTATAATCAAAATACTCCTTCCCAATTAAACCAGCTTTTAGAAGGCAAAGACGAAAAATTTTATTTTCATTCGAGTAAAACAACACCTCAAATGCAAGTTTGTTTGCATCAAATTTTGAATTGTCCCTATCAAGGTGCAACTCGAAAAATTTATCTGGAAGGAAAAGCGCTAGAATTAATTGCTATGCGTTTGCAAGAAGTGCTTTATGAACATAATTCTCAACATGATTCATCTGAGTGTATTCGAGCAAATGATATTGAAAGAATTTACCACGCTAAAGAAGTTTTACGCGCTCAATTCCAGAATCCACCTTCTTTACCAGAATTAGCTCGTCAAGTTGGCTTAAATCAGCGGAAACTCAAGCAAGGATTTCGTGCTTGTTTCGGAACTACTGCTTTCGGTTATTTGCACGATTACCGTATGGAGCAAGCAAGACTGTTATTGATTGATACTCAACTGGGTGTAACTCAAGTCGCTCATAGCGTTGGTTATGCGAGTTTACCATCCTTTAGTGCTGCTTTTCGCAAAAAATTCGGTATTTGTCCCCGAACTCAGCTTACTACAACAAAAAATAAAAAAGTACCTTTGGAATAAAAAATAGTTCGTCTCGAATAAGACTTAGAGCCTGAATTTAGTGTAATGTAATTTCAAATAATTGAAAATAATTCTTAACTGGCTAAAAGTTATCGTTAGCCACAACTTGACGCTTTTTATTAAGTAATTGGTGCGTTACTTAAGCTTATTCAAAATCAAACTTATTCCGATATATTATTTATTGTCTAAGGAAGCAATGAAACTACAGCAATTTCTGAAAATTATTATATTTACTAGTTTGATAGGAGTATTAGAAAACAATTTAGCTCAAGCTGAACAAACATCTCCCAAAAGCAGTTCCCGCATTGCACAGTCTTCACCTCAACTAATTAAAGTAACTGGTGTCAGATTAAATCAAACTGATAAAGGTGTAGAAATAATTTTAGAGACAACTTCTGCGAGAAATTTGCAAGTTGTAAATCGCACTCAAGGCAATGATTTTATTGCAGAAATTCCCAACGCTCAACTCAGCGTGTCTGAAGGAAATGCATTTACTAAATTAAAACCGATAGAGGGAATTACACAGATAGAAGTAACAAATAAAGATGCAAATACTATTCAAGTAAAAGTATCCGGAGAAACAGCTTCACCACGAGTTGATTTATTTGATAGTAGTACTGGTTTGATTTTTGGATTACAACCAACAGCACCTACCGCTCAAGCACCGGAAAAACCACAGCAGGATTCACAAACACCAGAAAAACCTACCACTTCTCAAACCGAGGAAAATAATAATCAGCCAATTGAACTGGTAGTAACTGCAACTCGAACCGAACAAGATATTCAAAAGGTACCGCGATCGATAACTGTAATTAATCGTTCGGAAGTCGAAAAACAAACCAGATTATCGCGTAATTTAATCGAAATTCTTGGTAAATCAGTACCCGGTTTAGCACCTCCTACTCAAAGCGGTAGTAATTTTGGGTTATCTTTACGGGGACGCAATACTCAAGTCTTAATTGATGGTGTTCCTCAATCTACAAGTCGCAATGCTTTCCGAGATTTGAAAACCATCGATCCCGCTGCAATCGAACGAGTGGAAGTTGTACGAGGCCCAAATGCAATTTATGGTGATGGTGCAACTGGTGGTGTTATTAATATTATTACCAAAAGAGCCGGTATAGACAGATTGAGTTCAAAAACAGAGTTCGGTGTAACTGCTGCTTTGGGAGAATTAGAAGAAGATAGTTTCGGTACGAATTTTCAACATACTATTTCCGTCAACGAAGACAAGGTTGATTTTACTGGCAATATTTCATTTACGAATACTGGCGTTTTTTACGATGCCGAAGGAGACAAAATTCCTACAGATCCTAACGCTCAAGGTGGTTTCGCGGATTCTCGCAGCTTTAATTTATTCGGTAAATTGGGTGTGAATCTTAATGATTATCAACGATTGCAACTGACATTTAACCGCTTCGACGAAAAGCAAGATACAGATATTGCTAGCGATCCAACTGTGAACGATCTACCCGGAAGACAGAAAGCTCGGGCTATCGAAGGATTGAGTTTAGACGAACTTCCAGGAAACGAAAATACGCTGTTAAATTTACAATACAGTCACGATAATCTGTTAAATAGTAAAGTCCAGGCTCAGGCATATTATCGAAATTATCTCACCAGATTCTTCCCTTTTGATGGTCGTGCATTCGCTAGTTTGGGTAACGAAATCATTCAATCAGAAGTTGATTCGGAGAAATACGGCGCACGTTTGCAGATTGAAACGCCTTTATTTGCTGGGGAAAAAGCCAAATTACTTTGGGGTGCAGATTATTTCAAGGAAGAAACATCTCAAATAGTCTCAACATTCGATGGAAATGTCTTTGATTTGAGTGGAGGATTGGTATTTAGAAAAAATGGCGATCGCACTTGGGTTCCACCTCTTGATTTAAGCAGTTTAGGTTTATTTGCTCAGTTAAATTTGAATCTTGGCGAAAAGTTAGTTTTAAACGGTGGTGTACGTTACGAAAACTCCGATGTCAGCGTCAATGATTTCAGTACTTTAGCCAATCCCGATGTAAATATAGAGGGTGGCGACCTCGATTTTGATGCAACTCTATTTAACATTGGAGCAGTATATTCAATTACCGACAATGTAAGTGTATTTGCTAACTTTTCTCAAGGATTCTCTCTCTCAGATATTGGTTTAGCACTCCGCAACGCACCACCAGGATTTACTGTAGAATCCTTAAGTCCGGAACCTCAAAAAGTAGATAACTATGAAATTGGTTTGCGGGGTAGATGGAATAAAGTTCAAGCATCATTATCAGCTTTCTACAACGAATCAGAATTAGGTACTACCTTCACAGCACCAGGAACGGTAATCCGCGCACCGGAAAGGATATATGGTGTAGAAGCAGCCCTTGACGTAAAACCTAGTCCCAGCTTTGCTTTGGGTGGAACTCTTACCTTAACCGGAGGTGAAATCGATATTAACGACGATGGAAACTATAGCGCTCTAGATGGATTTAGAATTCCCCCATTAAAGCTGACAGCTTACGTCGAAAATGAAACTTTACCAGGATGGAGCAATCGTCTACAAGCATTATTCTCAGGAAACCGAGACTTGTTTGCAGACAATACCCGTTTTGGTAGAAGACCTGTAGAAAGCTATTTTGTACTAGACTACGTTAGTAGTATAAAAGTTGGTGCGGGGACATTACAAATTGGCGTGGAAAATCTTTTAGATAATCAATACTTCCCCGTAGTTTCCCAACTACAAGCAAGCAATAGCTCTTATAGTGCTGCAAGAGGTAGAACATTGAGCCTTAGATATGCAATAGATTGGTAAAAACGGTTCGTTCGTAGTTGCGCTTACTCTGCGAGAAAGCTCCGCTTATAGCGCCAAAAATGTAAATAAGTAAGCTTTTAATTGCTAAAAAATGGTTCGTTCGTAGTTGCGCTTACTCTGCGAGAAAGCTCCGCTTATAGCGCTCAAAATTGTTGGCGCTCGCAACTACGAACTTAAAATAAAAAGGAGAAAACACAATGAAAAAACACAGCAGACGCTTCTTTGTCACCACAGCAATAATGTCTGTTCTAACAATTGCTTGCGAAAATAAATCAAATACTTCTCCTCAACAAAATCAATCTACTACTTCAAAAACCCCAACCAGAATCATCGCTTTAGAATGGGTTTACGTAGAAAATTTACTAGCGCTAGGGATTCAACCTATTGGAATAGCAGATATTAAAGGTTATAAAAATTTCGTTAATATCAAACCCCAACTATCAGACAAAGTAGTTGATGTCGGAACCCGAACCGAACCCAGTTTAGAAGCTATAGCGAAACTAAAACCAGATTTAATTTTAGGAGTAGAACAAAGACATCAAGAAACTTACAACTTACTTAATTCCATTGCTCCAACATTTTTATTTAATCCTTACCCTTCCGCAAAAAATGCCAATCAATTAGATGAAATGCAGCAGACTTTTCTGAAAATTGCTCAAACCGTGAACCGCGAAGATAAAGGGAAAATAGTATTAAATGAAATTCAGCAAACTTTCGATGAAGCCAATAAACAAATTAGTAATTTAAAGTTAGCTCAAAATAAATTTGTTCTAGCACAATTAAGCGATAGGGGCCCGCAATTTCGATTATTTAGCGATAATGCAATGGCCGTACAAATTTTAAATAAAATTGGTTTAGAGAATGCTTGGAAAGGAACATTCGATATTTTTGGATTTAATACTGTTTGGGTAGAAGCATTACCAAAAGTAGAAGAAGCAAATTTTATTTATATTACCGCAGATAATAACGTTTACTGGCAAAACTTACAAAATAATCCCGTCTGGAAAGGATTGAAATTCGTAGAGCAAAATCGAATTTATCCGATTGAAGCAGATACTTGGGTATTTGGGGGGCCGCTTTCGGCACAGTTATTGGTAGAGAAGGTTGTGGCTGCTTTGGAGTAAGTTGTAAATTATATATACCTTTTACGGAATTAGATATTAAAAGATAAAAGGCGATTGTTGCAAGAGGGGATATTTTTAAGAAATAATTTGTAGACATTAAGTAACCATTAGCAGGTATCCATGAAAATAAATGACTCTTGTCTTAATGGCCATTTCACCAAAAATTTCTGTAACCCTTGACACTAATATTACAGTAAAGTTAATGATATTATTTTGCATTAACAACTTGCTAAATTTTTATTGCTGACAAGCCATGATAAAGCATCTGGTTCTCAAAAAATCCCAGAATTGGCTGATTCCTGGAGATACAAACGACACCCGTTTATTTCACTCAGATGCTTCCGATTGCGTTCGTGTATGTCCTCCTCATCTCGGTCAAGGATACATTCAGGAAATTACATTACGTGAAGATTTATTGCTAAGAATTATTGATTATACTCTTAACAGCGACTTATTAATTGATGCTCCAGGTGAGTCTAACTGTCTTGAATTTGAATTTCAGCTAACTGGGAGAAAAGCCGGATACAGTTTTTTCTCACCGGAATTGGGAATGAGAAATTTTTGGATAAATTTATCTAAAAAACGTATTTTAAAGATAGAAGTTATCTTTAAACCACCTAGCTTATCTAAATATTTTAATAAATTTATTGAGCGTTTATCACCACCATTACAGCAATTATCGCAAGAGATTATTCAGTCCATTCATCAGTATTATATTGGTAAACGTATTACTTCTACCGCTGCTTTGGATCGGATTGTAAATTGTACTGTACCATCAACCCAATTATCTTTTGAACAGATTGTATCTGCCCCGCTTTATACGTCTTTTACAAGTATTGATTGTGCTAGACGCAGCCCAATTACGCCCGAAATGTACGAGATAATCGAGCAAATTCTTAGTTGTCCTTATCGCGGTTTAAATCGACGTAGATATTTGGAATGCAAAGCTTTAGAGTTGGTAAATCTACGTTTAGATTATTTAATTCAACCGCAATTCAACTGTCTTAAATCCGATGATTTAATTGCTATTTATCAAGCAGAAGAAATTTTACGAACTCACTTAGAAAATCCTCCTTCAATACAACTTTTGTCTCGGTGGGTGGGGTTAAATCGTTTGAAGCTTAACCAAGGTTTTCATCAGGTGTATCACACTACACCATTTGGTTATTTACGAAAATGTCGATTGGCAAAAGCAAGACGACTGTTAATTACTTCAGAATTACCAATTGAGCAAGTAGCATCAAAGGTTGGTTATACCAGTCGCAGCCGCTTCGCTACTGCATTTCGCCAAGATTTTGGTATTAATCCCAAGATGTTTCAAGTTCAAAGTCTCAATCGTGCTAGTTAAAAGAAAGTATGGCATTTTGCCAAGAGAATATTTATTGAGTAAAAAGTCCGTCTCTGGACTGTGATAGCATTTGAACACAGATTATAGATTTAACTGTGCTGTTTAGGAGTGATAGTGGAAATTCAAGAGTTAAAAGCATTAATTAAAGAAACAATGCGTGAAGTATTACAGGAAGAAAGACTTCGTTTATGCCAAATTCTTATTCCTTACATAAGTGATGAGGAGCAAAGCGAACTTGAAGCTGAATTTGGTTTACCTTCAGATGATGCTGATGATGAAGTTGTTGATATGACTGATTGGGTAAAAAATGGCAATCAAATTTCGCAAAAAAGCGATTAAGTTTTTAGACAAAGCAAATCCTGAAGATGTAGAAAATATTCGAGAACAAATAAATCAAATTTCTGTAGCTGTTGAAGAGTTAGGAGTCATTCCATTTACAGAATTAGATATAAAAAAGATGAAGGGTGATTGGGAAGGATTTTACAGGCTACGTGTAGGTAAAAACAGAATTGTTTTTACTTTCGATATTGATTCCAACGACATTGAAATTTATGCGATTGGTGCAAGAGGGGATATTTATAAGTAATAATTTATAGATAACAAATTAGATAACAAATATTTTACCCAAGAGTACTTGGCAGCTTTCATATATTCTTACTAAGTAAATAATATTCAGTATATTATTTTATTAATTTCACTCAGCACTATCATCTGAACTAAATTTCAGAAATGTGGACAACTCTGCTGCGAACTCGAAGTGGATAAAGCAATTGCGTTAACTTAATAAGATTAAATTCGATTTGGAAATATGACTTATCAAGAACTTTTAGGAGATTGTCAGTTTTGTTCGGTTGTTTCCAAAGCTAATGGAGAAGATCCCATTGGAACGGCAAATAAAGCTGACATCTACCTGATTATAGAAATACCTTTGCCTTGGACGGAGGAGCATCTGTTTGGCAACCCTTTTATCAAAGAGCTTCTGGGTTTTGTGAAGGAACTACGTCAACAGAATATAAGAGTAATACCAATCGCGATCGCACCTGACAAAGAATATTCACTGTCGGAATACAGTCGCGTCATTTATTACCATCGTCGGACACAATATGAAGCTAATTTTGGAAAACAGGAGTTTCTCCTCCCGAAAAATCAGTTTGCTCAATTGGTAATAACTCTTTTGAAGCATCCAGATGAGATAAATCAATTTGAATCATACCAACAAGCGAATAATCAAATTCGTGAATTAATGATTTGCACTCACGGTAACGTCGATGCTGCTTGTGCGCGGTTTGGTTTTCCGATTTATCAAAAGTTGCGTCAGGAGTATGCAGCTAAATCTAACGGAAACTTAAGAGTTTGGCGCTGTTCGCATTTCGGAGGACATCAGTTTGCTCCGACTTGCTTGGATTTACCAACGGGACAGTTTTGGGGACATCTTGAACCGGAAATCTTAGATAACTTAGTGCATCGTAACGGTGCAGTTGAGCAGTTGCATAAATATTATCGTGGATGGTCGGGACTTACTAAATTTGAGCAAATCGTCGAGCGGGAAATTTGGATAAAGCGCGGTTGGGATTGGCTTAATTATCAAAAATCCGGTCAAGTGCTAGCGCAGGATACAACTAATGAGGATGCAGATTGGGCAGAAGTTCGGATTGATTTTACTTCCCTAGATGGCAGCATACAGGGTAGTTATGAAGCCAGAGTGGAAGTTTGCAGTAGCGTCATCAGTGCTTTGAATTCTGGAAAAGAGCAACCTTTACAGTCTGTAAAGCAATATCGCGTCACTCAGCTAAAGGAAAAGCAAACAAGTTTAAAAAACTCATAAAAAAATGCGTTTGGGGCGCGAAATCTATTGAGAAGCATTTGCATTCAGCGTAAGCTAATTGAAAATAATTGGCTTTAAGTCATTAAAATTTGACTTTGGTGTAAGGACATTATGAAATCATTTACGCTACTTAACTATCTGATATTCGTAAGTATAATTTCGCTGACTGGGTTGAAATATAATAAGGTGTTGAGTAAGGAAATTCCCAATCAGAAAGAGAAACAGCTTATTTCTAAAAGAGCGGTAGATTTATTCGCTCAACAAAATCAACAATCTATTATCAAAATTACTGGTGTAAAAATAAATTCTACAGATAAAGGTATTGAGATAATTTTAGAAACTGCAAATGCAAGAAATTTGCAGCCTACAGCTAAAAGTCAGGGAAATAGTTTAATTGCTGATATTCCTAATGCGGTATTGGCTTTACCGGATGGAAAGGATTTTAATGTTGAGAATCCTGTAGAGGGGATTGCTTCTGTAAATGTAACTCAGATTGATGCAAATAATATCAGATTGACGGTGACGGGAGAATCTGGCGTACCGAAAGCTGAGTTATTTGACAGCAATCAAGCTTTGATTTTTGCATTGACAACAGCTAGTTCTACAGCACAGGCTCCACAACAACCTAATAAACCAGAAAATCCTACTGTTGAAAATCAGCCGAAACCACCATCAGCAGAGAATGACGAACCGATTGAATTGATTGTGACTGGAGAAAGGGATGGTTATACGGTACCAGATGCGACTACTGCAACTAGAACTGATAGTGCTATAAGTGACGTTCCCCAGTCAATTCAGGTAATACCTAGACAAGTTATTGAAGATAAACAAGCAACTACTGTAGAAGAAACTGTAGATAACGTTAGTGGGGTTACCTATTTAGGAAATAATGACGGTAGAGGGATTGGTTTTGCGATTCGGGGTTTTGATGATGCACCTGTTTTACGAGATGGAAATAGAATTTATGGTTTTTCTCAAGGGATTCCAGAAGTTGCAAATTTGGAGAGAGTTGAAGTTCTCAAAGGTCCAGCCTCTGTATTATACGGTGAAGTTGAACCAGGGGGATTAATCAATCTTGTCACCAAAAAACCTTTAGCAGAGCCTTTTTATCAAGCTGAAATAAAAGTTGGCAACCGCAGCTTTTTTCAACCTAGCTTTGATATTTCCGGCCCCTTCACCGCAGACAAGAAACTGCTTTATCGGCTAAATGCACTTTACCGCAACGAAGATAGTTTTCGTAATTACGATAATAGTTTTAACCGTTTTTTTATTGCTCCCACTGTTACTTGGCAAGCTGGTAAAAACACAAATATAACTTTTAATCTCGAATACAAAAAAGACGAAAATCCAGCCGATTTTGGTACAATTGCCTTTGGTAATGGTGTTGCCGATATTCCCCCCGAACGAATTACTAACAATCCCGAAGATACAATCGAAAGCAAAGTATTTAATGTTGGTTATAGCTTAGAACATCGTTTCAACGACAATTGGAAAATTAAGAATGCATTTCGCTATATTGATTACAAATATGATTACAGCGTTCTAGCTCTTCCTTTTAGATTAAATGAAGAAACAGGAATTTTAACTCGGATTTGGGCTGTTCAAGGTAGGGATCAAGATTATTTTTCTTTTAATACAAACATAGAGGGAAAATTTACCACTGGTTCAATTAGACATAACCTGTTATTTGGTGTGGATTTGAATCGAAGTGATATTGACCTGTATACCAGATTTGACCCTACCAGTTCTCCTACAGCTATCGATATTTTTAATCCCGATTATTCAGCAGACTCCAGACCTGCTTTAGAGGATATTGGCATATTTGATGATAGTAAAATTAAAGCTGATAGATTAGGAATTTATTTACAAGACCAAATCTATTTTTCCGACAATTTAATTTTGCTCGCTGGGTTGCGTTATGACACCATAGAACAAAATAGAATAGATAACGTTGCTGATTCGGAAGCAACTCAAAATGATGATTCTTTTAATCCTCGTGTAGGTATTGTTTATAAACCAATTGATACAGTTTCGCTTTACGCTAGCTATTCTCGTTCTTTTAATCCCAACGATACAACTAACGCAGACGGGGATTTTCTCGAACCAGAATCAGGAGAAGGATTTGAAGTTGGTCTTAAAACTGAATTAATCAAAGATAAACTGTCTGCAACACTGGCATACTTTGATATTACCAAGCAAAATGTTGCTGTTGCAGATCCAGTTTTACCTAATTTTTCAGTTGCAAGCGGAGAGCAAAAGAGTAGAGGTTTAGAGCTAGATGTTATCGGAGAAATCTCACCAGGATTAAAAGTTATTGCTTCTTATGCCTATATTGATGCAGAAATCACTGAAGACAATAATCCAGAAAACATTGGCAATCAATTACCGGGAACTCCCGAACACAGTGCTAGTTTGTGGACAACTTATGAAATTCAAAAAGGTGATTTACAGGGTTTAGGTTTTGGTCTAGGTTTGAAATATGTCGGTGCAAGAAAGGGAGATTTAGATAATAGTTTTGAAGTTGAAGATTATCTGACTACCGATGCTGCGATTTTTTATCAAAGGAATAATTGGCGAGCAGCTCTTAATTTTAAGAACCTATTCAACATCGATTATATAGAAGGTGTCGGAAATAGTCGTGTAAGAGGTATTTATCCCGGTAAACCTTTTACGATTCTTGGTTCTATTTCTGTTAATTTTTGATAAATAATAATTAATAATTGGTAATTGGTGAACTACTGCTGCACCAGTTCCCTGGATGTGCAAGTAGTGAACCCGTTCACGCGGAGCGTGCGGCTCAGGGTAATTGATAATTGATAATTGGTAATTGGTAATAGTTATAAATTAACTTCATTAGATTACAGCAACAACAAGCGAATGGAAAAAAATGTTAATCTTAAAGCAAAAACTAGTCAGGCTAATAAGTTTAAGTTTATTAAGTGCTTTTGTAATTATTGGTTGTAATAATACTAGCAATAACCAAGTTAGTAAAAATAAAGTTAAAGCTTCTTCTTCACAATCAAATTCAACAGCAAACTGTCAAAAAATCAAGCACGATTTTGGTGAAGCTAAAGTTTGCTCTCAACCTCAAAAGGTTGTTGCTCTGAGTCCCCATACTCTAGATTTGCTGCTTTCTTTAGAAGTGCAACCTGCGGGATATGCATCTGTAATAAACTTATATCGAAAAGATAGATACAACAATCCCGCTCAACAGATTCCTTATTTAGGTAGCCAAGTAACCAGTAAACCCATCAATCTTGGTACTAGAAATCAACCCTCTTTAGAAAGATTAACTTCACTCAAACCCGATTTAATTATTGGAGGAGAAGCAAGTAAAAGCTTTTATTCTGTCTTATCAAAGATAGCTCCAACCCTGTTATGGACAAATCGCACCGATGAAGGAAAATGGCAACAAAGTATTAGACAACTTGCCAAAGCACTTGGAAAGGAAGAAAAAGCTCAACAAGTAATAAATAACTATGAACAACAAATTACTGCTGCTCGGACTGAATTTGCTCCTGTAGTTGCGACTCATCCCAAACTCTTGGTATTGGGAACAGACAAATTACAAAACAATATTTCTATTATTAATCCTAATAATTATTTGGGTGAAGTTTTAAAAGGGATTGGCTTTGAATTAGTCTCTTTACCTTCCGTCAAAAATGATAATCAGTCTGTTACCCCAGTTTCAATCGAAACTTTACCACAATTGAATCAAGCAGATATCATCATTGTCATGGGATATAACTTGAACGTTGGAGAAACAGAGCAATCGAAAGAAAAAAAGAATTTTAATCAGTATATCGAAGATATTCAGTCTCAAGCAGCAAAACAAGCTTGGCAAGAAAACGCGATCGCGCAATCTTTAACTGCAAGCAAAGAAAATCGCGTTTACTTTGCTACCTACTACCGTTGGAATGGTTTAAATGGCCCCATCGGAACAAAACTTGTTATTGAGCAACTGCGTACCTTCCTTTTATCTAAAGATACAAACAATGACACACCATAATTTAAAAATAAAAATAAAAATAAAAATAAAAATAAATCATAAATAAAAAATGCGTACCTTCCTCATTATCTGGTTGGGACAATTAGTTTCTTTATTAGGTTCGGAAATGACTAACTTTGCTCTGACAATCTGGGCTTGGGAAGTCACCGAACAAGCAACTCCTTTATCTTTAATTTTGTTTTTCACTCAAACTCCCCGGATAATTGCGGCTTTATTTGCTGGGGTATTAGTTGATAGAATGAATCGCAAAATGTTAATGATGCTAGGCGATTTATTTGCAGGATTTTCTACCATTGCAATTTTAATATTATTTCTAACTAACAATTTACAAATTTGGCATTTATATCTAAGTGCTGCTGTCAATGGATTATTTGGTTATCTCCAAGCTTTAGCCTACTCCGCTTCACTATCGCTAATTGTCCCCAAACAGCATTATTCCCGAGTCACCGCTCTCGATTCAATTCAGATGTCTGGTTCTTACATTTTCGCTCCTGCTTTGGCTGGGACTTTTTATTATTTAATCGGATTAGCTGGTATCCTGACGATTGATATAGTTACTTTTATAATTGCAATTTCTACTCTTAGCTTTGTCAATATTCCTCAGCCTAAAAACAACGAAATTACTCACCAAACAATAAAGTCTTATTGGCAAGATTTAACTTTTGGTTTCCGTTATTTATTTAGATATCCTCCACTAATTGCAATTCTGATATTCTGGCTGAGTAATAACTTAATTGGTGGGATAAATTTTGCCATCCTTCCTGCAATGATTTTAGCTCGTAGCAATAATGATTCAACTATATTAAGTACGCTATTTACCACTTTTGGTATCGGTGGTTTACTCGGTGGTATAACTATCAGCATTTGGGGTGGCCCAAAGCGTAAGATTCATGGTTTATTAACGGGTAGTGCTATCTGGAAGTTGGGTTTACTTACTTTATCCCTAGCGCTAGAGATTCGTTTAAAAATGATTGCTGCTTTTGTCAGTGGTTTCTCATCTCCATTCCCGAATAGTTCCAATCAAGCTATCTGGTTATCCAAAATAGAACCCAATATCCAAGGACGAGTTTTTGCTGCTCGCTTTCTCATTGCTCAAATTCCCACAGCATTGGGAGCAGCTATAGCGGGTTTACTAGCCGATAATTTCTTTGAACCAGCAATGAGAACTGATGGTATATTAGCCCCTATATTCGGCAATATTTTCGGTACTCAAACTGGTGCTGGTATGGCTCTGATGATGGCAATATTATCTATTTGTGGAGCATTGATTGCATTATCTAGCTATGCTTTTCCTTTACTACGCGATGTGGAAATAGTTATACCAGATTGCGATATTAAATAGTTATTTTCACACTAACTGGACGTTTCACTAATGATGAATAAAATATGAACTAACAATGAGATAAAAATGATAATACAAAACTTAATAATAGTTTATAATTCAAACAAAGTTTTATATTTTGTTTAACAAATGGAATTATCAAGTTCAATTTTACTAGCTTTTGGATTAGCTGCGGATGCTTGTGCAGTATCTTTGAGCAGTGGATTGACTATTAGACATATCAAAATATCTAAAGCGATTAAAATAGCGCTATTTTTTGGTATATTTCAAGCTATTATGCCTTTAATCGGTTGGTTGGCAGGATTAAGTATCAGAAGTATTGTTCTTAGTTTTAATCATTGGATAATTTTTGGTATTCTCTCCTATCTTGGTGGAAAGATGATTTATGAATCGTTTACAGATAGCGATGATGAAAAACCAAAGTTTAATTGTTTGGAAATTTACACGTTAATTGGGCTATCAATTGCTACTAGTATTGATGCTTTTGCGGCTGGATTAGGATTATCAATTTTAAAAAGTTCAATTTTATTAACAGCTACGGTGATTGGATTTATTACTTTTACTTTGTCATTTATCGCGGTTTATATCGGTCATTTTTGCGGTGACATATTTAAACAAAAAGTAGAGTTAATTGGTGGAGGTAGTTTAATTTTCCTCGGAACAAAGATTTTAGTTGAAGCGTTTGTGTAGTTATAGATATATTATTTTTAAATAATTCATGAGAATCTATAAACCCGGTTTTGCAGAGAATCGGGTTTTTCTCAAATTTTTGTAACCTGATGTGAGTTTTAAGTCTAACGACTTACAAATCCTATACTTATGGAAGTTGGAAGATATTTACTTATACTGTATGTAGCGCCAGTTCTTTTGAGAAATGTTATTGATAAATTGCAAAAAATATACTAAATTAATCAAATGAATTGAGAAATAATAGCAATTATCCAAAACCTTATTTAATAAACAGACGATTTTTATGAGAGGATGTTTGAAAAGTATTATTTTTATCCTAATTTCGGCATTATTCCCCCTTCCCACGCCACTTGCTACAACGCGGCGGCAGTCGCTACAACGGAGGGAACCTCCGTGCACGCCGCGCTGCCTTGGGAACCCCTTCGGGTTCACTAGTTTGGGGGACGGAAACCGACACCCCCAACTAGATTCACCGCGCAACGCAGTGGCTCCCCTTATAAAGGGGGGTTAAAGTCCCCCTTCTAAAGGGGGATTTAGGGGGATCTAAAAATTTGTGGTTTTATTTATGACTTTCCTGCACATCCTCTGAGAGAACAATTAATTTCTGATGTCTGAAAGCTTTTACAATGCTTAACTTTATATTAAATAATTTATCAACTCTAGATTTTCTATCGCTGCTTATTGTAAATAATTATTAATAACTGATTTATTGCGGGTGAATCAACTAATATCTAATTTCCACAAAAGCTCATATGCAGATACTATCGCGAACTAAACCCGTAATCGGCTTAATCATTGGATTTATAGTACTCGCCATCTGTCTTTTTATCAGCGTCTCCTATGGTGCTGCTGATATTTCTTGGTCAAGTGTCTATGATTCCTTAATATCCTTCGATGGTTCGAGAGAACATCTAATTATCCGTACTGTCAGATTACCCCGTTCTCTACTGGCAATGATAGTAGGTGCATCAATATCTACTGCTGGTGCAATTATGCAAGGTATCACTCGCAACCCATTAGCAGATCCAGGAATACTGGGAATTAATGCGGGTGCGGCTTTTGCGGTGGTGATGGCAATTTTTTTATTTGGTGCTTCGTCACCGAGTTTTTATGTTTGGTGTGCTTTTGCGGGTGCGGGAATTACTGCGGTAAGCGTGTATTTTTTAGCCTCTTTAGGTCGTAGCGGAATTACTCCACTCAACTTAACTATTGCTGGTGCAGCGATTAGCGCTTTTCTTGCTTCCCTGACTACTGGGATATTAATTGTTAGTCAAAGTACTCTTGAAGAAATTCGTTTTTGGTTGGCTGGTTCCTTAGCTGGTGCGGATACAAGCCTTATCCTGCAAATTCTGCCTTATGTCTGCATCGGAATGGTATTAACCTTAATTATTTCCAAACAAATTACAATTTTGAGTTTGGGAGAAGATATCGCTAAAGGTTTAGGGCAACAAACCGCATCGGTGAAAATCCTTGCTGCTGTTTGCGTTTTGCTATTAGATGGAAGCGCGATCGCGGTTGCGGGAGCGATTGGATTTATCGGTTTGGTAGTTCCTCATATTGTCCGGTTTATCGTAGGTTTAGACTACCGTTGGATTTTACCCTACAGCGCTTTATTCGGAGCCATATTGCTTTTAGCATCCGATATCGCAGCTCGATTAATTATCAAACCCCAAGAAATCCCCGTAGGTATTATGACAGCTTTAGTTGGTGCGCCATTCTTCATTTATTTAGCTAAAACCAAGGTGAAGAAATGAAGACAAATACAATAGTTTTCCGTTCTAAACTGCTACCGATTTCCTTCCGTCTCAAAAAGCGGGTTCCCATTGTCTTATTAATTTTAATTCTGATTACCTTAACCGCAATGGTGATGAATACCTCCTTCGGGGAATATCCCATTCCACCACTTGCAGTTATTCAAACCGTGTTGGGAATAGATACAGGAAATGCAGATTATGGATTTGTTATCAACACCTTACGCTTACCCAGAACCCTTACCGCTTGTTTTGTAGGAATGGCTTTAGCGATTTCCGGAACCATTATGCAGGGTATAACTCGTAATCCTTTAGCCGATCCAGGAATTATTGGTATTAATGCAGGTGCGAGTTTAGCAGCAGTAAGTTTAATCGTATTATTACCAAATTTACCTGCGGGAATATTGCCTATAGCAGCTTTTTTCGGTGCTTTGATTGCTTCATTATTAATCTATTTTTTAGCTTGGGATAGAGGAGCGCATCCGGTACGTTTAATTTTGATTGGAGTAGGAATAGCAGCGGTAGCTGGTGCTTTCACTAACTTAATGGTGACATTTGGCAATATTTATAATGTTAGTCAAGCATTAGTATGGTTAGCGGGAAGCGTTTACGGACGAAGTTGGGAACAGCTTTTTTCATTACTACCTTGGTTAATAGTTTTTGTACCCTTAGCTTTTATAAATGCACCGCAATTAAATGCTTTAAATTTAGGAGAAGAAATAGCCAAAGGATTGGGTAATAAAGTAGAATGGCAGCGGACTTTTTTATTATTAATTAGTGCAGCTTTATCAGGTGCAGCAGTAGCCACAGCAGGAACAATTAGTTTTGTAGGATTAATAGCACCTCATATAGCCCGTCAATTAGTAGGAAATATTCATGAAGGATTGATTCCCGTAGCTGCAATGACAGGAGCAATGATTGTAGTAATAGCTGATTTTTTAGGAAGAATTTTATTTGCTCCCATAGAAATTCCTTGTGGAATTGTTACCGCTGTAATTGGTGCGCCATATTTTGTTTATTTATTAATTAGAACTCGGAGGAAATAAAATCAAAACAGAAAACTAAAAATAACCCCTCAGCGTACCTCCGCGCAAACCTCCGCTTACCTTTGCGTTAAAAAGCTCAATTCAATATTTAAATATAAATGAAACTAGCAACTAAAAATCTAACACTAGGTTACGACAATACAAAAATTATTCAAAATATTGATTTAAGTATACCTCAAGGCAAAATTACCGCTTTAGTTGGTGCAAATGGCTGTGGTAAATCTACTTTATTGCGGGGTTTAGCAAGATTATTAAAACCCTTTAGCGGAAGTATTTATTTAGATTCTACAGACGTATTTAAATTATCGACAAAAGCCGTTGCTAAAAAGTTAGGAATTCTTTCTCAATCACCAGTTGCACCGGAAGGTTTGACGGTGAAAGATTTAGTAGCTTGCGGACGCTATCCTTATCAAAATTGGTTGCAGCAATGGACGAAGGAAGACGAACGTTTTGTTGAAGTAGCGTTAGAAACTACCAGAATGAAAGAATTTGCAGAAAGGGAATTAGATACTCTTTCTGGGGGACAAAGACAACGGGCTTGGATTGCAATGGCTTTGGCTCAAGATACTGATATTTTACTATTAGATGAACCGACGACTTTTTTGGATTTAGCGCATCAAATTGAGGTTCTAGATTTGCTGTGGGAATTGAATCAAAATCAAGGAAGAACTTTGGTGATGGTGTTGCACGATTTAAACCAAGCTTGTCGTTATGCTGATAATTTGGTAGCTGTTAACAAAGAGAATATTTATACTCAAGGCAAACCGGAAGATGTAATGAGCGAAAAAATGGTTTTAGATGTGTTTGGGTTGGAATGTAAGATAATTCCCGATCCTGTTTCTGGAACTCCGATGTGTGTTCCAATTGGTAGGAAGGGTAGGGAATTATAAAAGTAAAAAGTAAAAAAATAAAACTATATTAGCTGATTTATTTATTTTGTAATACCTCAGTACTAATATGTCCTTGTTCGAGAACAATTACCCGGTGGGCACGATTAAGTAACCATTCGCGATGGGATACTATTAAAATAGTAGGTTGCCACTCGCAATTATTTTGTTTGTCTAGCAACCTTGACCATAATTTTTCTTCTGTCTGTACGTCCAAAGCACTAGAAATATCATCAAATACAAGTAATTCTGGTTGACGGATTAAAGCGCGAGATATCGCAGCACGTTGCAACTGTCCCCCCGAAAGACGCACCCCTTTATATCCGACGACGGTTTCTAAGCCTAAAGCCATATCAGCAACATCTTCGGTAAATACGGATGTGTGAAGTGCTTTTTCCATATGATTATTTGTCTTCTCCCAACCCAGAAGCAAATTATCTCGAAGAGTTTGACTAAATAATTGCGGAATTTGAGGTGTATAAGCACTGCGGGGAGGTACAAAAAAACTTGCAGGGTTATTTACTAAATAATCGTTCCAATAAATTTGACCTGATTCTAAAGGTAATAATCCCAATAAAATCCGTAGTAAAGTTGTTTTTCCCGCACCAATACCACCAGTTATTACAGTTAAACTACCTCTTGGTAAAGAAAAGCTAATATTTTCAATTCCTTGATTAGTTCCTGGATAATGATAAGTTAGATTTTGAATAGTTAATTCTTGCAATCGTGAATAATTTTGTGCTTCGTTTTTAATTTGAGGTAGTTGTTGCTTTTGTCCAAAAATATGATTTAAATAAAGTGGTTGGTGAGCAACTAAAGTTAAAGCTGAGTTGTTCTGATTTTCAACTAAAGCTGTCATGCGTTCAAAGGATACTTCTGTCTGCTTTGACGAAGCAATAAATTCTCCTAAAAATGTTACAAATTCGGTAACAAAAGCCAAATAATAAACGAATAAAGCAAAATCACCCACGCTTAAATTGTTCGTACTTTGTTGTAAAGACGTTGCGGCCGTAAGTAAAATTATTCCCGTGCCTAAATTAACTAAATTTTGAAAGTTAGAATTTAAAATTGCTGCAAACAATTGGTCTTTTAATATAGCTTTGCGTCGTTGTTCGTTTAATTCTTGAAAGTGATTAATTACTGAACTTTCTGCTCCATTAACTTTAATTGCTTGAACTGAATTAAATATTTCGCCTATCAACCCGGTGACTTTTTCTGTAGCGATGCGACTAGCACGTCGGTAGCGTTTAATTCGCTTCTCCATTTGCTGAATGACAATTATTACTAAAGCTAAAGGTAGAAAAACTAAAACAGTCATTTTCCAGTTAATATTAGCGAGAATAATTAAAGAAGTGAAAGCAAATATTGCAGCATCAAATATTTCCGCAGTTCCTACAATATTATTTTCAATCAAATCAATATCATCGCGGAAATAGCTAATTAATTCTCCCGGACTTACGGGTAAAGACATTGCACCAGGACGTTTGAGAATAGCTTGTAATAGATTATGACGCAACAAAGCATTCATTGTGAATCGGTGTTGAGTCTTCGTCACGCGACCGATAAAAATAAATATTACTCTTCCCAATCCAATAGCTAATAATATTATTATTAATGTTGTCGGAGAAAAGTTATATTCCGATTCACCTGTAAGACTATTAAAAAATTCGCGAAGAATTAATCCTGGTAATATGGGAAGACCCATAATAAATAACCAAAAAAAAGCATCTATTACATATAGTCTGGGAGTATAGCAAATCATTTGCCATAAAAGTTGCCAGATGTTGGGGTGTTGATTTGAATTCATTTTGATTCATATTTACATGAGTAGATGCTGTACCTTCTTGAGTTATTATGGTGCATGACAGCAATAAGTCAGTTTTTGAATTGTATTTGATAAATTTATCGTAGCCGTCACACACCCTACAAATCCAATAATATGATTCTACTGATTTATCGCTGATATTTTTGTTAATAATTGCGAAAAATGAGAGGAAGTATTATTAATTAACTCTTGATATGAACCATATTCAACAATGCGTCCGTTATCTAACATTAATATTTGATTTGCTCGTTGTAGAGTTTGTAAACGATGAGCAATAATTATCACCGTGCGTCCTGTTAATAATTTATTAATTGCTACTTCTAAATATTGTTCTGTTTTTGAGTCGAGACGAGAAGATGCTTCATCAAGAATTACTAAACTAGGATTTTTAAGAAATACTCTCGTAAAGGCTAGTAATTGTGCTTGTCCGGCAGAAAGTCCACCACTTTCTGATGTTAAGTATGTATCTAATCCATCGGGGAGAGAATCTAACCATGTAGTTAAACCTAAATCATTTAAAATATCAATAATTTGTTCGTCACTAATAGTTGAATTGAAGAAAGTTAAATTGTCGCGTACTGTGGCTTGAAATAGTTGCACATCTTGGGTGACAACTCCAATATGCTGCGTTAATTCTTTTGTCGATATTTGTCCAATGGGAATATTATTTAAACGAATATTACCAAACTGAGGCTGATAAAATCTTAATAGCAAACGGGTAATTGTTGTTTTTCCGCTTCCGGTACGTCCTAATATTCCTAAAACTTGATTTGATTCTAAGTTAAATGAAATATCATTCAGTATCCATTGACTTGAATTTTTATTATCTAAATTATCTACATTTTCCAACTCATAATTAAAATAAACATTTTCAAATTCTATCGACAAAGCACCATCATCAAGTACATTGCCAATAATATTATGATTAATCTCTTGTGGTATTTGCAATAACTCTTGAATGCGATAAATGCTTGCTTCCGCTTGTTGAAAATCTTCTAATTGTTCGCGGATTTTTTCAATCGGTTCTTGCAATAAATTAGTATAGTAAAACAAGATATATGCCGTACCAATAGTAATTGCCTGTTGATTCCATAAATAAGCAGCTATTCCCAAGGCTAAAGCATTACCTAAAGTAAATAAACCAACTGTAGTTCCCCAGAGAGTAGTTGCTGCTAATCGCGCTCTGTGATAAGTAGATTGCCAACGTTGCTGAAACTGATGAAAACGGTACATTACATAATTTACAGCACCGTTAGCCCGGATATCTTCTAAACCTGCGATATGCTCCCCGATAAAGCCGAAAAACTCAGCGCTGATTTGACGGTAATTAGTCCAAGGAATGATTGCTAGGGGATGTAATTTAACAAGGGTAATAAGAGATATTAGACTAAAAATACCCAAGCCAGCACCAGCAAGCCAATTTTGCCAAAACAGCACTATTAATATACCCAAAAGTAAAATAATATTGCCGACAATATCAATTATGAATTGCGAGAAAAAACGCGAAAGAGCATTAACATCACCATCAACCCGTTCGATAAGTTCTCCTGGTGTACGAGATTTATGGAAAGAGAAATTAAGGTAAAGACAATGGGTTACTAAATCGCAGCGGAGAGCATTTGTAGCCGTCCAAGCAACATTTTCACTCAGATATTTAGCGCCAATAGAAAATAGTTGAGTTGCGAGTGCAACAGCAATAAAAATAAAAGCAGCAGTGTATAGTTTTTGAGTAGAACCACCAGCAACAGCAGTATCTATAAAATAGCTAATAATTTGCGGATTAATCAGTTGTAGAGCAATAGTAGAAAATAAGGTTAATGTTAACCAAATGACTCGTTTTCTTTGTGGTAAAAGATATTTTTTGAGGAGATTAGTGTAGGATTTTAGAGGGATATTCATGATTAGATTTTTCATCCCGGTACTGGTGGAATACGCACAAGTAAATTTGATTTAAGTTGTTCTGGCATTTTTGCAGGTAAAACATAACCGTTCTTACTTTCTCTATATAATTTACTGAATTGAAACAGGTCTAGAACAATATTTTGAACGGGTAAATTCACCGTTAGGATATGTGTATTTACCTTGACAGGTGAAAGTGACACTACAAGGAGTATCGCACCTCCACAAACAACCGACAGCTTCTATATTAAGATTGCAATCGGTTAAATCATTTTTTTGTGCTTCTAGCAATTGTAAAAGCAGTTGATTACCTTCAGCGCGTTCGTCTGCTTCTTCGTGGTCGATAATAGCACTACATGATTTACAAACAAATAAAGTATGAAGTTTCATAATGGTGCAGCTGTTAAAAAACATCACTGTGAATCATCAAACCCGATGGAGAAATTAGGGTGTTTCGACAAGGTATTTAAACAAATCATCAATTACTGCATTAGCTGCAATCGGTCCGCTTCCTACCCAATGATTCTCAACTTCATAAACCTTATTTTGCCGAACAGCTTTCAATGTTGACCAAAGCTTATCGCTCTTTAAAGATGAAAGTACGTCTTTGATTTTAGAATCCCAGTTACCTACAATTACAAACACTGCATCTGCATCTGCTTTATCAAATGCTTCTCTAGAAATAGAATATTGAATTGTATCGCCAGTAAGTGTTTTGGTTGCTTCTAAATCTAAATCCTGTGAAGGTGGACGAGATAAACCTGCGTCTTCTAAGACGGTTCCGATAAATCCTGCCTTCGTGTAAAGAGTAATTGTCTCGGGATAGAGTCGAACAACTGATACTTGGGTTTTACTCGCATTCTTATTCATTTTCTGCTGGAAATCCTCCACTCTCTGGGAATAATCAGCTATTACCTGTTTGACTTGCTCGGATTTACCTAAAACCTTTCCTACAAATGCAAAAAGTTCTTTCCACTCCCCGCTATGATTGAACTCTACTAAAACCGTAGGTGCAATTTGAGAAAGCTGAGGATAAATTTGAGCAGTACTTGTAATCCCAAGAATCAAATCTGGCTTAAGTGTTAGCACTCTTTCCAAATTTATTGCGTCTGAGTCACCCAGATCCACAATGCCTTTTGTCGGTATATGTGGTGTAAAGTTATTAAGAGGTGCCCCCAATGGTTTTTCACCCAAGGCTATCGCATCTTCCATCGTCACAACGTCTAGCACAACAATGCGTTGTGGGTTGTCTGGAACGCAAGTTTCACCCTTTGCGTGTTTGATTACACGACATTTATCAGTAGAAGTACTATCAATATTATTTGAAGTAAAAGTTTTGCTGTTACAAGCTGACACCATAAAAACGATTAGGATGCCAGACACAAACAGCAATACTATTGCATGAATTCTTTTGTACATTTTTATGCTAATTTTGGTTGCATTACCCCACCCTAACCCTCCCCTTATCAAGGAGAGGGAACTATCAATAAAGCAAACACGGTGTTAAAAATCAATCGCAAATGACGCGGTAACAGCAAGAGGTTTTCCGGGATTAACCCCACCTCCTACAAAACTATAATTCGCCGAACGGAAATAATTTATATCAAAAAGGTTTTCGATATTCAACTGGGCACGCCAATTATCCTTTTTATAGAATAAAGCTGTATCTGTACGGAAGTAGCTTGGAAGCTCATAGGTATTATCTAAATCCCGTTGACGCTCCCCTACATAAAACAGCCCCAAACCAAAGCCCAATCCTGCAAGATTTCCTTTCTGGATTTCGTAAGTTGTCCATAAACTAAATTGATTTTCCGGAACCTTAGCAAGACGATTTCCTTCAATATCGGTGTTGTCTTCAGTCACAAATGCATCTAAGTAAGTATAGGCTGCTGTTATTTTCCACCCCGGTGAAATTTCTCCTCCCAAATTGAGTTCAAATCCGCGACTGGTTTGTTCTCCGGTTTGGATAGAAAAAGCAATATTATCAGGGTCAGTTGTGCTTATGTTTTGTTTGCGAATATCAAAAGCTGCTAAAGTAAGGCTGAGTTTATCAGTTAAATCAGCCTTAGCACCGACTTCAAACTGTTGTCCGGTTTCTGGCTTGAATGGCTCACCATTATTACGACTTGCGCCAAAGGACGGATTAAACGAGCGTGTATAAGATGCATACAATGACAGTGGTTTAATTGGTTGGTAAACAATACCGAATCTGGGCGACCAAGAACTGTCAGTTTGCTCAAATTCTTCCCTTGGTTCGCCTAAATTTCTGACGGTACGAAATTGCTCGGCACTATCGTAACGAATACCTGCCAACACTTTCAAATTAGGCAGTAAATCAATTTGGTCTTGCAGATAAACAGCTATCTGGGTAATCTTATCATCCCGGAAAAAATCTGGAGCAATTTCGTAAGTTCTTCGAGTATAAACTGGATTAAAAACATTAATAGATGGATAAGGCTCACTAAATTGAAAACTTGGATCTTGAGTATTGCGACGATATTCTACACCAAATAGTAGTTTGTGTTGAATTGAGCCTGTTTTGAATTTACCAATCACATCTGCATTTGTGAAAAATCTTCGATAAGTTTCATCAGTCGCGTATTCTACACGAGAAAGATCCCCCGTTGCTTCATCAAAAGTATCAAAGAAAGGGTAAAATCTACTCGGCTCGTACTCTAAGTATTGTAAAGCGTGTCTAACCGACCAATCTTCGTTGAATTTATGATTGAGCGTATAGCCGACATTGAACTGCTCCTGCTCAAACTCACCAAAATCTTCGTTCAAAAACCGACTCCGGGGAATATCAACCACACCGTCACTGGTTTCGGGAAGTCCCTCGTCTACCGTTTCCCGCTCGGTAACGTATTTTGCGTAAACGTTTAAGGAAGTATCGGGGCTGATATCCCAGGTAACTGTTGGGCTAATTGAAAGGCGATCGCCATCAACAAAGTCGCGGAAACTGCCATAGTCATCGTAAGATGCATTCAAGCGATACCGGACTGTTTTGGAATCATTTAAGGGACTAGATACATCGATAGCCCATCCATAGGTGTCAAAACTTCCCACTGTAAAGGAGGTAGAAGAAAAAGGCTCAAATAAAGGTTTTTTAGAAACAAGATTGATAACTCCACCAGGTTCTCCTGAACCAAATAGTACCGAAGCAGGGCCTTTGAGTATCTCAACACTTTCGATATCGCTAGTAGTTAATACTCCCAAAGAAGTAGAAGGAATACCATCGCGAAAGATACTATCGCTAACCTGGAAACCCCGAATTTGGAAATTTTCTCCAAAAACACTCGAACTTCTTCCACCAGTTGAAGTGACACCACCTGCGGTTTCGATTGCATCTCTAAGTTCTCTAACATTGCGATCTTCTAGTACTTGTCGGGGTATTACCTGAATCGACTGGGGAATATCTCGCAATGGTGTGTCAGTTTTGGTAGCAGTCGAACTATTCGGTACCCGATACCCCGAACGCTCTCCCGTCACTACCAACTCAATCGTCTCATCCTGACCAGATGGTTTCTTAGAAGGAGTTTCACTTGCAGGTTTTTGTGGTTCTGATGGGGTTGTTTCGGGTTTTGTCTGGGGTTTTTGTGCTGTAGAAGCAGTAGGTGCTAATCCAAAAATCAAACCTTGTCCGCTATCAAATAATTCCACTTTGGGTAATGCTGTTTCACCAGTTGCGGTTATTCTGACAGTATTTGCATCTAAATTTGTTACCGTAATTTCAGTAATTCCCTCTACAGGTTTTTCCGAACTAAATTTAAACGCATCTCCGCTTGCTTGCTGTAATTGAGCGTTAGGAATATCGGCAATAAAGTTATTACCACTGCTGCGATTTACTACCTGTAACTGTCTAGCAAGAGAAGTTTGTAAAACTATTTCTAAGCCATTATCCCTGGGGTTAGCTTTGACTCCGGTAATTAATACAAGATCCCCCCTTAGTCCCCCCTTGCGAAGGGGGGAAACGGGAGGATTATTTGTTGTTGGTGTCTGTACAAGTAAAGACGCACTTTTGGCAAACTGCTCGACTTCACTTACTTGAGGAATTTCTTTATTTGTAATAGTTTGAGCAAACGTGGGAGTTACCATCAGTAAAACAGTTCCCGCACCAAACCATCCACGAAGCAACCATTTTTTAATCATTACTCTTCACACCACTATAACTAATTGTTGTTAACAATTATCAATAAACTGTAATATATACACCCGAAATAAATAGCTTAATTCTAGATAAAACTACTTTTTAACTTGAGATTATTGAGAAGTATATTCAAGAATAAAGGGAATTACTTTAGTTGTGAAGACGATTTCTGCTACTGTACGGATTATTTCAGTCACTAAACGGATTTTTATCCTGATTTATGGTGTGGTATTCTATTTAGGGAGTGAGAAGAATAATTGCTCGTAGTTGCGCTTTAGCGCTCATCACAGATAAAAGAGCGCTAAAGCGCAACTACAAACGGGAATTTTCAAGCAGATAATATATAATTCTTCTGATACGACTTCGGATTAACCCCATACTTTCGCTTAAAAGCTGCTGAAAAATAACCAGGATGAGCATATCCGACTTTACGAGCTACTTGTTGAACGCTCATTGTTTTTGCAGCCAACAATTCCTTAGCTAATTCCATCCGATAAGTTTGTAAATATCCAAATACGGTTGTTTGAAAAACTTGACGAAAACCAAGTTTGAGTTTGTAGTCGTTAAGTCCAACTTGATGAGCTAATTCGATTAATGATGGGGGATTTTCAAAGCTATGCTGTAAAATTTCCTTTGCGTAATGCAGTCTTTCTAAATCTTCTGAATTAAATTTATAAGAACCAGTTTTTGGTGATTTTGGCTGATGCATTTGCTCAATTAGTAAAGCCATTAATTCCAAAACCTTACTTTCTAAAAATATTCGCTTGGTAATTTTTTCATAAGGACATTCTAATATTTGCTGTAAAGCCACCTGCATTTGTGCCGTTGTTTTACCCTTTGAACAGTAATAATAATCTTCGTTGTCATTTTTGAATAGATAATTTAATTGCTTCCGAATATCTGATGTATCTTCACCGAAAAAGCTGCAAAAGAATTCCGGCTTCATATGAACGTTAATTCCTAAATTTTTCTGCTTACTTGAAGTTTCACTTTGTTCCTGGG
Source organism: uncultured Rivularia sp. (assembly GCA_964395005.1). Lineage (GTDB taxonomy): Bacteria > Cyanobacteriota > Cyanobacteriia > Cyanobacteriales > Nostocaceae > Rivularia. The sequence continues at coordinate 30,120 of CAYMZW010000005.1, forward strand.
GAGCAATACCGCTACCATAAAAAAAGTATTCACCTGCATTATTCCATAGGCTATTATCGCTGGAACTACCAGAAATTTGGAAAAAAAATTCTAATGGGTGCTGGCGTTCGGGACATTCTACAATTAAGTCATCGTGCAGTTGATTATTTTCAATTGCTAATTCTAATCCTTCTCTTAACTGAATTTCTCGATAATATCCTTTTCCTAATTCTTGAGGATATTGGCAAATTATATCTTTACTATCAATTGATGAATTTTTACTTAACTGTTGGTTTTGTTCCATTAATTGCCAATAATCCGATTTTGATATTTTTATAGCCATTGGTTTTATAAAATTAGATATCTATTAAAACCCAAAACTTTGTAGAGACGCGATATATCGCGTCTCTACATTTAACGGTGAATCCACAGATGCATTTATTAAAACTAACAAAACTGATAACTAAAATTGATTCAATCTCGACGAGTTGCTATAGCCAAAGAAGCACCCTTCACCTTTCGCACTTCATCCATCACCGCGACAATTTTCCCGTGATTCACTGCTTCATCTGCATTCAACACCACCATTAAAGGTTGTTCGGGTTTAACTTTTGCTTTCACCCCAGCTTCTAATTTATCTAAAGTAATCGGTTCCTTATTTAAAAACAATTCCCCAGCTTTATCCACAGTTAAGGTAACTCGTGCTGGTTGAGTTGCGCTATTTGCGGAAGATGCTTGGGGTAAATTGACTGGTAATCCTTCTTGACGAGTTAAAAACAGCGTTGACATCACAAAAAATGTCAAAATCGCGAATATAACATCTATCATTGGGACGATATTAATCTGTGCTGGCACATCCGCTTCATCTGGAAGACGCATAATTTTTGATTCCTCTTTCGTAATTACGACGGTAAAGCAATTCTAATTCTCCACCATATTCTTGAATCAATGCCATTTGTCTTTGGTACATTGCTCGAAATGTATTGGCAAACATCAGCGTCAAAATTGCCACAACTAACCCCGCAGCAGTAGAAACCAGCGCTTCACTAATACCACCAGTTACATTCGTGGTTTGAGAACCTCCGACATCACCAAGATCCAAAGAAGCGAAAGAACCAATTAATCCTAATACAGTACCGAGAAGACCTAAAAGTGGTGCGAGGGAGATTATAGTATCAAATATATTTTGAAAGCGCTTGAGTAAAGGTATCTCAGCTTGCGCTTCACTTTCCAATGCTAAACGAAACTCTTCCGGAGTCGGTTCTTCTAATTCCAAAGCAGTGAGAAACATCCGCGCTATAGGTAAATCTGCGTTTTTTCGCAATCCATCTATTGCACCCACAACATTATTGCGACGATAGAGATTTAAGATATCTCGGACTACCTTAGTCTGACGATTATTTAGCTTTATCCAGAAGCTTATCCTTTCGACAATCAGAGCCAATGCCAATATAGAAAATCCCAGCAGCGGTATCATCACTACTCCACCTGCCGAGAATATATTATTTATTCCCATTTAGAGCTTCTCAAATTCATTAATGAAAGTACTACCAACATCTACCTCTGTAGATGATAGTTGTTATCAAATTAACTTAAAACAGATGATAATAAATGTCAATCACTTCAAGGTATTGAAAATCAACAACTAATTAAGTTTAAAGGTATTTTTACTTTTTTATAAGCGTGCTGAATAACTGTTGATAGCCGCTTTAAAAGTCTGAAATGCTTTAATATCAATACTTACACCGTTCACTATCATCAAAATGTATTTGCGACAACAGTGTAATTCCAACATCAAATCAAAGCTATATCGAAGTTGATAATTGCAACAAATTATTAAGTAATTATCAGGAAAAATTTATTGACTTTTGCGCTTAATTATTTTAGACTTACCAATTAATGCAAATCTATATCAATAAGTTTAAACCATGAGCTTTGCAAGTACAGCGCTACGACACAGGGAAAGAGAATCGAAAGCTCTGAGAATTTTTTTGGCTTGTAGTTTAGCTGGCTCGCTTATATTTCATCTGGCTTTATTGGCTTCGGGAATTGGCAAATATTTATTGAATAGGGTGCCTGAAGTTGAGGATGAACCAGTTGAAATAACTCTTCTTGATACTCCCATAGAAGAAATTGAACCAGAACCGAAAGAAGAAGTTAAACCGAAGCCTAAGCCAGAACCGAAAAAGATAGAGCCGAAATTAGAAAAACCAGAACCGAAGCCAGAACCAAAACCAGAAATAAAGCAGCCCGACTTAGATACCGCTCCTAGTCAGTCTCGGATTAGTGGTGGAAGTCCTGCTTTGTCTAATTCTCGACCGAACATAGCACAAAGTAGAGTTACTCAAGCACCACCCGTTATCAAACAACCGCTTCCAAAACCAGAAATTAAACAACCAGACTTCAAAGCATTTAACGAACCAATATCACCTGTTTTACCTTCTGCTCCTCCAGTAAAAGTAAGGGAAAAGCCAGTTATTCCAGAACAAAAACCGGAACCCAAACCGGAACCTATTGTTAAAAATGATATTCTCAAACCAATACCTCAAACGGAACCAGAACCGGAAGTTAGAACGCCTAGAGAATTTTCTACTCCTGTAGAACCACCAAAACCAACTCAAGACTCTTCCCAAGATTTAAAAGATTTGCTCGCTCAACAAAGAGACTC